>NZ_JACHIF010000004.1:104942-404942 GCF_014203045.1 Prosthecobacter dejongeii
CAGCTTCCTTCTCGGCCTGGAGACGAGCTTTCTCGGCGGCCTTTTCAGCCGCTTCCTGTTCACGGGCGAGTTTCGCAGCTTCCTTCTCGGCCTGCAGACGGGCTCTCTCAGCAGCCTTTTCAGCCGCTTCCTGTTCACGGGCGAGTTTCGCAGCTTCCTTCTCGGCCTGGAGACGAGCTTTCTCGGCGGCCTTTTCAGCCGCTTCCTGTTCACGGGCGAGTTTCGCAGCTTCCTTCTCGGCCTGCAGATGGGCTCTCTCAGCAGCCTTTTCAGCCGCTTCCCGTTCACGGGCGAGTTTCGCAGCTTCCTTCTCGGCCTGGAGACGAGCTTTCTCAGCAGCCTTTTCAGCCGCTTCCTGTTCGCGGGCGAGTTTCGCAGCTTCCTTCTCGACCTGGAGACGGTCTCTCTGGGCAGCTTTTTCAGCGGCTGCCTGTTCCTTGGCTACTCGAGCTGCCTCTTTCTCTGCGGCGATGCGTGCCTTTTCGGCTTCTTTAGCTGCGGCTTTTTCGGCAATCGCTTGTTCACGCGCGAGGATCACGGCTTCTTTCGCGGCCACATCGGCAGCGAATTTGGCCTCTTGGGCCTCGGCTAGCTGGGTGGCAAACTCACGCAACTGCCGAGCAAGATCCATGGCTGTTTCTTTCAGCGTCTCGGCGGCCTCCGCTGTCACCCGGGGCAAAAGTTCTAGCGAGTCCAGACGGGTGGCGGTGTCGCTGAGAAGTGAGGTAAACTTAGGGTCGAGCTTCGTGGTCATCGAATGTTTGGCTGAAACGGAGGGGTCATGAATGGAGACAGTTTCGACCCTGTAAAGTCACTTTGATGGTCAAATGAACTTCATTTCGTTGAGCGGGGTCATGAGGCGGCAGTCATTCGGAAGGAGAGATGAAACGGAGCTTGAACTAACCCTAGAGACTGCCTCATGCTTTGAACTTGTACATGACGAAAAAGTTCTTCTATCTCGGCCTAGCCGCGCTGCTCAGTGGTTTTATTGCCTCAGGCGAAGTTCCTCAACAGCCTCATGAAAAGCTAACCCTTTTACGCACGCTGAAGATCGACACCGGCACAATCACCACCGTGCAGCGTGATGACTCAGGGACGCGAACCGTCGTCAAACTGGTGCTCAATCCGGCCAAAGGATCAAACATTCATGTCGAGGTTTGGTTGCCCGATGCAGACAAGTGGAACGCGCGCTTTCTCGGGCTAGGCAATGGCGGCGCGGCGGGCAAGATCAATCCCGGGGGCCTAGCGTCCGCGAGCGCGCAAGGTTACGCTGCGGCAACGACGGATATGGGAACCGCGCCCAATCCTGACTCAGGGATTGGCAATCCAGAGGTGTGGAAAGACTTCGGTTATCGCGCCACCCACCTCATGACGGTTGTTGCCAAACAGATCGTGCATGCGCATTACGGTCGGGAGCCAGAGTATTCATATTTTAGTGGTGGCTCAACCGGTGGTCAGCAAGCGCTTCAAGAGGCACAACGTTACCCAGAGGATTACGATGGCATCGCTGCTGCCGTCCCCGCGCATTGTCGCACGCCGCTGCATGCTTACTTCCTGTGGAATGAACAGATTCTCAAACAATGCCCGTTTACGAAGGAGCAAGACGCGATTGTCATCGCCGCTGCCAATGAAGTCATGGCCTCTCGCGAAGTCCCTGTAGCGGCAGGGAAGTTCGTCTCGGATCCTGGTTGCACGCCACAGGACATTGAGGCCGTCATTGCACTGGCAAGGAGAAAGGATACCACCCTGACCGATGATCACGCTGCTGCGCTGAGAAAGCTTTTCAATGGCCCCCGCCATGCGGTGACGGGTGAGCGCATTTTTAATGGCATCCCCCTCGGTAGTTCCATCGATGCCGCGCATGGGCACCTGTATCTTTTTAAATGGGTCTTTGGTGCTGACAAGAAAATGGAGGCGATCAATTTTGGTGCGGACATGGATACCTACACGGCCAAACTTGCTCCATATTTGAATGCCGAGAATCCCGATCTCAGCGCCTTTGAGAAGCGCGGGGGCAAGCTCATCATGACTCTCGGTACCGCTGATTCTGTCGTGCCTTACCATGCCTCCGTAGATTACTACGAACGCGTGATCGGCCACTTTGGCAGTGTGGAAAAAGCGCGTTCGTTTTTCCATTTTTACATTGTCCCCGGCCTCGCTCATGGCGGCGGACCTGGGATCAATCAACCTCCCAATCTGCTGGAGGCCGTCCGGGCCTGGCGTGAACAAGGAATCGTTCCCCATTCTTTGTTAGGTCGTCATGCCACGGAAAATGGCAAAGGCAAAGTCGAATGGGAAATGCCGCTCTACCCTTACCCCAGCCGCACGAGCTGGAATGCGGCGACATCCCGCTACGAAGAAACGGCCGGCCCCCGTGGCTTGGGCCCGCCAGTAGGGATCGAATAAACCTTAGGCAGGGACGACTTTGATCTTGTCGGTTTTCTTGCACAAGGATCGCAACTCCTGTGCAGTTATAGTGAGACGCCGCGTTTCCACGGTAAAAAGTCGTCCTGCCCCAGTGCCACCGCTTTAGGAATGTAGGTGCCACTGGCCGTGGCGATGCAAAGTTCCAGCAGGCTTTCCCCCATCTGCTCCACGCTTTGTTCCCCACTGATGATGGCGCCAGTATCAAAGTCCAAGATATCGCTCATGCGTTTCATCAAGGTGCTATTGGTGGAGATCTTCAGAGTCGGGCAGATGGGATTACCCGTGGGGGTGCCGAGGCCGGTGGAAAAGAGCATGAGGTTGCAGCCTGCACCTGCTAAAGCGGTGGTGGACTCGACATCGTTTCCTGGAGTGCAGTAGAGCGTGAGACCGCCATGTTTGCGGATGGGTTCCCCATAATCCAGCACATCCACAACGGAAGAGGTGCCGCCTTTTTTCGCGGCACCTGCGGATTTGATGGCATCGGTGATCAAGCCATCACGGATGTTTCCTGGGGATGGATTGGCATCAAAGCCTGAGCCACAGGCCTGGGCAGCACCTTCATAAGTGCGCATCAGATGTACAAAACGATCCGCCAACTCTGGCGTGACACAGCGGTCACAGAGACTTTGCTCTACCCCACATAATTCAGGAAATTCAGAGAGCACCGGGGCACCGCCAAGTGCCGCCAAAAGATCTGCCGTATGACCGATGGCGGGATTTGCTGAAATGCCTGAGAAGCCATCTGAGCCTCCGCATTCCACGCCAACGATGAGATCCGAAAGCGGGCATGGCTCACGGCTCTGCTCATTGGCCAGAGCCACACCTTCAAACGTGGTGCGAATGGCACGTGCCATCATGTCCCGCTCCGAGTTGCTTTTCTGCTGCTCAAAGATGTGCAAGGGCTTATTGTAATGAGGATAGAGCGTGGAAAGAGATTCCTGTAAAAGACTGACCTGGGCATGTTGGCAGCCCAGGCTCAAAATCGTGGCACCTGCGACATTGGGAGAGGCGATGTAACCTGCCAGCAAGTTGCAGAGTGCGATGGCATCTTGGCGTGTCCCGCCACAGCCGAGGCCATGCTCCAAAAACTTGATGCCACTCACGTTAGGAAATAGAGGAAGCGGCGAAGCCAGAGCGTCCAATTCCAGTGATGCTAAAGACGTTAGATCTTGGCCATTCCGATAACCGTCAGCCAATCGCTGGGCATATCGTTCATAGGGGGAGCTCTGAGCATAACCTAAAGCACGAGTGAGAGCCTCGCGCATGAAAGCGAGATTCCTGTTTTCACAAAAAACCAGAGGGATGACCAGCCAGTGATTGGCCGTTCCCGCTGGGCCATGATGGCGTTTGTATCCCTGAAAAGTGCGGTTCTTCCAGCGGGATACATCCGGTGCCGACCAAGCCATGTGCTGCTTTTTCCCAGAAAAAGCTGCGGCCTCATGCTTGAGGTTATGCGTGTGTACAAGTGCCCCTGCGGAAATGTTCTGAGTGGCTCTCCCCACGGTGACTCCGTACATGGTGGCTAAATCGCCGGCGACAAAGTCTCGTGCGGCAAATTTATGTTTGGCCTGGATGGGTTCTTTCAAAGTCCATGGCTGCCCCTCAAGTACAGCGGTCTTACCTGCGGGTAAATCATGAAGGGCGACGATGAGATCATCAGCGGGATGGACGCGGAGCAGCATTTGCGGTAAAATGAATGGTTGTCAGGTCTGAGTTTGAATCACGTCTCTTCACTGATCCAGGATTTTACTCCAAACTGATCATACTTCTTCCGTCCATGTCACTTGATGAACGCGATTACATGCGCCGCAGACCTCCGCATTTCGGCGAATGGCTGAAGGGCTGGACGGCGTTCCATGTGATCTTCGCTGTCAATGTGGCCGTATTCTTTCTCCAGTGGGGTTTGCATGAGGCCTGGGTTCGAGATGTTTTAACGGGGGAGTTGATCCGGCCCTGGGGCGGCATCAGTGTAGAGGCGTTAACTTTGGGGCGCTTTTGGACCCCGCTCACCTTCATGTTCGTTCACGATGGTTGGTGGTCGTTTTTGGGGACCATGCTGCTTTTCTGGACTGCAGGACGGCGTGTACAAGTCTTGTTTGGCAGTCGAAGTTTGGTGATCATTTACCTTTTGGCTGGAGTCGTAGGGGCCGCTGTCCAAATGGCTATTTTCGCTTATCTTTTGAAGTCCACTTCTGTTATTTTGATGGGGGCCACAGCTTCGTCTCTCGGGGTTTTATTGGCCTATGCAGTGGCCATGCCGGAAGAGGAGGTGCCAGTGTTTTCGGTGAGTTTATGGACTTTTTTGCGGTTCGTCTTGGGAGGTTATGCCCTTGTCGGGGGGCTTTCACTCTTTGGGGTGCTACCTAGCTGGGTGCCACGAGGGGCAGGGGACTGCTTTGCGCATCTAGGAGGGGGCTTGGCGGGCTGGTATTTTGCACGTTCTCTTGGATACGGGGGTGTACCTGCTCATCTGCTGCATAGTTCGGGTTCCAGTTTAAGAAGGCAGCCACAGATGGTGAGCGCGAGGCGGCCCAGACTTCCGGTGGTGGATGTGGACCTGGAGGCCGTCCGAAAGGAAAATCCACGCAATGATCCCCTGCTTAATCTTATGAAGGACGAGATTGACCCCATCTTAGACAAGATCAACGATCACGGCATGGGAAGCCTAACCAACGATGAACGACGGACTCTGGAGAGGGCCAGTCGTCGCTTTGTGAAATAGGTGAGGGAACGTTAAGGAAGACGCGGAAATTTGTCGAAGTCAGGCTTCCGCTTTTCCACGAAAGCGTTTTTACCTTCTTTTGCTTCCTCGCTCATGTAATACAGCAGCGTTGCATTGCCGGCGAGATCGAGAAGGCCCATTTGGCCATCGCAGTCGGCATTGAGAGAAGCTTTAAGGCAGCGTAGCGCGAGTGGACTGTGACCCAGCATTTCACGGCACCATTTCAGGGTCTCTTCTTCCAGTTGAGCCAGCGGCACCACCGTATTGACGAGGCCCATGTCCAGCGCCTGCTGGGCATCATATTGGCGACAGAGATACCAGATCTCACGAGCCTTCTTTTGACCGACGATCCGTGCTAGGTAACTGGAGCCAAGCCCGCCATCGAACGAGCCCACCTTAGGTCCTGTTTGACCGAAGCGGGCATTGTCTGCGGCGATGGTGAGATCACAGACGACATGCAGGACGTGGCCACCGCCGATGGCATATCCTGCCACCATAGCGACGACAGGTTTTGGCAGCGTGCGGATCTTGCGTTGGACATCAAGAATATTCAGGCGAGGTACGCCATCGTCACCGATGTAGCCTGCATCTCCACGGACTTTTTGATCTCCACCTGAGCAGAAAGCCAGTGGCCCTTCACCACAGAGGATGATCACCCCAACTTCCCGATCTTCATGAAGGATGTCCAGCGCGATGAGCATCTCCTTCACCGTCTGCGGGCGGAAGGCATTGCGTACTTCGGGCCGATTGATGGTGAGTTTGCCGATGCCGTCAGCGGTTTTCTCAAGCTTGATGTCCTGAAAGGTCTGGATGGTCTGCCACATAGAGAGGGAAGTTTACGGTAGTTAGCACGGTGGATGGTTGCAGTGGATGGCAATGGTTAACACAAACCAAACGACTGCCACCCACCGCTAGCAACGGCAGACTTGGTTAAGCCACAAAGTCTGTGTAGCTCTTGAGCTGTTTCAAACGTGCAGCCACATCAGCCTGGGTCACCGTCTGCAACTTGTGTGTGCTGAAGGCTTCACAGGTGTAGCTGGCGGTAACGCTCCCGTGGACGACGGCGGTCTTGAGATCTTCAAAAGTCGGCTTGGTTTTGCCGTTGGCGGAGAGCCAACCCGCAAGTCCGCCGAGGAAGGAATCACCGGCACCTGTGGGGTCAAAAACGGAGTCGAGGGGGTAGGCCGAGCAAGCAAAGAAATCTTCCGTGTTTTCGCCAAACAAGAAGCTGCCGTGTTCACCGCGCTTGACGATGACAAAACGCGGGCCCTTGGCCTGGAGGCGGCGGCCTGCTTCAACCAGGTTGGTTGTGCCGGCGAATTCTTTGGCTTCGCCGTCATTGATGACGAGGAGGTCGATTTTTTTGAGGACGTCATGCAGGCGCTCATTGGCGATGCTGATCCAGAGATCCATCGTATCTGCCGTGATAAAATCGGCTCCAGTGCACTGTTCCAGGGTCTGCATCTGATTGTCTGGGCTCATGTTCGCCAAAACGGCGATCTTGGCAGCGGCACCTGCGGTGGAGAGCTTGGGAGTCCAATGCTCCAGGACGTTGATCGCCACATTGTGGGTGGTGCGGCTGTTCATGTCATCATGATACTCGCCACTCCAAGTGAAGGAGGCACCTGTGCTGCGCTCCAGGCCATCCAGGGTGATGCCTTTGCTGCTCAGAAGGTCAAGATGGCCCTGCGGGAAATCATGACCGATGATGCCGACAAGGTGAACCTCGGGGGTGAAAATGCTGGCTGCCAGAGCTGCGTAGGAGGCAGAGCCGCCGAGCAGGTTCTCCTGGGCATCTTGAGGGGTCTTGACATTGTCCAGGGCGACGGTTCCAGCGATAATGACTGACATGAGATAAGTAGGCGTTTGGGAATAGTTCTTGCAGCGTTGCGCCAGACCTCCGTAGGTTGTCGGGTGCAAAAGGCGGCGGAGTATCCGTTGGGCCTCTGCCGTGTCAATATCGTTCATCCCTGGTCCGCCTGCCTCCATGCGTTTCTCTGTCTTATTGATCACGCTGGCATTACTGCCGCTGGCGATGATCCTGCATGGCTGGATTTTTACCGAAAGGCAACTTCCTCACCTGCGGACGCACGCCATGGCCGCGATGCAGGAAAACGGCATCCGCGCGGCTGTAGCTGACTTGCGATATTTGGACCTGAGAGTGGCTGGAAATGCCGCGGATCTGGCCTCTCTCGAAAAAGCCAGGGCTGCTTTGGCTTCGCTAGGGCCGGTGAGGGTAGTGTCAGATGAATTAGGGATCCCTGCCAACCTGCGTGCCCGTTTAGAGGGAGGCACTTTATTTCTAGACGGCTGGTTGCCCGAGGCTGACAATATTCTTCAAGTTCAGCAACTGCTGCGCAAATTACGCCCTGACTTGGAACTCCAGACGGGGGGCTTGCAGCATGATGCTCAGGTCCGTTGGCCAGAGGGGGAAAAGGGACCTCTCACCGTAGATAGTCGGCTTTTGGGACCCATCATTGAAAAACTCAGGGTGGCACCATGGTTGGAAATGATCCGTGATCCTAACGGGTTGATGGCAAAGGGGATCTTATCCGCCAATGGGCTGAGGGCGGCCTTGGTGGCGAATTTCCCAGAGATGAAAATGGAGGAGCTTTTGGAGAGCACGCATACTCTGTCTGCCACCTTTTCAGATCCTGCATTGCTGCTGCCTCTGGTAACACGCTTTTTTCAGGGGGCTTCCCCTCGCCGCATTTTAATCAATGATGAGGGAGAACCTTTGCTAGAGGCTGCGGCCACGCGCACTTTGGAAAGTGAATGGTTGGCCCTGCTGCGACCTGTCACAGGTGGGAAAAAGGTCGTTTTAAATTTAACTTTTTATCCTTCCGAATATCACCTGCCAGATTACCGACCCCAAAGCCCACTTCAGGTGGATCAAGTGACGACTCTCCAGGAGGTTTTAGCCGGGCAATACATATCCTTTTCCCCTGGCAGCGCTACGCTAACCGCAGAGCAGCAAACGAGGTTGGCCGCTTTGACGCCGCTTTTACTGACAGCAGGCCCGGCCGCCCGTTTCGTGATAGGTGGTCATGCTGTTCCTGGGGAAAACTCATCGCAAGATAAGGCTCTGGCTCTAGCCAGAGCGGAGCAAGTGCATGCTTTTTTGATTGAGCAGGGGCTTCCTGCGCGGGATGTGAAAACAATGGCGTTTGATTCAGTCCCTGCTGGCACAGCAGGCGCTCCTGCGCAGATTGACAGTGTCGAGATTTTGCTGCGCTGATCCTTTGATATGAAGTACGAGTTCACTTCCCTCGAATCCGGCCCTTTGCTGTATTTTTTACTGCATAGTGGGGTCTTTGTGGCAGGGATTGGGTGCCTTTTTTTTCTTCTGGGACTTTGGTTTGGTGCTCTCACATGGGGGCGTTATCGGAGGCAGAATCAGCGATTGCAAGAAGAGTCCAATCTGCTGAGGGAAGAGATGGCGGGGCTCAAACGAAAGCTGGCAGAACAGGCTGTGCGACCTGTGACTGGGGCCTTGCCCGCAGTGGTCCCTACAGCTCTGCTCACTGAGGTTTTGCCCAGCGTCAGTGATATTTTTCCCGAACAGCGTAGCAGTGTTGGCATGGCTGCGACGCTCCCGCCTGATCCTGTCACAGAGCCTAAATTGGCGATTCCTTCCATTCCCGATCTTCCAGAAACGCTTCGGCCTGAACGCAGCCCGGTTGGTGAAGTTCCCATTTTTCGATCCCGCCTGCGTTTGAAGTCCATCGCTGACTCTCCTGCTTCTACTCAGGAAGAGCAGGCGGTGGAGCCCTTTTCTTTCCTCCTACCAGAGGAAGATCCCGACACTGCTGATTCAATGTCGCCAGAAGATGCTGAGTCCACCGAGGGTACGCCAATCTCTGCCCTGAGTTTCATTCTGAATCCTGATTCCACCGCGATCACGGCCCCTGTTTCCGCTCCACCTTCCGTCATTCCAGAGAATGATCCTGTTCTAGGATTGATTTTCAAAGAACGTCCTGCCGACGTGGATAATTTGACCCGTCTTCAAGGCATCTCGCCGACGTTACAAAATCGGCTGCAAGAACTTGGCATCTATCGGTTTCAGCAAATCGCTAGCTGGAACCACTCTCATGTCCGTGAGTTTTCCCGCCGTCTCGCCTTCAAGGATCGCATTGAGCGCGAGCGTTGGGTGGAGCAAGCTCGCCGTTTTATGGACGGCGAACTGGTTTGATTTTTCGAGGCGACCCCTAGGAAGGAACAAATTACCGTTCTTTGGAAGACGGCGCGTTCAGGAATTTACGCACTTCGTTGAAGAAGCCGTCAGGTGCCGCTTGCTGGGCATGGTCACGCACTCCTTCAAACCAGCTTTGGGTGCTTGGTGTGTGGCTATTGGCGACCTTCAGGAGCAATTCCATGGTGATGGGGACTGCCTGTCCAGTATGAATGGCTGCCGAAAGGGCGAGTTCTGCCGCACGGTCAAAAACCCATCCCAGATCTGCCCCAGAGAAACCGACCGTGGCCTCGACCAAAGCATCCACATTCAAGTTGGAGATGGGTTTGTCTTTGGCCAAAAGCGTGATGATCTGCGCCCGCGCGCCCGCATCTGGGGGCTGAACGAAGATGGCCTGGTCAAAACGACCTGGACGGCGGAAAGCAGGGTCTAGCGACCACGGCTGATTTGTGGCACCAATGACGAGCACCCGTTGATTCTCACGCAAACCGTCGAGTTCATGGAGGAACTGATTCACCAAATTCCGAAGTTGGCTTTCGCGCACGTTGCGGCGGTCTTGAGCCAGGGAATCTAGGTCATCGAAAACGAGCACGCATGGAGCATTTGCACGGGCGGTTTCGAAGATCTGATGCAGATTCCGCTCAGTGCTACCGAAGTAGGGATCAAAGATCTCATGCAGACCTACCGAAAGGTAATTGCACGGGACTTCCCCCGCGACAGCGCGCAGAACGAGTGTTTTACCACAGCCAGGAGGGCCGTAAATGAGGATACCACCTCCGGTGCGGCGACCGTAGGCTTTGTAAAGATCCGGATATTGAAGCGGATAAATGATCTTCAAACGGATCTCTTCTTTGAGCTCATCCATGCCACCGACATCGGCAAAGGTGGTCTCAAAGCGATTTGGATCTCCCGGCGTAAAGAATGTCTCTGGCCGCCAGTCATAGGGCGGCTCATCAAACGGATCATCGTAGAATTCCTGGGAGGATTCTCCTTCTTCGAGAGTGTCATTACCACTGGTCGGGGGCTCCGGTGTGGATGGGGCGGGGGATGTGCGGCGAGCGTCACGAGCGGTGCGGCCCAGCTCGCGTTCAAGCGCAGGATCGCTCATCGTCCCATCAATCTGGGCAGCACGGTCAAAATGCTCGATGGCTTTGGCGCGATCATTCTCGCTCAAGTGAACTCGACTCAGGAGCAAGTGCGCTGAGGCGTTATCAGGTTCCTGCAACAGGACGCGCTCAGCACGTACAGCGGCTCCGGAGGCATCACCTTCCATGAAAAGCACTCGAGCGACTCCCAACTGGGCGTCGGTATGGTCAGGATCAATCGCCAGCACACGTTCGAATGCCTCACGGGCATCTTCTAACTGCAACAAGTCCATGCACGCACGGCCGAAGAGTAGAAGTAGAGAAACATTGTCTGGCGACTGCTCAAGAGCGTCGCGGATGGCCTGGAGGGAAGACATAGCCTTTAAATCAGGGGGGTGATGGCACAGGGGTGCTCACACAGTGGCAGTTAAAAGCGGCTGGCGGCGGATGCGAGAGATTTCTTTCGCCTTTCATAGGGTTCTACGTTCCGAGTTGAAATCAAGCTGACCCAGTCTCTTGATGGAGACGTTGATTTTTTGACCCCGTATTATTTACCTCATGCTTTTTGACTGGATTGCCGCTGCTCGCCCTAAAACTCTAGGGGCTGCGATTGCCCCTGTGGTGGTGGGTTCTGTTCTCGGGTGGAAAATCAGTGGGCAGTGGAGCACCTGGCTTCTCCTCTGCACGTTGGGTAGCACGATTGCGCTGCAAGTTGCGACGAATTGGTTCAATGATGCCCTGGATTTTATGAAGGGGGCAGATACTCAGGCTCGAGTGGGCCCACGCCGCATTACGGCGGCTGGGGTGATGTCTCCCCGCACCGTCATGACAGCCGCCTGGGGCATGCTAGGCGTAGCGGTACTGCTGTCTCTTCCGCTGATTCAGGCGCGCGGCTGGGCCATTGTGGTGATCGGTGTCCCGTCACTGTATTTTTGCTACGGCTACACGGGTGGGCCCATGCCTCTGGCCTACCGCGGGTTGGGCGAGTTGTTTGTGATCTTGTTTTTTGGTTTTGTGGCCGTTTTAGGCTCCGCTTTTGTCCAGTCTGGGGAGTGGCTGGTGGCTGGACTAGTGGCCGGATTTCAGATTGGCTGCCTCTCCACGGTTTTGATTGCCATCAATAATCTGCGGGATCAGGCGGAGGATCGAACCACGGGAAAGCGCACTTTGGCAGTCCGGTTTGGAGTGACTTTTGCACGAGTAGAAATTACGGCGTTGATCATCCTGGCTCATTTGGCGGGTTTATATTGGTGGGAAAATGATTTTCCCCGGGCATTAACGGTGCCGCTGGCGGTGGTCCCTGTGGGCTTGTTTCTGATTTTGAAAATTTGGGTTTTACCTCCTGGTCCAGCTTACAATCGACTTCTTGCATTGAGTGGCATGCAGTTATTGCTTTTCGCCGCGTTGTTCTGCTGGGGCGTATCTCGAACACACTTGACGCACCTTTGAGTCCTGATCTCCAACCCATCTTCATTTACGAATACCTGCTGCGCAGTGGGGTAGCACTGAATTCAGCCTCCCACCGCCGGGTCTTTCCCGGGGCTTTATTGCGAGTTGGTGAAGGCTACGGTTGCGTGCATCCATGGCCTGAATTTGGGGATGCCCCTGTGGAGGAACAATTGCGCCTTTTAGCAGATGGAGTCACGACTCCGGTCACCGCCATGGCCTTGCGCTGTGCCGCTCTAGATGGGGCTGCCCGCGAAGCCGGGGTGAGTCTTTTTGAGGGGTTGGACATCCCTCGAAGTCACTACTCCTGGAGTTTTGCCCAGGACACTCGCCCTCAGTTCGAGCGAGTGATGGAGGAAGGATGGCTTGCGATTAAGGCCAAGGGCTACGCGAATTATGGTGAAACCACGCGTTTTCTGGAAAATTGCGCGCGCATGTCTGGCGGGCAGAATTTGCGATTCCGGGTCGATTTTAACGGATGCCTAGACGCGGAGTCATTTCAGAAGTTCATCGAATTCATGCCTCTGCGAGTTTACCGCCAAATGGATTTTGTGGAGGATCCTTTTCCATACGATGCGGCTCTGTGGGCTGGGGCTCAGTCGCGCTGGGGGGTGAAATTGGCGTTAGATAAAGGCTGGCGTGATGGCTCCGAAGGCTTTGAAGCGGTGGTCGTCAAACCAGCCCGGCGGGATTGGCGCAGTGTGGCTGAAAGACATCCCGAAAAACCTTTGATCCTCACCTCCGCCATGGATCATGGACTGGGACAAATGTTTGCTGCTTATGAAGCTGCCGTAGCGCAAAAGGAGATTGGCGAACGGGTTGGGCTATGTGGTCTGAGCACTCAGCATTTGTTCGAGCCGGATGGTTTTTTTGAGCGCATCCAGGTCCTTGGGGGATGGATGACGCCTGACCTTAGTGGCGGTGGACTGGGTTTTGGCGATGTCTTGAAAAAACTGCCCTGGCGGCCTTTGAAGTAGATGGGTAGGCTCCAGAAACACATCATGAACATCCAATGGGACAGTGCCGATAACCATCTGGCCATCAATCCAGCCCAGCCTGAGTCAGCGGAAGGGGTGGATGATTTTTTAAAAAGGCAGGGCTTGCAGGGGCTTTGCCTTTTCCAAACCTCTGGCAGTGAGGGTACGCCTAAGTGGGTAGGACTAACCAAAAGAGCGGCTTTGATTTCAGCAGCGGCGGTGAATGCCCATTTCGAAGTCACGAAGGGGGATCACTGGCTCATCGCTCTGCCTTTGCATCATGTGGGTGGTTTTTCCATCCTGGCTCGGGCGCACCTCAGTGGCAGCCGCGTCACGCAAACTTCGGCAAGGTGGAATCCGCAAGAGTTCGCCAATTTGTGTGAGAAAGAGAACATCACGCTGGTCTCACTCGTCCCCACCCAGGTGCATGATCTAGTGCAGACTCATGTGACGTGCCCAGACTCTATTCGCGCTGCAATCGTGGGGGGCGGGGGAATGTCGCAGACCCTTGCAGATTCTGCCATGGAGCTAGGCTGGCGAGTTTTTCAAAGCTACGGAATGACCGAGGCTTTTTCACAGATCGCCACCCAGCCCTACAATTCGTTCGGCCCAGTATTCGATGTGAAATCTTTGGAGGTCTTGCCGCATTGGAATCTAACGACCGATCCTTCCGATACCTTAACTTTACGAGGTCCTGCTTTAGCCTCGGGTTATGCGTCTCGTTCTGTAGTGGGCGAGTGGCGATGGGAGGCCATTCCAAAGGAAGGGTTGAAGACGCGAGATCGAGTCCGGCTATGGGTGCACGGCACTCGCCAGTTCCTGGAGTTTAAAGGCAGGGAATCCGGGTATGTCAAAATCTTGGGCGAATTGGTTCATCTAGCCCCGTTGCAAGAACAGGTGGAAAATGTAGCTCGGCAGTTAGGGTGGGCTTCTTTGCCTGTTTTGCTTCCTATGGCAGATGCTCGTGCGGAAACTAAACTGATCCTGGTGGTGGAGTCTTCAATGCCTGATCCACAGGAGCTGATGGAGGCTTTTCACCAGCAATCACCGCCCTGGCTGCGCATCACTCAGTCCTACTTTTGCCCGACGATTCCGCGGAGCGATCTCGGGAAAGTCAGAGGGGAAGTACTTCGTCAAATCGTAGAAAACGCTCTTTCTAGGAAGCAAATTTGATCTCTATCTCGAAGAATCTGCAGCTAATCGTTTTTCCTTCGGGCTAAATCTCAGGTTGACGCCAGACATTCAAGATCGTTTAACTACACAACTTTGTTCCCGATGCATTCGCCCTTTCTCGCTGCGGTTTCTGGCCTTCAGTTTGGGCTGGAAAGTCTCTCCCTCCCCAGCTTAATCATCGCTGGTCTGCTGGCTGTGCTTTCCATGATCAGTTGGACGGTTCTAGTAGCCAAGTGGCATTTGCTAGGCAAAGCTACAACAGCCAACAATGAGTTCATGGGCAAGTTTCGGGAAAGTGCTCATCCCTTAGCGCTTTACCTCATCCGCGAGCGCGTGGCCCTTTCGCCCATGTATCATGTGTATCACGAGGCTTGTCGTGAGCTTGCCTTTTATCTCGTTGGAGAAGAGGAACCTGGCAAAACTTTTAACAGTCGGCTGCAGGGAGCCGGACGCATCACTTCTTCACAGATGGGAGCTGTTCAAAATGCCATGGAGCGAGCCGTCGTCTCTGCGGCCACTCGTGTGGAGGTGCGTCTAGGTTTGATTTCCACGGTGTTGGCCGTGGCTCCTTTCCTAGGGTTGCTCGGTACGGTCTGGGGGATGCTGGATGTCTTTGCCATTCTTGCTCAAACCCAGGGTGAAGCAGGCATCGCTGAGTTAGCCCCGGGTATCTGCTCAGCACTACTGACGACTTTGCTGGCGTTGTTTGTCACCATCCCCAGCCTCCTCGCTCACAACTTTTTAGTTGGCAAAATCAGGGCCATGATTGTGCGACTGGATAACTTCGCCAATGAACTCAGCGGGGTATTGGATCGGCAATTTGTGGATCATCGCAGTCCTGATGAGTCTTTGCCCAGTCTAGGTGCCATGGGCACCCCGACCATGCCAGGATTCAGCCATTCTCCAAATCAGCCCCTGGCATCTGAAGGTAAACTGGCCACCACATGAAGCGTGTCTCTCAGCGTCATCTTCCCGTTTATGTCAGCCAGGTAAGCTTAGCTGCTCTTTTGGATCTTGTATTGATCCTTTTGCTGGCGGTCATTCTAGTCGTCCCTCTCCTCCGGCGCGAAAAGGTGATTGAAAAGGTCCCCGTGACTCCAGATCCGGGAATCAAAAATCCGATGCCGACAGCCAAGGTGGACCTGCGCATTCAGCCAGATCAGTCCATTCTACTGGATGGTAAAAAGGTCACGGGTGAACAACTGCTTCCAGAATTGAAAAAGATACTCTCAACAAAGCCGGATTGTGGCGTTCTTGTCCACATGCCGGCGAATTTTGCGGCGGGTTCCTTAGCTCGGCTGATGGAGGAAATGCATCGGGTGGGCGTTAAGCACACGGCGGTGGAAGTGCTGGACGGTAGCCAACCCTGATTCCTTCCTTTTCCTTTATGCCAGCTAAGTCGCAACACCCGCCTTTGGAGCCCGTCTGGGCCGTGATGGTGGCTGTCGTTTTAGGGCATGTTTTATTGGGGGTTGTCATTTGGACTGTGCTCCCCTTGTTTAAACCTACTCGTTTTATCCTGCCTGTTGAGGCACCTTTTAAAGATGCTCATCATTGGTTTTCTCCGGGTGATTTTCGGCGGATTCAGGCTCCGATAACGAGCTTACCTGTGAAAAGCGAGCCTCCACTAGGTGCGCTTTCTTTGAATGCACCCATCAAACAAGCTGCCGAGCTCAAAGACGTAACAAGCACACTGGCTGAAACGCCGCTAGTTTCGCCCCAGGGGAGTATGGCAACCGTTGCGCGACCTACGAGTAAGATCATCACGCTCTCTCCTGTCTTGGAGTTAGATCCAAATGCACAGCCTCAGGTGAGGTCTTCTCGGCCGCCCATCACCATGATGGAGATCCTCAAACAGGCGAAGCTAGAAGAGGCAGAGCGTCAAGCCACCGGGGGCGCGAACATGGATCGAGTTTTAAAAGCGCTGGAGCAAGCACTCAGCCAAAGCTGGAATCCGCCTCCCGTGAAGGAGGTGCCCGTGCTTCAGCGCGACGTTCGTTTGCAATTCATCATTGGTCGAGATGGAACGGTGTTACAGGCTGAGGTGACTAAAAAATCTGGAGCCTCCGCTCTGGATGAATCGGTCACCCAGTCGGCGAAGACCTTGAAAAAGATTTCCGAGTCTCTTCCTTCAAGTTTCCCAAAAGACCGCTACACTGTGGAAGTAAATTTCCACATTGAGTAAATGACTGGCCAGCGAATATTTCTCTTAGCTTTGCTCTTGCTGACCCAGTCAGCCGCACAAGCTGTGACTTTGCCGTCATGGTTGAAGCTACCTGCTGCTTCCAGAAAGGCTTCAGTCAAACTATCTCAGCATAAGCTGAGGCTGGGGGAGTTCTCGGGTGCGACTGGGGTAAGTGCCAAAAATTCCCTCCTAACTGAATTGACCAATTCACGAGAATTCCAGATCACGGATCTGGGGGCCGACTTTGTCGTTTCAGGCTCATCGGTCGGTGGACGTGTGATGGGGCGCCTGGTGCGAGCCGATGGTAAATTGGTCTTTGAGCGGACTTATGCAGCACCTGGACTGGATGAAAATTTGCGGGCTTTCGCCGACGATGTCATTTTTGCCGCCACTGGCAAACCGGGGCTTTCAACAAGTCGGTTGGTCTTTGTCAGTGATCGCACCGGTACGAAGCAGATTTACACCTGCGATGTTCAGGGAAAAGAGGTCCAGCAAATCACGCGCCATACGCATGGCGCAGTCTCCCCTTCATTGTCACCCGATGGAGGTGCCATCGCTTATACCGCTTATCGCTCAGGTTTTCCAGTGGTTGAAATTTTAGATCTCGGTGTAGGCTGGGAGCGCACTGTGACGGATACCCCCGGCAGTAGTTTTGGGGCGGCATTTTCTCCCGATGGTCAAAAGCTGGCCCTGGTTATGAGCTTCTTGGGAAATCCCGAAATTTTTGTTACCGATTTAAGCACTAACACCGCAGGCTGCATCAGCGATACCATCGGTGCCCCGAGCAGCCCTTCCTGGCATCCCGATGGCAAGCAGGTGATCTTTGCCGATGATCGGGGCCAGGGGCCACGATTGTATGTGGCTGAGGTGCCGGACAAGGATGGGTCCGAAGCTCGGTTGTTCTTGTGGCGTGCAGGACACTCTTTTTGCACAGACCCAGAATTCTCTCCGGATGGTCGCCATGTGGCTTTCACCACACGAATCGGTCGAGAAACGGCGGTGGTGATCAAGGAATATCCTCAGGGTGCAGCGCAGGTCATCCAGGCCGAAGGTGCTCAGCATCCATCTTGGAGCCCCAACGGACGCTACCTCTGTTACTCTCAGCATGGCACACTGTATGTGCATGATCTGCGCACGTCCGTCCGCCGCACTGTATTGACCCAGTACGGGACCATTTCTGAACCCCGATGGATGCGATGAGACTCTGCCTAACCAGTTTTCTGACTTCAATCCTGCTTTGCAGTTGTGGTGGTGTCACTTCTCCCTTTCAGGAAAAAAAAGCTGACATCGTTTTTGCCCTTGGTTCAAAAGATGGCTTCGCCAGTCCGATGATGGCTTCCTTGAAACCAGCCTGTCCCGCTCTGGAGTTTCGGGGGACAAATTATGCGCTCAATGGTGCCCATAAAAAGCAGCTTCTTCAAATGGCCGAAAGCTGGAAGGAAACGAAACCGCGCTACCTCATTGCTGGTTATACCCCGCCGGATCTGCCTGATGACTATGCCCGAGCTTTATCTGAACGCCGTGCTCAGGCTGTGAGGCAGAACCTCATCGAAGCAGGGGTGGAAGCCTCGCATCTTCAAACCGTGGGCTTTGGGCATGATTCAGCCCCGTCTGGGCCGACCACGTCGGTGGTCGTCATTTATAAGCAGTAAAGAATTTAAATAAGCTGAATCTATGCCTGAAAGGCCGCAATAAGGCCCTTCAGGCAGAGGATTATGAGGCAAGCACGGGTTCTTCTGTGGGAGCAGGCACCGATTCCTCGGCTGTTAATTCAAGCAATGACGTTTGCTCTTCGGTTTCATGGTGTCCTTCTTCTGCGGCGACTTCCGCAGCCAAGCGCAGTTCCTCCTGCTTCGTCGGGCGCGTGTCTTCCGTGGTCATCCGCACGCCAATGGGTTTGCTGATGCCGAACTCCTGCATGGACACACCATAGATGACGTCAGCGCGACTCATGGTGCGCTTGTTATGCGTCACGATGATGAACTGGGAGTTATCAATGAAGTTGTCCAGCATCTTCAGGAAACGTGAGATGTTCGATTCATCCAGTGGGGCATCAAGCTCGTCCAACACACAGAATGGGCTGGGTTTCACCTGATAGATGGAAAAAAGGAGGGCCACAGCCGTCATGCTGCGTTCTCCACCGGAAAGTAGCGAAATGGTCTGAAGCTTTTTGCCCGGCGGCTTGGCGATGATTTCAATGCCAGATTCCAAAGGATCCGTGTCATCTGTGAGCATCAGGTCGGCCTTCGCAGTGGGGCCAAAGAGCTCGCGGAAGTTGTTGTGGAAGAAACCCCGCACGAGTTCAAAAGTCTCTGAGAACATCTGCTTTGTGGTCTCATTGATCTTGGCGATGACCTGCAGCAACTCCTCTTTGGAATTGATCAAATCATTGTGCTGAGTGTCGAGGAAATTATGACGCTCCTCGAGTTCTTCGAATTCCTGAATGGCATCCAAATTCACTGGTCCGATACCCTCCAGCTTCTGGCGCAGTTCACCGACAACTTCATTCACGAAATCCCAGTCTGGATGGCCTTCTTCGCCAGGGATTTCAATCGCCTCTAGATCCACGTTGTCAGCATCTACGACCGGGATTGGAAGCGCTTCGGAGGAAATTTCAGAGGCACTGTCTTCTGATTCAGGAACTTGGCGGCTGTCCGCAGAGTCCATTTCAGCAGAAGATAAAGCGGTCTTTTTCTTCTCCCCTCGTCCTCTGGATTTTTTCTGCTCCTCAATGCTGTACATCAAGGCATGATAGTCTGGTTCAAACGCAGAGATGTGGAAGGAATAGCGTTCCTGCACCTGATTGATGAGGTTTTCCAGCCGCAGATCCACTCGGGTCAATTGCACTTCAATCCGGTTGCGCGAATCGCTCAACCCCGTGGTTTGCTGGCGCAAAAGCATGAGTTGGTTCTCAAGCTCCGTGACGCGCTCAAAAGCGGCGGCCCGATCTTCTGTCTTGTTTTGCAAATGTTCGTCGATGGCCTCAATAGCCCCTCGTTGCGATTCCACCTGTTCTGCAAAACGAGCATTTTCTGCAATGCTTTGTTCCATGCGGCTACGCCACGTATTGATCTCCACATCGAAGCGTTGGATAGAAGCCTCCAATTCGTGCAACCGGGTTGCCATAGGTGCCTTTTGACGTTCGAGAGATTGAAGCGCACTTTGTTCCAAAGCTAGGGCGGTGCGGAGCTCATTGAGTCGCTCACTGGATTCCAATTCGCGACGGAGAAAAGCCTCCATTTCCACTTCCAATTCACCTTCATGAATTCGTGCACCCTCGAGTTGCTCTTGGGCCACAGTGGATTCCTCACGCTGCCAGGCGATCTGTGCTTCAGCAGCTTGGATACGGCTGGTGATTTGGTTTTGATCCCACTCCACACTTTCCAGTTTGGTGGTGGCCTGCTGGAGAGCACGCTGCACCACAGAGAGTTTGCCTGTGAGTTGGGAGAATCCTTCGCGAGCTCGTTGGCTTTGCTCGCGTAGGGTCAATTCCTCCCGCTGCATTTCCTCCACCTGCGCACGCAATTGGTCCACAGCTTCTTCCTTTTCGAGAACTTGGTATTCGTAGCCTTCTAACTCGACTTTGAGCGTGCGGACTTCAGCTTCACGGCGGAGCATGGATGCGGCTTCTTCTTTGGTGGCTCCCCCATGGATCACCCCATCTGCACTGATGAATTCGCCCTTCATTGTGACGATGGCCACATCTCGAAGCTGCTTTTTCAGTCGCAGGGCCGTGTGTAGATCTTCGACGATGAGGACGTTGTTGAGCAGACGGTCTGTGAGTTCTTGCACACCCTGACGTGCCTTCACTTTATCCACTGCCCAAGCGATGCCGCCCTCCGGCACCAGTTGCCGATCTGGCACGGCTCGCATGGTCGCGAAGTCATGTGGAAGTAAAGCTGCTTTGCCGAGCTGTTTGTTAGACAGTCGGTCTAGGATCTGCGCGGCGAGTTCACTATCGGTCAATAGCACTGCCTGGAGATGGTCTCGAAGAGCCGCTTCAATAGCTGCTATGAACTGAGGCTCCACCTCAATGGAGGAGGCCAAAAGTCCGCGCACGCCGACAGAAAAGACTTCAGGGTTATCGAGGCCCTTCAATACTTGCTGGGTGCCTTCGGCTAAGCCCTCACCCTTTTGCAGAAGCTGCTCGATGATCTCAATGCGGGAACGTCTCTGAGTGACAGCGCGCTGAAGTTCGGTGAGTTCTTCATTCAGAGCATCCCGTTGAGCGCGCTTTTCAATGATGTCACGAGCGCAGTTTTTAGCCTTTTCATCCAGTTCATCACGGGTCTGTTCGAGATCCTGAATTTCGCTCTGAAGATTGTCGAATTCGATCTGGCTGGCTTCTTTAGCCTGAGCCGAAGATTGTCGGTCATGCGCTAGAGTTTCATGCCGTTGGCGGTCGGCGGAAATTTGGTTAGTCAACGACTGAGCACGAGCATCTGCTGCTGCGATTTGGCCTTCAAATTGACGAATGGATTCGCGCACAGCACGGCGATCGCTGTCCAGGC
The DNA here is from genome assembly GCF_014203045.1 of Prosthecobacter dejongeii. NCBI lineage: Bacteria > Pseudomonadati > Verrucomicrobiota > Verrucomicrobiia > Verrucomicrobiales > Verrucomicrobiaceae > Prosthecobacter > Prosthecobacter dejongeii. The sequence continues at coordinate 125,661 of NZ_JACHIF010000004.1, forward strand.
GACTGCGGTCTGGCAGGATGGAATTGTGGACGGAGAGGTGCTCATTGAGCGACATTTGCCGGGTCTCAATATTTTCGCGAATGCTGATGAGTTGCTCATCCGCGCTAATCATGTCGGCTCGTTGTTGTTCCAGATGCTGCTGGCCTAGCTGGATCTGCTCCTCATTCTGACGGATGCGGCCCTGCAACTCTTCATTACGCTCATTGTTAAACCCGATGCGACCTTCTGCACTTTGGACTTGGCTGCGCAGTTCCTGGGACTGTTGGCGGAGTTGGTTGATTTGTGATTCGACAGAGTGATAAGCCTCACGAGTTTCAGTGGCTTCTTGTTCAGTCGCTTGGAGGCGGGTTTGTAGGTGTTCCAGTTGCTCCGTCATCATGCGCACATGATTTTCGGACTCGGCTTTTTCCGCACTGTATTCGCTGTATTGGCGATGTGCGAGATGGGTGTCAAACATGCGGACATCATCCAGCAGAGTCTGGTAACGACGTGCTTTGGCGGCCTGCCTCTGCAGGGTTCCCATTTGGCGCTTCACTTCAGCGATCACATCGGCCACGCGCAGTAAGTTGGCTTCGGTGTACTCGAGTTTGCGCAGAGCTTCCTTTTTCTGCCCTTTGAATTTCGTAATCCCGGCAGCTTCTTCGAAAACCATGCGGCGGTCTTCAGGCTTAGAACTGAGCAACATGTCAATCTGGCCCTGGGCCATGATGGAGTAAGCCTGTCTGCCAATCCCCGTGCCTGAGAAGAGATCATTGATGTCCTTCAGACGGCAGACGGTGTTGTTTAGGCGGTATTCACTGCGACCGTCGCGGAAGACTCGGCGGCAAATGGCCACCTCGTTGTATTCCACGCCCAGGGCCTGCTCGCAGTCGGCCATTGTCAGCACCACTTCGGCAAGGCCTACGGGTTTGCGTTTGTCCGTACCGTTGAAAATGACGTCTGCCATTTCCTCTCCGCGCAAGGCCTTGGCCGAGGTTTCTCCAAGCACCCAGCGAATGGCGTCCACCACATTCGATTTGCCACAGCCGTTCGGTCCGACAATGCCAGTGACCCCTTTGTGAAACTCAAAGTGCGTCTTATCGGCGAAAGACTTGAAGCCGTGAAGGGTGAGGCTTTTGAGGTACATGAGAGTGAAAAGGTTGAACCTGTTAAAGTGCCAGACTCAGTCCTTATTGGGCAAGTGAGAAGGGAGGTTTTTACCATATCTTGTGTTTATTTAATTTTAATTAAACAATATGTATGGTTTTAGTGTGCGGGTTTCTTGTGAATAGTGGTTTGGGCTGTGAATAAGCAGGCAATAAAAAACCCGCCAGCGAAGTCGCAGGCGGGTTCTTAGTCGGATGCTGAAGCGGCGTTTATTTGGCTTTCACCAAGACCTTTTCAAGGGTTCCCGCAAAGTCTCCTGCTGTAGTGCTGCCGATCTGGTTGCCGAGGTCTTTGCCATCGGCGCTCAGGAACTGGATGTGGGGGATGCCTTCCACTTTGTATTTGGAGGAAGGGGCTGCGTTGGCTTCCTGGTCCACGTCTAGATAGGCCCAGACGAATTTGTCATGTAGGGGAGTAACTTCCTTGCTGGGATAAACAGTCTTTTTCATGGACTGGCACGGACCGCACCAGGCGGCTGAGAAGACGAGGATGACTGGTTTGTTTTCCTTTTTGGCCATCTCAAGAGCGGCTTTGTAATCGGTGCCAAATTTAGGACTGCCATCTGGGAAATCAGCGGCGAGCAGGGGCAGGGTAAAAACGGCAGCAAGGAGAGTGATGAGCTTTTTCATAAGTTGGAGGTGCGTGGTTTACGACACGTGGATAGGACGTCCGTGATCGGGTTTTTATTCCAATTGTAAACGTGCGAGGGTGCCATAAAGGCTGCCTTCCTTAGCCACCAATTCTTCATGGGTGCCGCGCTCGACGATGGTGCCTGCACTGAGAACGAGGATCTGATCACAGCGGCGCACGGTAGAGAGGCGGTGGGCGATGATGATGGAAGTGCGGTTTTCCATGAGCTTGTCCAGGGCGTCCTGCACGAGGCGTTCGCTCTCGGCATCAAGGCTGCTGGTGGCTTCATCGAGGATGAGGATGGCGGGGTCTGCGAGGATGGCGCGGGCGATGGCGATGCGCTGGCGCTGGCCACCGGAGAGTTGGGTGCCGCGCTCACCAACCAGTGTGTCGTAACCTTCGGGGAGTTTCTCGACAAAAAGATGCGCATTGGCTTTTTTCGCGGCTTCAATGATCTCAGCCTCGGTGGCATCGGGTTTCCCATAAGCAATGTTTTCCCGGATGCTGCCGCCGAACAGAAGAATCTCTTGGGGAACGAGGGCTAGGTTTTTACGCAGGGTTGGCAATGCCATTTCGGAGATGGGTTGGCCATCGATCAAAATGCGACCACTTGTGGGCTCATAGAAGCGGTAGAGCAGGGAAATGGAGGTTGTTTTACCACTGCCACTTGGACCCACAAGGGCGATGCGCTGGCCTGCTTTGGCTTGCAGAGAAAACTCGCGCAATACAGGCGCATCTGGGCGTGTAGGGTAGGCAAAGCAGATATCGTGCATCTCGATCTCGCCTTTGAACCGGACCTTAGGTGCGTCAGGGGCTTCTGGCTCGGTCGGTTCTAGCAGGATCTCACGCACGCGATCCGTCGCGCCAAGGGTGCGCTGGATCTGAGTGATGAGCTCTGAAAACTGACCGACCGAGGAAGCAATGACGGCACTGAAAGCGGCAAATTGAGTGAGCTCCTCAGAAGAAATCTGGCCTTCACTGAGCATCCGCAAGGCGACCCAAGTGACGACGATGAGGGCGAGACTGAAAGCAAAAATGATGAAGGCCACAAAGGCAGCCCGAGGGGCGGCGGCACGGATGGCTGTGGTGAGGAAATTGCCGAGGTTTTGGTTATACCTGGCCATTTCATGAGCTTCGTTGGCGAAGGCTTTGACACTGATGATGCTTTGGAGGCTTTCTTCCACCACCACCTGAGTGGTGGCCAGGTCATCCTGGGCTTTGCGCGTCAGTTTGCGGATGCGGGCACCGAAGATGGCGATCATAACGATGACCACGGGAATGGTGGCGATCATCACAAGCGCCAGTTTTACACTGATCTGGAGCACAAGGACTAATGAGCCCAGGAGCATGACGCTGTGGCGGATGACCATGGGAATGGCCACTACCAGTGTTTCACGCATGGATTCCACATCATTGGCCAAACGAGAAGCCAGTTCGCCTACGCGACGCGCATTGAGGGTGCCCATGGGCAGACGGATGATGCGGCTGTAGGTTTCTCTTCGCAGAGTTGCCAGCGCACGTTCACTGGCTTTGGCAAACAGCATGATACGCCAAAAGGCAATGAAGGCCTGCACTGTCACAATGCCGGCCAGAATGAAGATGGAGTGCTGCAACTCGGCCATCCATTCAGGTCCCTTAGCGCCCCCGAGTCCTTTGCCCACGACCTCTGCCGTCAGCTTAAAGAACGTGACCGAGAGTAATGCCGTCGTGGCCAGCGCAATCAACGCAGGGATGAAAACATTGAAGTGTGGGCGCAGATAGCGCAGGAAAAAAGAGGCATCCCGCCAGGCGGCGCGGTCCCAGATCTTTTTGGTCGGTGGGGTGTCAGGCATGAAAATTCAGGAGAGGAGATAGATCAAGAAAAAGGCGCGATGCACGCACTACTTGGCATGCGCCCACAGTTTCAGGGAACGAGATGGATTTTCGCGACTCAAAAAATTAAGGAAAAACATCAAGAGTCGGCAGTGTGGAAGGGATAAGAGTGGATGGCAAGGACGGCAGTCATCTGGTTGCAACAATGGCAAGGATGAACGAACGAGATTCCTGCCTCTCATGCTGCAAGTTTCTCAACTCAATCTCCCAGTGGACCACACGGATGCCGATCTGCGTGCGGCGCTGCTTAAACGCCTCGGAGCGAAGGATGCGACCTTTACTCTGAAGCAACGCGCCATTGATGCCCGCCGCGGTCATGTGAATTTCAGCTACACCCTGTTGGTGGAGGTGGCGGATGAAGCCCGGGTGCTGAAAGCGCTAAAAGACGATACCAAGGTCATCGCTGCTCCCGATGAGACGTATGTCGAGGCAGCGGCCACCCCCATCGGTCAATCCGGAGATGCTGGACGACCTGTGATTGTGGGTACGGGGCCTTGCGGGCTTTTTGCAGGCCTGCTGCTGGCACGGGCGGGTTTGAAGCCGATTTTGCTGGAGCGTGGCAAGGCTGCGGGTGACCGCGCGCGCGATGTGACGGGCTTTTGGCGACGTGGCTGGGATTTTAATCCCGAATCGAATGTGCAGTACGGGGAAGGTGGCGCGGGTACCTTTTCAGATGGCAAGCTTTACACGCAAATTCGTGATCGAGAGCATCGCATTCCTTGGTTGCTAAAAGAGATGGTGGCTGCAGGAGCCCCCGAAGATATTTTGATCAAAGCCCGGCCTCACATTGGGACGGATCGCCTCATCAAGGTCGTCCGGCATGTGCGGGAAGAGATCATCTCTCTGGGCGGAGAGGTCAGGTTCAGTTCCCGAGTCAGTGACGTGGTGGTGGAAAAAGGCGCGATGCGTGCCGTGGTGTTAGCGGATGGTGCTGTGATCGAAGGCAGCCCTATCGTCTTCGCCATCGGCCACAGCAGTCGTGATACCTTCCACATGCTGCATGCGCGTGGCATTCCCTTTGATCCGAAACCATTTTCCGTGGGTGTGCGGATCGAGCATCCGCAGAAGCTGGTGGATAAGATGCTGTTTGGCAAATGGGCCGGGCATGAGCGTCTGGGTTCAGCCCCCTACAAGTTTGTAGCGCATTGTGACACAGAACGGAGTGCATATAGCTTTTGCATGTGCCCTGGGGGCCTTGTTGTCGCGGCCACTTCAGAACCAGGCATGGTGGTGACCAATGGCATGAGTAGTTATGCGCGGGCCGAGGCGAATGCTAACGCTGGGTTCATGGTCGAGGTTGGGCCGGAAGACTATGGCCAAGCTCATCCACTGGCCGGGATCGAATTTCAGCGTCAGATTGAGCGCCGCGCTTACGAGGTCGGCGGCAGCAATTACCAGGCTCCGGCTCAGCTCCTGGGGGATTTTCTTTCAGGGCGTGCCTCGACCAGTCAAGGCAGCGTGAAGCCTTCGTACGAACCAGGCGTCGTCTGGACGGATCTGCGGGAAGTTCTGCCTGCGGCCGTGATCGAGACTTTGAAGGAAGCGGTACCTCGCATTAACAAAAGCTTGCCTGGTTTTGACCTGGCGGATGCCGTGCTCACGGCGGCTGAAACTCGCAGTTCTGCGCCAGTGCGTATTCCCCGTGACCCGACGACTTATGAATGCGTCTCGTTGAAGAATTTTTATCCGGCTGGCGAGGGCGCAGGGTATGCGGGGGGGATCATTTCAGCGGCTGCCGATGGCATGCGCGTGGCCGAGGCGATCCTAAAAGGACGCTAAAAGTCCGTCCAAGATTAGCCGTGATTTTGAGTTGGGAAGGGCGACTAAACGTCGCCGCCACTCGTTTTTGTGTGTAGAATAGTTTTCAACAATCGCTCAACGTTTTCGTCATAGCCTCTGCGCAGATACGCGTTTTTGAAAACTTACCCAACCCATGAAAACACCCATTCGATTGACTCAAATCCTGGCCGCTGCGGGACTGTTGACTCTCTCCATCAGCCCTTTAGTTGCCGATCTGAAAGCTCCCCCTAAGCTGGCGGCGAGCGAATTCCATGCGCGTCTTTTGAAAGACGATGCTGCCCTGCCCGCTGGTGGGCAACTGCAGATGAGCTACGCTACGGTAGTGGAAAAGATCCTCCCCAGCGTCGTCACCATCTTTGCCTACGGTGGCAAGTCAGATTCAGAAACGCCAAAGCTGGAGGACATCCCTCCTCAATTGCGTCCCTTCTTTGATCGTTTCTTTGATGAAAACGGCAATCCAGAGTCCCCGCAACAGCAGCCTCGAAACCCACGCGGACGCCGAGGTGGCCAACAGCAAGAGGAAGAAGAGCGTAGCCGACCAAATGGTGTCGGTTCGGGTTTCATCGTTTCAAGTGACGGCTACATCATGACTAACAATCACGTCGTGGGTGAAGCTGAGAAAATCGAAGCGGTGGTGGAAATCAATGGCCTGAGCCGCACTTATTTAGCCAAGGTTATCGGGACTGATCCTCTGACAGATGTGGCCTTAATCAAGATTGATGCCACAGATCTGCCCCAGGCCACTTTGGGTGACAGCGATAAACTTCGCGTGGGTGACATTGTGCTCGCTGCCGGGGCACCGATGGAATTGAACCGCTCCGTAACCCAGGGTATCGTGAGTGCTTTGGGTCGCAGTGGCATGAATATCGTAGGCAATGGCCGCATGGCGGGTTATGAAGACTTCATCCAGACGGATGCGTCTATTAACCCAGGGAATTCCGGCGGCCCGTTGGTGGATGCCCTTGGGCGTGTGGTGGGTATCAATACCGCCATCCTTTCTCGCTCCGGGATGAATGCAGGGATTGGCTTCGCCATTCCGGTGAACATGGCCATGCGCATTGTCGAAGACCTGATTGACAACGGTTCCGTTCGTCGTGGTCGCCTGGGCATTGTGTTGATGGATTTGGATCGCGAAAAAGCGGAAATCTTGGGCTTAAAAGACCAGGGTGGAGCTGTTGTTCGCACAGTCTTTAATGATACACCGGCTGAAAAAGCAGGGATGGAACCTGGAGATGTGGTGACTCACGTGGATGGTCAGCGTGTGGATAGCAGTGCCAAACTGCGCCTCGTTATCAGTGGTCGGAAACCCGGCACCGCCGTGAATCTCACGGTCTTGCGTGATGGCAAGAGCGTGCCGGTGACGGCGACTCTGGATGAGATGACCGATGATGCCGTGGCTCAGTCGAACACGAATTCGCCACGCGGTGGTGGCACGGGCACCAGCATTGCCGAAATCATTCCTGGAGTGACGGTGCAGAATCTCACTCCAGCCACGCGTGAACGATATGACATCCCGGCCAATGTCGTTGGAGTCATCGTCACAAAGTTGGAAGCTGAAAGCAAGGCCGCCGCCATGGGGATGGAGGAGGGGGACGTCATCATGACGGTCAATAAAAACCCCGTCCGTGCGGTGGGGGAAGCCCATGAGATGGCGAAGACCAGCGAAAAAACGGTGATGCTCAAAGTCTATCGTGGTGGTGACACCATGCTTTTCATGGTGAACAAAAACTGATGGGTCTCCCTTGAGATTCTTGCCCGTGCCTTCCTTCTGAAGGCACGGGCTTTTTTGTGCTCAAGGGTTGAGAAATAGTCCTTTTAGTGCATAGTGATGTTGTGACAGGTTCGTTCCATGGCCCTCCCCAAGCCTCGGCGACTCCCGTTTTGCCGGGAAGGCCGCGCACGGCCCCTGCGGAGCCGAGTCTCCAGCCAGATCTGGAACCGCCATACCATGTGATCCTGCATGACGACGATGAACACACTCATCGTTATGTGGTGAACATGATGATGCAGATCTTTGGGTACGATGCCTCGAAGGGCTTTCAAATCGCCTGTGAGGTGAACGAAAGTGGACGAGCCATCGTGGTGACCTGCCACAAGGAACTGGCCGAATTTCGGGTGGAGCAGATACATAAGTATGTGGACGAGCTTCCTGCCGCCAATGAACCCGGGCCCATGAAGGCCTCGATGGAGCCAGTGGAGTAAGTTTGAAACTTTTTGCAGGCTGGGCGGGTTAAATGAGGACCATGAAGCCTTCCTACACCCATTTGCTGTTCTTAGCTCTTTCCTTAAGCGTCCTGGCCCAGGAAACGCCCGCCCCGGCGGACCGTACTCAGCGGTTGTTTGACCAGATTGATGCTAATAAGGATGGCAAGCTGGCAAAGGAAGAACTGCCAGAACGGCTACGTCCAAATTTCAGCCGGGTGGATACTGACAAGGATGGCTTCATCTCACGCGCTGAGCATCAGACCGTGGTGGGTCGGTCAAAAGAGGCACGTCCAGCCCCTGGACAGCGCCCGTTACCGGCTGGGGTCGAGGCGAAATTGGACTTGGCTTATGCCGAGTCTGATAACCCACGTCAGAAGCTGGATCTCTATCTTCCCAAGCTACGCAAAACGGAAAAGCCGCTACCCGTCATCATTTTTATTCATGGCGGCGGCTGGCGGGGAGGGGATAAAAGCAGTGGCATTGGCAATGTGGGGCGCTTTGTCGCCTCCGGGGAATATGCGGGGGTTTCTGTGGGCTATCGATTAACCAATGAAGCTCAATGGCCTGCTCAGATTCATGATTGCAAAGCCGCCATCCGTTGGGTGAAAGCGCATGCTCAAGAATATGGACTGGATGCCTCAAAAATTGGCGTCTGGGGAACCTCCGCTGGTGGGCATCTTGTGTCTATGCTCGGCACGAGTGGAGATGTTAAAGAGCTTGAAGGCAACCTGGGCAAGCACCTGGATCAAGATAGCAAGGTGACCTGCGTGGTGAATTTCTTCGGGCCAGAAAACTTCCTCACCATGGTTCGCCAGCCTAGCACGATCAACCGCACTCAAGGTAAAGATTACCCTGAAGCTTTGTTGTTAGGCGGGCCAGTCCCTGAGCGTGAAGCCGTGGCTAAGGAGGCCTCTCCCGTCACGCACGTCTCTGCAGGAGATGCCGTTTTCTTCACTGCTCACGGCACGAAAGACCCTCTCGTGCCATTCGCGCAAGGGGAAGAAATCCATGCTGCACTGAAGAAGGCAGGCGTCCCTTCGATCCTCCAAGAAATGACCAATGGAGGTCATGGTTTCCGAAGTGAAGTGCTGGATCAACGGATTCAACAGTTCTTTAATCAGCATCTGCGTGGTGTTGAATCGGAGATCGAGACCACGCCGATTGCAATTGATGCGAAATGACAAAACTACGCTTTGTTACTTTTTAGGTTTTGCCGGTGTGGGTGGCTTCGGCTCGACGTAAGGCGGGTTCGTGTAGGCACCTGGGGCCACGTCTTTTAGGTTCGCAGGGATCTCAGCCTGCACTTGGCCGAGTGCCCAGCGCACACCGCCGATGAGGATGTCTTGGAAAACAGGATTGGTCCAAATGTCTTCCCGGTGGCCCATGGCGGTGTACCACACGCGGCCTTCGCCTTCTTTGCGTGCCCAGGCACTGGGGAAAGGCGGGCGTTTGTATTCATCTCCGGTCATTGCTGGAGCATCCATCAAACTGAGCACGTGGATATCTGGGGTGAAGTCTTTGAGCGAGTACCACTCTTCATGGAGGGAATATTCAGGACCAACTTTTTCAAAGCCTGGAAACGTGGGATTCACCACGGTGTTTTTCACCGCTTGTTGAGCTCCATGTTTGATGAACTCTCCGCCAAGGAAACGCACATAAGAATCGGCTTTTTCCCCATGATTGAGGTAACGATCTGGGCCTTTTTTAGACTCGTTGTTGGTGTGGAAAGTATCGCTGGCCGAGTGAGTGCCGATGAAACCTTTGCCAGACTTGACGAAGTCGAAAAGAGCCTGCTTGCCTTCTGCTGTCATGGGCGGCTGCTTGTCCGTGCCCTCCTCCAGGAGATTGCCTGTGGTGTAAAAGAACACAGCATCAAATTGAGCCAAATAGTCTTTGCCAAATTTGGAACCGTCTTTGGAAAACTCAAAGTCCCAGCCTTGCTTGGCTCCGAGTTCCAGCAGCACTTTTTCAGCATAACTGGGCTGGCCATTTTTCCACGAGATGACGCTGTGTTCAAAGCCGCTGGACTTAGAAAAGAACAGGATGCGAGGCTTTTTGGTTTCGGGTGCGGCGAAGACGAGGCTGAGAGCGAGGCCGAGACAGACCAATGGGGCGAGAAGTTTCGGGAGCATAATGAGTGTCGGCTTTTATCCTGGGTGGGCAGCGGTGTAAAGGCTAGGCTGTGGCTTTCCGGGCCGCAGTTACTAGATCCATAAACAGCTTTTTCTGCTCAGCGAGGGCAGCGATTCGATCTGCAGGTTTGGTGCGGGCCTCCAGAAGGATCCAACCTTCGTAATCCGCTTCAACGAGGAGTTTGGCCAACTGGTCATAGGGGTATTTGCCTTCATTGACTTCACGGATGTGAGTCGTTTTGCCCAGGTAAGGCTGCACTTTAGCAAAGTTGGCGGCAATGCCTTCGCCTTTTAGATCTTCGTCATTGGAGTTCCAACAAACGCGGACGTTATCCCGCGCAGCCACTTCCATGATGGTTTTGATATGGCCGAGGTCGCAGACACCTCCGTGTACTTCTAGACGGATTTCCTGGCCGAAGCCCAGGGCGTAATCGCCGAGTTCGGCCAGGGACTTGCCGATCTGTTCCAGAGTCTTTTCCACGGGTACCTCTTTGGGAAGGGCGTTTGGTTTCACCTTCACACCACTGCCGCCGATGTCGTGGCTGAGCTTGATGTAGTCTTTGGCCGTGGCGAGGTTCTTTTGCACCTGGGCTGCATCGGCACTGTGAAACTCGGCATTGGTGCCCATGCCCAGTATTTCGACAGGGGAGTCTTCGAAGCGCTTTCTTACTTCTCCGCGCTCTTGAGCGTTCAGGACGGGTTCCACCTTGTGGGCGTGCTCGATGCGCAGTTCCACGCCCAGCACCTGAGCTTGTTCGCAATTGGCGATCAGAGTGGGAAGGTCCCAGTCTGCACCCCACATGTAGGTCACCAGGCCATACTGGATGTTCTCACCCTTGTAGCTGAGCTTGGCCTCCTGAGCGGCGAGAAAGCCGGTGGCGCTGCTGCCGAGGAGAGTGGTGAGGAAATGGCGGCGGGTGTTCATGGGGAAAGAAGGAGGAAGCGAAGTTGAACGAAAGTCGGGGGTGAAAACAATCCTTTTTTGTCCGCCATTTTGGTCGGTAGTGATGCGCAGATGCTTTACCTCTGCCTACGTCTAATGAAAGAGCGTGCATGCCGTTGTTAACCTGGTTGATAAACATTTGGTTATGAACTTGTTTTCTTTTTTCCTGCGTTCCTGTCACGGGTTGCATGCCCTGGCTGTCCTGCTGCCCCTTTGCCTGGGGAGCTGCGTGGGGGCACGGGTGAAGTCGGGGGTCACCTTTCGGGATCCGGCGTTTGTCCAGGGGGCCCTGAAAGGAAAAACGGTGGCCGTCACTGGTGTGCTGGTGGGTCCCCACATCACTCCGCCCAACCGAGTGCAGGAAGCCATGATCCTAGAGGATCTGGAGGCTCAGCTCAAGGCTTCTCCCGCACTGGGTTCCGTCATCGGAGGGAAGTTTTTTGAGCAGAAGGTGGGGAAGGTTTGGGATCGTGCTCTGTGGCAGAAATCTGGCAACTTGAAACTGGCCCTGACCCCGGCGCAAAAGGCCAGGGTCCAGTCCCTGGGCATCCATTACTTCCTGGTGGTCACCCTGCCAGTAAACAACACCCAGGAGCGGATTGACCGCCATACTTTCACTCACACCAACACGACTTATGATGAGAAGGGAAACGTGGAGACCTGTGACTCTACGACAACTTACACTACCCAGTCCATGAGCTTCCGCAGGCTGGTGGCCTGCCATCATCTGTATGATGTAGCCACCGGACTCAATGTCTGGCGCACGTATGGCGAGCACGTTCTTTATCGAATGTCCGAAAGGAGCTCTACTTCCGGCTACCCTGAGGCGCCACCTTTTCCGGCCCCGCCAGGGGAGTCTGAGGTGGTGAAGGCGATCTCTGAAAAAGTGCTGAAGCTGCTCAAATGAAAAAGCCCGCATCTGTTTCCAGATGCGGGCTTATGCAATGATGCTGCAGGATCAGTGGGAAAGGAACTCCTCCAGCGCCGCCTTGGTGATGCGATACTGGGTGCCGATCTTCTTGCCCTTGAGGTCCCCGGCTTCAATGCTGGCGAGGACGTCGCCTTCAGTCACGCCGAGGGTCTGGGCTACCTGAGCCGGAGTGAGGATATCAGCTACCGGAGCAGCCGCAGGGGCGCCGACTGCGGGCGTGGCTTGAGGCTGGTTGGGATTAAAGACTCCCTGATTAAACATTTGGTTAGCCATGCCAAAGCCCATGGCGATTTCTGCGGCTGCACCGGCAGGGCCACCGCCTTCGCCTTTGGCCATGCCTTCAGCCATCTGGAACTTCACGTAATCGTTCAGGTTTCCGATCGCGCTCATGCTGCTGCGTTTGTCGATCGCGGCTTCGACTTCTGGCGGCACGCTGGCGTTTTCCAGAAGGAAGGTGGTGATTTCGATACCGTACTTGCTGACGGTTGCTGGATTGATGATCGGCAGTAGCGCATCGCCCAGCTCGCTGTAACGAGTGGCAAGATCAAGCACGGGCACCTTGGCGCTGGCCAGAGCATCCGTGAAGACGCTGACGATGCGGCTGCGCATGGTGTCGGCGAATTCATCCAGGCGGAAGTGGTGGTCGGAGCCGGCGACTTCCTTGAGGAAGACCTTGGGGTCCACAATCTTGAAGTCGAAGGTGCCGAAGGCGCGGACGCGGACGATGCCGAAGTCCTGGTCACGCATCATGATGGGGTTGCTGGTTCCCCATTTGTTACCGGTGAAAAGGCGGGTGGTGACGTAGTAGATGTCTGCCTTGAAAGGTGATTCAAAACCATACTTCCAGCCTTTCAGCGTGGAAAGGATGGGGATGTTGTCCGTGGTGAGGCTGTGTTTGCCAGGCTCAAACGTGTCGCCAAACTGTCCCAGATAAACGAACTGGGCCACCTGGGACTCCCGCACGATGAGCTGAGCCCCGCGTTTGATTTCCTTGTCCTCGTCTGGGAAACGCCAGGAGAGCGTGTCACGTGAGTCATCTGTCCACTGGATGATTTCCAGGAACTGTCCTTTGAGGTAATCCATGAGGCCCATAATCGTGTAAAATAAAGAGTTGTGATGTCCTAGGGTTTGAGACTGGCGGCTGACAGCGGAATCATAGCACGTTTAAAAGACTGTCTGTTACGATTCCGCGCTCAATTTATCATCCTTAGTGCTTCAGAAGCCACTCGGTGGTGCGAGGGTTGAAGTCGGATAAGCATTCCCAATGGAAGGCATGTCCGGCATTGTCATAGAGATGGAGATCTGCGCCGGGGATGGCAGCGGCGACTTCTTCGCCCATCCATTTTGGGGTAAAGACATCGTCCTTGCCCCCGATGACGAGCGCAGGGCATTTGACGTTTTTCAGCTCGCCGATGGTGTTGTGAGTGATGGCGGCTGCGGCCTGGGCCTCCATGGCATGCACGGGCTGAGGGGCAGGATTGGTCGCTGCGTCTTTGAGGCCTTGCTGCATGTTGTTCCAGCAGTCGTCATTGTCGAACCAGGGTTTGGTGAAGATGAGCATCTGCACATAGTGCATGAAATCTTCTGGCCGCATGGTGGCTTTGCACTTCATCATGTGCTGCCAGGTGTAGAGACCGAAACGATCTTGCCGTGCCCAGGTGCACATGAGGATCATGCTTTTCACTTTATCTGGGTGACGTAGGGCGAGCTGCTGTGCGATGACTGACCCAAGGGAGCAGCCGACGACGCGGGCCTGTTTGATGCCAAGTTGATCCATTAGGCCTGCATAGTCATCGGCCATCATGGCGCTGGTGTAAGGACCTTCGGGTTTATCCGTCTGGCCCACGCCTCGATTGTCGCCGAGGATGCAGCGAAAGTGTTTAGACCACTCGGCGGCATGGGCTTCCCAGACTCCGCCCGGCGCGGTCACGCCCATGATGCAAACCAGCGGTTCGCCGTTGCCGCGTTCTTCGTAATACATCTGGATTCCGTTGGTGCTAACGTGGGGCATGGTTTTGGAGGAAGGTTGTGTTTGAAGTGCTTAAGCGATCCATGTTCGCAGGGAACTAGGGTTAGCCGGGATTTAGCGGAAATGCGTGACTGCGCCAAGTAAAAGTCTCCATGGATGTTGCTTCCTTCAATGTCGGAAGCTTGGTAGGGCGCTGCAAAAGGGCATTTTTAGGTTATGGTTGTCGGTCACTACCAACAAAAAATTTGTGACGTACCGGGGGGCTCCGCGTTAAATGTTTCCGTTGAGACCAGAATGGGGCATAAAGGATTTGTCCTTTATGCCAACAGAATCCAGTTCCCTGAATCATCTGCTTATCAGTGCCTCAGCAGGCTCGGGCAAGACATATCAGTTGGTCCGTAGATATCTGCACTTACTAACCCTGAACCAGGAGGCAGAAGGGATCGCAGCCATGACCTTTACCCGAAAGGCGGCGGGGGAATTTTTTAGCCGCATTCTTCAACGGCTGGCAGAGTTAGCTCAGCACCCCGAGCGCGCGGCTGCCTTCTTTCAGGGGTGCCACCCCGCCGTTCGAGAAACTTTAGATTATGGGCTCTTACTGCGCCACGTCACCCGCCGCATGCATCGTCTGCGGCTGGGGACGATGGACAGTTTTTTTGCCAATGTGGCCGCTTGTTTTCCGATGGAACTCGGGTTGCCGGCGGGGGCGCGCGTGATGGATGAAGATGAAACACGCCAGGCTCGGCGAGAGGCGCTGGACGGCCTACTCGAACGTCTTTACGTTGAGGAAAATGGCAAGGCGCAGAGTGCATTGATGGAGGCCTACAAACAGGCTACTTTCGGGGCGGAGGAAAAGACGGTGGATAGCACGCTCCAGGATTGGCTGGCTGAAGGCTTGACTCTCTGGGAGGACAGCCGGCCAAGGTTAACCGCTGAGCAAGGTGAGGTGGAGACCGATTTTCGCGGTTGGGGTGAAATTCAGGCGATTTGGACGGATAGGCCGAATGCTACTTCTCTGGCAGATGCAATTGCTGAATTGCGCGCTAGCTTCGTGCCCCTCAATGAAGCGGGGGTGAATTTGTTGGAGGAAACCTTGAGTGCAGTCTTGGAGACCGTGCCTGGTATGAGCATGCCCAAGAGGACCAAAGAATTGCTGGAAAAGGCGCAGGAAAATTGGGCGGACCTTTTAGCAGGCGATGCGGAACTGGTGTGGATGCGCAAAAAAACACCCATTCAGGGCGCTGCAGCACGGGCTTGGGTGGAGGTGGTGCGAACTCTCATGGCACGTGAGTTTGTGGTGCGAGCGGAGCGGACACGAGGGTTGGCCTCCGTCATATCCCTGCTGGCTGAGGAATATGCGCAGACGGTGCGCTCGCGTGGTCGTCTTTCGTTTGCAGATGTTCAACGTCTGTTGTCGCAGGCTGCTGCGCAAGCGTCTCCATGGGGCTCTGGGGAAGGGGAGTTATGGTACCGTTTAGATGGCCGACATCAGCACTGGTTATTGGATGAGTTTCAGGACACCAGTCGAGTGCAATGGCATGTGATTGGTGGACTGGTGGATGAAGTGATCCAGGACGATAGTGGCGAGCGCAGTTTCTTCTCCGTGGGAGATCCGAAGCAATCTATCTACCTTTGGAGGCAAGCGGAGCCGGATCTCTTTGATGACATCTTAAGCGCCTACCCAGCCTATGCTGATCGAGGGCTACACACAGCGCGTCTGAGTCAATCTTTCCGCAGTGCCCAGTCAGTGCTGGATACAGTCAATGCAGTCTTTAGCCAAGTCTCAGTCCTGAGGGAGCTTTTACCTGACGGGGCGCTCAAAGGCTTCGCCTTCGAAGAACATGCGGCTGCCCAGACTGCCCTCACTGGGCATGCAGCGCTCATTTCACCCGACCCGAAACTCGATGTGGAGAATGCAACAACGCATCTGACCGCAGAGCTTTTGTGCAAAATTGAGCCCTTACGGCGGGGCCTTACCTGTGCCATTCTCGTACGGTCTAACAAGGAAGCGCGTGAAGTGACGGAGGAACTGCGGGCGCTCACGGGCATGGAGGTTGTCTGTGAATCTGATCAGCATCCTTGTAGTGATAATGCGGTCAATCTTGCCCTGTTATCGCTGCTTTCATTGGCTGCGCATCCCGGTGATAAACAGGCGTTGGAGCATCTGCGTATGACGCCTTTGTGGTCGCAAATCGAAACCTCGGAGACCTCTTGGCCTTACACCATTACCAAAGTGCAGAGCCTGGTTTTTGAAAAAGGGTTTGCAGCTTATCTAGAATTCTGGACTCCGCTTCTGCGCCAGGTCCTTCCGGAAATGGATGCCTTCCACGTTCAACGACTGGGGCAGATGGCTGACATTGCAGCTGAGTTTGATGCGTCAGGAAGTCGTGACATTGACAGCTTTCTTGAGTTTGCCAGGGAGTATCCTTTGCGCACCCGCCGTGCAACGGCAGCCGTTCAAGTGATGACCATTCATGCTTCCAAAGGACTGGAGTTTGATGTGGTGGTTTTGCCCAATCTGGATGGCACTGCGATGGATCATGCGCGGCGGGATGATCTTTTGGTGAGCCGCATGGAGGGCGAGGTACGTTGGGTTTTGGAAACTCCTCCCAAAGTGTATGCTCAATTGGATGCGACGCTCCGTGCAGAACTTTTAGAAACTCAGCGTCGCACTGCTTTTGAGTCACTCTGCCGTCTCTATGTGGCGATGACTCGGGCAAAACGGGGGCTCTATTTTATCACTGAGACGGAGCCTAAAGCTGGCAAGGCCGTCAAAGAATCTAAACTGCTCCGGGCGACTTTGGGGCGCGATGGATCTCGCCCACTGACTGGCGACGCCAGTCTGGGCATCGTTGAGTGGGAGACCGGTATGGCGGATTGGTTTGAAGCACATGCGTTTATTCCTGAATCTATGCCCCAGCCTTTGATATTACACTCTCCGTTAGGGGAATTGTTGCGTCAAACTCAGCCGATGCCCCGCCGTCGCACTCCCTCGGGTGAAGAAAGTTTTAAGGTCAAGGGTAGAATCCTTTTTGGTGAAGGACGTGAGCCGGGGCGGCGCCTAGGAACTTTAGTTCATGAGCTCTTTGCCGAAGTCGAATGGACTCCAAACTTGCCGGAGCTGGAGGCTCGTTGGTTGGCCAAAGGCCTCATCACTGCTGATGACTTGTGCGCGAGTGAAGGACCTGCCTGGACGGCTCTCAAGATGGTGTGCAAAGTCTTGCAAAATGAGGACTGTGCAGGAGCGTTTATGCGTCCTACAGGACATGCCGAAGTCTGGCGCGAACGCTCTTTTGACTTAGTGCTGCATGGGGAATGGATTTCTGGCACTTTCGACCGCGTGATTTTGACCCGTGACCAAGCTGGACGTTACCAACATGCATGGGTGGTAGATTTCAAAACAGATGAGGTTTCAAATGAAGATGCTTTAGGGGAGAAATTGGCAGGATACGGCCCCCAAATCGCGCTTTACCGAAATGCGATCTCCAAACTTACCTCGATTCCTGAAGACTCCGTCAGATGTAGCCTGCTATTCACACGGCTGCTTCGACTGGTGGAATTGTAATTCAGTTCGCCACGGCCCGAGCTCGGATAATGACTAGCTGTTTGACCAACAGTTCGCTGCTGACCCGATCGCCTGCGCTCAGGCGGAGAGTTTCCCCTTTCGCCTCAGCGGAAAGGGTGATTTGTCCCAATCTCATGACGCCATAGGTCGTCGCATTGGCCGTTGTCTTGCTGCTATCTAAGGACGCTTCGGCTTTTTCTCCTGCTAAGGAAACTTGGACGGCGAGGGGTTGAGTGAGGCTGGGGCAGGCATAGTTCAGGACAATGTCATAGGTGCCAGCAGGCAGGGATTCAATGCGCCATTCAATTTCGCCGACAGCGGCAGCTTCTGGGCTTGCACTGCTAGATGGAGTTGGGCTGATGCTTCGAGCTAGGGCTGGGGTAAGCGCTATAAACGCGCGCGAGTTTTTTACCAGCGTAGGCATGGGCTGAGTCACCGGCATTTCCGAAGGTGTCTTCAAGGACTGCACAGCCGCAGCCAGATCTACGACGGCGCCGTTTGAGATGATGCCCTGGATGCGCTGAATCTCGTTTTGATACGGTTTGGGGTCGGATGCTTGAGCGGCCAGTTTTTGCAGGTCTGTGATGTACTTGCTCAGTATTGGAATATGTTTGGCCCTTAACTGAAGTTGGTAGATGGTTTCCATCTGCCGGAGACGCGAGGCATCACTGCTTGCCGCCACTGGTGCTGAATTCACGGGCAGTGATATCTGGGCAACTCCTGAGCCCGTCAGTGCGCAAAGACAGGTAAGGATGATGGAAAGATATCTCATGCTCATGGCTGTGAATCCTCCGATAACGACCATGCACCGGGGGCTGGGTTTTGTCGACGGGCCGTTTTTTCACGCTCCAGCAAAGAGTCAAACAATCCGTTCTCCATCATTCCTCGGCGGTCTTTTGGTGAGATGACGGCTGCTAAGCCCTGGTCCACCAAAACATTCTGGTAGAGACCAATCTCGGGTAAAAATACCAGGGCATTGACCGTTCCATCCTTATTCTTACCTGGACGCACGAGGATACGCAGGGCTTTTCCTTCGAGATACCCGGCAGTGAATTCTTGAGCGGTTCGACCCAGAGGTGTGATGTCGTTGCTGCCTAACCGGAAGTGTTGAGTGAAGGTTTTGGCGGCGTCTTTGTCACCCTCATCCAGCGGAGCGCAGAGCAACCAAAGAAGCTTGATCGTTAGGCGGCGACCCTCGTGATCAATGACAAAACGGTCTCCTCGGTTGGCAGGATCTTCAATAAAACGAGCACCATCCAGGTCTTCAAAACCATTGAGTCCACCATTGTTGCCTAACAAACGTAGTGGACCTGCGGCTTGGCCACGGCTGGTTTCCATCAGTTTAAGTAGGCGTTTGATCTCGGCATCCGCGGCATCTCCCAGAGTCGGATTTGAGGCTGAGAGCTGACGGATGTTCTCAAGGTAACTTTCGACGATGGGTTTTTGAACCGTCGTGAGAGCATCGTGGAGTGATTTTTTCAGGGCGTCGAGAGAGGGGCCTTCAGGTGCTGGGCTGGTGATGGTAGGTGCCTCCACCGTCATGGGCATGAGGCGTAGATTGCGCAACCGCAGTAGATTGCCTGGATAGCCTGAGGCAGCCGTAAGTCGCAGGGTGACTGGACTGCGGGTGAAGTTGACTGGCCCGATTTTTAGCGCCTCGAAGGTGGTGTCATCATGACTCAGTTTGACCTCAAAAGAGCGACGGTTTTCAGCCGCGCCTGCGAGTAAAGAGACTTCTAAAAACTCAAATACGGCGCTTTCTTGCGGTTGTGAGCGCCCAGGAACTAAAGTCCCGGGAAGCGAAGGCAATTCGACCAAGTTTGCCTCCAGTTCGAGGTAGTATTTTCCTGGGGAGAGTCGTAGGTTGGCCCACTCCGCACCGCTGCCGCCTGTGCGCCAACCCGTGATGAGGTCACCCCGGGTCTCGGCTGAGCCAATGAAGCGCGCCTGAGCCGGGAGTAGTGGGAAGGCTAAGGACTGAGCCTGAGCTGTGTCATTCGTGGGGTAGAGAGCTTTGAGTTCAGCACGGCGCTGCTGCACCAATCGCGCTTCTTCATAGTCAGTCGCTTCTGCGAGTTCTTGCTCTACCTTCGTCAGGGCACGTTCATACTGATCTGTCAGCGTCTGAGAGTCAGCCATGATTTGGCGGAGAAAGCCTGCCCGCGTGACGGCAAGCGGTGCGGGGTCAGGCTTTTGTGCCCAGGCGCTAGCTGCGCAGGCCAACCCACCTGCTAGAAGGCAGAGGCTCAGGAAATAGCTTGGGCGCGGGGGAGTCATCATTTGCTGGCTGGCACCAGTTCTACTGCGAGCAGTTGCATCAAATTATCTTTTAAAACCGTGCGTGCACGGATCTTGAGCGGGCCTGTGCCATCGGTAATCTTCAGGGTTCCCAGATTTTTTTCTTGGGGGCCTTTCAGGGTCGTTTCCACATCAGCCATGAGGCTGAAACGAGCTTCCTGCACGGCCAGAGCCCCGCCTTCGAGAGGTGTGCAGCGATAACGCAGAACAACTTCATAACCGCCAGGCGGGAGATTTCCCAATTTCCACTCGGCTGTAGCACCTGGCTTGGCCCAACCTGTGAGTGCACCGCCATCCCGCCGTACTCCGGAAAGTTTAGCGGCCTCTATAGGCAAGCGAATGCGGTCTGGCAGTAGGCTAGCCTTGATGGATTGTTCTCGAGTTTGCAGGAGTAAGAGTTCTTTATCCAATCTTTCCAGCTCTGTCTCCAAGCGTTTGCGCAAGTCACGGGCTTCAATAGCCCCTGTATAATCCCGTGTTTCGGCCCGGCTTTTTTCCAGCAAGATGAGTTCTGAAAGGTGTTTTTTGAGCGGAGCTAGGCTAACTTCGAGCAAGTTTCGCTGAAAGCTCAATCTGGCTAGGTCGAGCGTGCGCTTGGGATCTGGCTCAGCCCCGGGCATGGTTGTGGGGACGGCCAGCAGCGCCAGCCCGCCAAGCCACAGGCAAAAGCCGGATAAAAGCGCGAGGTTCACAGAAGAGAGATTAGGGCAAAAACCGTGCCGATCCGGGTGCGAATCAAGCAGCTTGGGAATCCTAGCCATGCCAGCCAGCATGGCAAGGCCTGTGTTCATTCCATCCATCAGCGATTTCTCTTCATGGGCCATGCTGTGGTGCAACTTTTTTCCTCAATCCAAGTTTCAGGAGGTGATGAAATATTCTTTTCTGTTCCTCTTTCTCTGGGGTGTAGCCCTTCAAGCCTCCGACTGGCCGCGTTTTTTAGGTCCGACGGGAGCTGCGGTGCTGCCTGAAAGCAACATTCCGACGACTTGGTCACAGACAGAAAACTTGGCCTGGAAGGCTAACCTGCCAGGCCCTGGCTCATCGAGTCCCATCGTGGTGGGTGATAAAGTGTTTATCACATGCTGGAGCGGATATGGAGACAAGCCCGATGCCAAAGATATGGCGAAACTCCAGCGCCACATCGTTTGTCTAAAGCTGGCAGATGGCAGTCCATTGTGGGAGGCCACCATTGCTTCGACCGTGCCTGAAGATCCTTTCGAGGGCTTCATCACAGAGCATGGGTATGCCACTCATACACCGGTCAGTGATGGTGAGCGTGTGTATGTCTTTTTTGGCAAAAGTGGGGCCTACGCGTTTGATCTGAATGGGAAAGAACTGTGGCACACCTCCTTAGCCACAGGGTCTGGAAGTCGAAAGTGGGGCTCCGGAGGCAGTCCGATCTTATACAAGGACACTTTGATCGTAAATGCGACCGATGAGAGCCAAGCGCTTTACGCTCTGGATAAAAGGACTGGTAAGCAGATCTGGAAAGCGGGGGGCGACATGATTGATCTGGCTTATGGCACTCCATCCATCGTGGAATCCGGGGGGCGCACCGATTTAGTTTTTGCCATTGCTCAGGAAATCTGGGGGCTGAATCCTGAGACTGGTAAAATGCGTTGGTTTGCAACCCATGGTCTGCCTGGGAATATTTCTCCCTGTTTGATTCACGACGAAGATCGAGTTTATCTTTTCGGCGGGTACCCGACTCAGGGCAGTGCCGCCATCAAACTGGGAGGTCAGGGGGATGTCACTGCGACTCACATTTTATGGACGAGCAAAAGCAGCTCGTATGTGCCGACGCCAGTGCTTTATCAGGGGCACCTTTATGTGGTCAATGACCAGGGCTTTGCCATCTGCATGGATGCTAAAACCGGTCGAGACATCTATCGTGAACGGGTCATTGACAGCGGTGGTGGGCGTGGACGGGGAAAGCCCTTTTATGCGTCTCCTGTGTTGATTGGCGAACGGCTCTACTGCGTCTCCCGCCGTGGTGGAACATACGTCATCGCGGCAAAGCCTACCTATGAGAAGCTGGCTCATAACATTTTAGCGGATGATGCCTCCCAGTTCCACGGCACCCCTGCTGTGGCGGGAGATCGCCTACTGCTGCGGAGTGAGCAGGCTATCTATTGCATTCGATCAGTGAAGTAAACCGAGCCAGATCAATGTGGGTACTATTCGTCACTCAATCGCTGTAGTTGCCTAACCAATTCTTTGACTTCGTGGGCGCCCCGGATATCGCGAAACTGAACCTCTATGTCCGCATTCGCCGCGGATGAAAAATTCACGGTTCCAAGACCTAGTAGGCCTTTGAGGCCACTTTCGTGCACATCAATGCTACGAATGTCGCAGATACGCACTTCTCTAGAACTCCGCCCCAGCAATCCCCAGACAACTTCGACACGCTCTTCGGTCACGAGGTAGGTCCGGGTAGATCGGAAAATGCCAACCAGAATAAAGAGGACCAGCGCGAGTCCTGCGCTTATAGGGGCATAGATCGGGTCAATTTTTAGGATCATGAAGGTGGTAATCAGGAGCAACAATGCCAAAAAAAGTGCTTTGCCTGCCCCGAACCAAGACGGGTGCGATTCATGCAGTATCCATTCTCCGGCAGGAGTGTAGCGCTCCGTCCCTTTAGGAATTTCTTCTTCAGACTCTGCTTGTTCGGTTTCTTCGTATTCGATTTCAGAACCTTCTTCATGCGGTGCGTCTGCGCGAAATTCGCGGAATAAAGGGCGGTCAATCCGTGCCCCAGCGTGAGCTCGCGGCGCACGCATGCCGCTGATGACATCGCCCACGGTGTGATCACGGCCTGAGGTCGTATCTTGGCACAGGTCCCCGCGTGCGAGCGAGCCTCTTTCCACTAAAAGAAACAAGTCCTCTTTGGAAAGTAGCCCCGGAAACGCCGGATGTTCTAGCAAACGATAACGCATGATGGATAAACCCGAGCAGTCATAAAGGAATGCGACTAGACATGCAAAAGACAAAGTGTGGCCCAGCCCTCGACTAAACCACCAAAACAGGCACCTTAGACTACGCCGCCCACTTGCACGATGCGGAGGGAGATGATAGGGCACCAGATTCTCATGGACTGGCTTCATTTACGCGCAGATTTCCCCATTCTCGATCAGGAGGTGCATGGGCAGCCGCTGGTGTACTTTGACAATGCAGCAAGCAGTCAAAAACCACGCCAAGTGATTGATGCGCTTGTGCGTTATTACCAAGAGGACAATGCCAATGTGCATCGCGGACTCCATGAGCTCAGCATGCGTGCTACGGATGCCTTTGAAGGCACACGGAAAAAAGTGGCTCGCTTCATTGGTGCTGGACGTGAGGAGGAAATCATTTACACCCGTGGCACCACGGAAGGGATCAATCTAGTGGCACAAGTCTGGGCGGCCCAGTTTCTGAAACCTGGGGATGTTATTCTCCTCACCGGGATGGAGCACCACAGCAATTTGGTGCCATGGCAAATGGCCGCGAAACGCAGTGGGGCCGAGTTAAAACACATCCCGGTTCTAGAGGACGGTACGCTGGATCTGGAGACTGCTGAAACGCTTTTGAATGAGCATGTTAAGGTCTTTGCCTGCGTTCATATTTCGAATTCATTGGGAACGCTAAATCCAGTGGTCGAGCTTTGTGCCAAGGCTCGAGCTTTGGGCGCAATGACCTTGGTAGATGGGGCGCAGGCCGTGGGACACATCCCCGTAAATGTGCAGGCCATTGGCTGTGATTTTTACGCTTTTTCAGGTCATAAAATGTGCGCTCCTACGGGTATCGGCGCACTCTATGGTCGTTATGAATTGCTAGAAAAAATGGATCCCTGGCATGGAGGTGGGGAAATGATCACCACCGTGACTCTGGAAACCTCAGCTTACAAAGCCCCTCCAGCGAAATTTGAGGCGGGAACCCCTAATATTGCCGATGTTATCGGGCTGGGAGCCGCGATTGATTACTTGGAGACCATAGGTCTGGAGAACATCCAAGCTCATGGCGCTGAATTGACCGCTTATGCTTATGAGCGCATGTCCACACTCCCTGGCATCCGCATCTTAGGGCCGCAGCAGCCACGGGCTTCTCTCATTGCCTTCGCCTTAGCTTGTGCCCATCCGCATGATCTGGTGGAGTATGCCAATACTTACGGCTTGGCTTTGCGTGGCGGACATCACTGCACGCAACCCTTGATGAAGCGTTTTAAACTTCCCGGAACTAGCCGCGCAAGTTTTTACTTTTACAACACCCGTGCCGAGGTGGATCGGATGATGGACATCCTGCACCAGGCTGTTAAATTTTTCTCCTGATGGCTCTTTCTGACGAACTCCGCGACCTGTATCAGCAAGTGATTCTCGATCACTCGCGCAATCCTCGTAACCATGGTGAACTCACGGGTGACTGTGTGCATGTGCATGGTGATAATCCCACCTGTGGAGATGAGATTGACATGTGGGTGAAATTTGGCTCTGAAGGCCAGGTGGAAGACATCAAGTTTACAGGGCAGGGGTGTGCCATCAGTCAGGCCAGCGCCTCCATGATGACCGTTAAAATCAAAGGAGCAGAGGGGGGCAAAGCACGTGCCATGCTGGAAGATTTCCGCCATGTGGTGCTGGGTGATGCACCCGTGAAAGATGAAGAGGCTCTAGGCGAGTTAATCCTTCTTGAAGGGGTCCAAAAATTTCCCCAGCGAGTGAAGTGTGCGATGCTCGGCTGGCGTGCTCTGGAGCAAGCGATGGGCGAGCGAAAAGAGTAAGGTCCCAGATAACCGTTATTTTCCGACGGCCCTTTTAAGAGCGTGCTGCGCTTTGTTGTAGTCGGTGACGGACTTCACGCGGCCTTGGCGGGCTCTCGTTAATTCTTCTCGGGCTAACAAGTATTCCAGCACGACACCTAGCTGACTGGCCTGGCGGTCTTTGGCTAGCTGCACCATTTCTTCCGCAGCAGTGACGGCTTCTTCGTTGATCTGAAGTTGGTCCTTAGAGGACTGAGCTTTTAAGGCCGCCTCCACGACTTCACGACCAATCGCGGCTTTGACCTGCGAGGTTTGGAGAGCAATCCCTTGTTCGCGTGCTTCAGCTATTTTTTGGCGCTGGCGATCAAAGAGTCCCCCTGGGCCGATCTTCCAGCCCAGACCCAAGAAGAAGTCTTGTTGGTCATTGAAGTTACCCCATTCTCCAGCAAAACCCCCGCCTAAACCTCCAAGACTGTAGCCCGCCTGCACACTCGGGATGATGGGGGCGATGCGTGTCCGATCACTCTCCAGCACTGCGGCTGTGTTTGCGGCACTGGCGGCGCGTAATTCAGGGCGATTTTGATGGGCCTGAGAGATCAGTGTGGCTACTCCGTGGGTGCTTACCAAGCTCACGGGAACAAGGTCAGATTTAGCAGGCCGTAGAGCCGTGTCTGGAGCTAAGCGCAGCGTTTCAGCCAGTGCAGCTGCGGCAAGATCACGCTTTTCTTGCCCCTGACGGACAGAAATTTTGGCGCGGCTTACTTGTGTTTTAACCCGCAGAAGATCTGCCCTGAAGGCGGTGCCTGCGGTGACAGCTCCGCTGAGTTGATTTGCGTAATCCTCTGTTAGGCGGAGATCATCTTCAATAACGGCCATGTCCGCTTCCGTCGCGAGAAGATCGTAATAACGTGCGACAGATTCTTGGAGGATATCTCGGCGCGTTTTTTCTGCAAGTTCCTCAGCTGCGATGGCTTTTTGTTTCGCGGCTAAGGCACTGTAATAAATATCTCCTGGAGACCAGTCCACCAGGATCGCTGTGCCCAGCGTGTATTGCTGCTTACGAGCATCAAAAACTGCACCTGCGATGTCCTGCACCCGGCCTTCATGGCCTCGATAACCCGCATTCAAAGATAAAGTGGGCCAAAAGCGCTGCCAGGCCTGCTTAGATTCGGCAATCATCTCCGTATGCTTGACCTGGGCTTGCTGGATCTCGTCATTGTTCGCACCTGCCAACTTCATGACCGTGGGCAGACTCACGTGCATGGGAGCTGCACTAGCGACAGCGGTGAGCAGCAAAAACAAAAGGATTTTCATAGCAAAAGACTTTATCTAAAAAACTGTGGCTCTGGGAGCCTCACTTTTTGTTATTCCTCTTTAGGGTTTGGCGGTGACATCTTGCCCGTCAGTCAGCACGGTGGTGCCTGGTAAAAGAATGACCTCATTCTCTTTCAACTCAGGTATCTCGACATTCACACCATCGTTGAAGCCGGTCTTGACTGGAGTTTTCACGGCTTTGCCGTTGATGTGCTTGAAAACAAAGCTGTTGGCTTTTTCCTTCACCAGTCCCGCCACGGGAATGAGTGTTGTGTCATCATGCTTTTCCACCGCGATTCGAGCGGTGACATAAAGGCCAGGGCGCAGGCGTCCCTCGTCATTCTTCAAGTCAGCCTCGATGAGTAGTGTGCGAGTCGCTGCATCCAGTTGGCCCGTGATGCGTGTAATTTTGCTTTGGGTGACCACTCCCGCTAAAGCTTCTGCTTTGACTTCCACCTGCTGGCCTATTTTTAGAAAGGCGCTCTCCAGTTCTATGACTGGCACCTGCAAACGTAGTTTGCTACTGTCTATCAAGTGTAAAAGAGTTTCACCGCCGGCGGCTGCGTAGGCTCCAGGATCCACATGACGTGCCACCACGCTTCCTGCAAACGGAGCTTTGATTTGAGCAAATTCTAGCAAGGTCGCTGCACGGTCCAGGCCCGCTTGAGCAATCGCAAGTTTTGCCTCCGCGTCATCCACAGACTGAGGTAAAATGAGGTCTGGGGATTTCTTGCGGGCCTCATGAAGACGCTTCACTTCGACCTCGGCGGCTGTTACCTCGGCGCGATGGCTGATGAGGTCAGCCGCAAGTTCTGGAACTTCGATTTCAATGAGTTTCTGTCCGGTGGTAACGGTATCGCCGAGATCTACCGAAACACTTTTGACATAGCCAGCGACTCGGGCCTTTAAGGCGACCTGTTGCCATGGAGTGAGTGTGGCGGGCAGGCTGATCCATCGGTGAATGGTGCCTTTTTGCGGCTTTGTCACGGGCATCTCCACGGCGAAGATACTGGAAGTGATGAATGCCAGGCAGAGAGGGATTATTTGAATGGAGGTCTTCACAGGATGTCAGGAATAACAAGATTTGCAGAGCCGATCGGAGGAATGAATCAGGTTAAGCGGTGGGCCCTTCATACAGAGCTCCATTTTCATCATCAGGATCGAGAGATGCGGAGGTGGCCTTCTTGCTGGCCAATAAAGCAAAAACGGCAGGTAAGATAAACAAGGTAGCC
Organism: Prosthecobacter dejongeii; assembly: GCF_014203045.1. Taxonomy (NCBI): domain Bacteria; kingdom Pseudomonadati; phylum Verrucomicrobiota; class Verrucomicrobiia; order Verrucomicrobiales; family Verrucomicrobiaceae; genus Prosthecobacter; species Prosthecobacter dejongeii. Next base: position 152,427 of record NZ_JACHIF010000004.1, read on the forward strand.
ACCGTCGCGAGGGCAAGACCACCGACCACGGCACGCCCCAAGGGGGCCGATTGTGCTCCTCCTTCACCCATTCCTAGGGCCATCGGCATCATGCCAGCGATCATCGCGAAACTGGTCATTAAAATGGGGCGCAGACGGCTCAGCGCCCCCTCAATGGCACCTTGCCGGCGATCCCCACGGCGTGCGATGCGTGTACGCTCTGCAAAGGTGACCAAGAGAATCGCGTTAGCCACCGCAACCCCAATCGCCATGATAGCCCCCATTGCCGATTGGATATTGAGTGAGGTTCCTGTGCAAAAGAGTGCAAGGATCACTCCCGCGATCACCGCTGGCATCGTGGAGACCACGATCAAGGCAAGACGCAAGGATTGAAAATTCGCACATAGTAAAAGAAAAATGACCACGATGGAAATGATCAGGCCATTGCTGAAACCTTCATAAAGTTGGTTATACGGAATGACTTGACCCCGCACATCTACCTTGGTCTTTCCATCGGGAGCCGGCCCTAAGTCTGTTAGCACCTTTTGTACCGCCTTGATGGCGCTGCCGAAATCTTTGCCCACAAGATTGGCCGTTACGCTGACGATTCGCACAAGATTGTAACGTTCGTATGTGCCCACCGCAGTGCCGGGTTCAATCTTCGCCAGATTGCGTAGTAGCACTGGCGTGCCTGTTTTGGAGGTGATGGGCATGTTACCCAAATCTTCCAAAGACTGAGTGCGTTCCTCGGGGATTTGCACCTGAACATTGAAACTGATACCCGTGGCTGGATCTGCCCAGAAAACAGGGGCCGTGAAACGGCTGGAGGTGGTGGCTGCAACGAGAGAACGTGTGACGTCCTCCACATCCACGCCTAACAATCCGGCTCGTTCACGGTCTATCTGAACGTTCACTGTAGGTGCATCCAGCGTCTGTGCGATCTGGGCATCGCGAATGAACGGCAACTCCTTTAACTTGGTTAAAATCTTTTCTGCATGTTCTTTGCTGGTTGGCAGACTGGGGCCACTGACCGCAATTTCGATGGGCGTTGGCGAACCAAAGCTCATGACTCGGCTAACAATATCTTGCGGCTCAAAGGAAAGACGCACATCCGGCAATTCTTTGGCAAAGATACTGCGTAATTTTTCTTGGAAAGCTTCGACGTTTACTTTGGCCTCGGGCTTCATCTGCACGGCTAGCCAGCCCTCTTCAGGCCCACCATTCCATAGGTGAACAAGGTTCACTGGAAAGCTGGAATTGTGCACACCCACCATACCGATGGACATGTCAATTTTGTCTTCGCCCCCTGCTTCTGTGGCAATCGTTTTCAGAATCCTTTGAGCTATCTTTTCAGTGATGCCAACTTGAGTGCCACTGGGGGCTCGGAAACGAATGGCAAACTGGCCACTGTCTGTTTTGGGGAAGATTTCCGTCCCGAGAAAGGGTGCTAATGAAACAAGGATCACGCCTGCGCCTACTAAATAGCCGGGCACCACGATCCAACGAAGAGTCACCAGACCTTTGACGATGCTCTGATAAGTAATAGCAAGCAGACCGAGCTTTTCTTCCGAGAGTTGATTCTTTTTAGGCAGCAGCCAGACGGAAAGCACGGGCACTAGGGTGCTGGATAGAATGAAGGAGGCAAACATGGCGAACCCCACCGCTAGGGCCATCGGCACAAACAAAGCCTGGGCCGCACCCACCATGAAGAATGCTGGTATGAACACGGCCAGAATGCAGAGCATCGCGAGTAAGCGGGGTAGGGTGGTTTCCATCGTGCCATCCAGTGCGGCGCGTGCGAGAGATTTTCCCCTAACTAAATGCGTGTGGATATTTTCAACCGTTACTGTCGCCTCATCCACTAAAATACCCACGGCTAAGGCGAGTCCGCCTAGAGTCATGAGATGAATATTTTGCCCGCTGATCCAAAGGCCAAAGGCTGCTGCCATGAGGGACAGCGGTATGTTGATGACCACGATGAATGCCGTGCGCACGTCGCGCAGGAAAATGAGGACCATCAGACCGGTGAGGATGGCTCCCAAAGCTCCTTCCTTGAGGAGGTCCTGGATCGTTCGGTTGACGACGGGGGTTTGATCAAACTCAAAACTAACTTTGATGCCTGGGGGCAAAAGCTTTTGAAACTCAGGCACACTTTCGAGCACTTTTTTGACGACCTCTAGAGTGGATGCCTCGGCGCGTTTGGTGACGGGCAAATAGACGGTGCGCTTGCCATTTGCTAAGGCATAAGAGGTGGTCACATCGGCCCCATCCGAGACCGTGGCTACGTCGCGTATGAAGACAGCGCCGGAATCCGTTTTTTTGAGTGGGACAGCTTCGAGGTCTTTGACGTTTGAGACGATGGCATTCGTCGGAACAATCGGGTAGCGGCCATCGAGATTGATGTTGCCAGATGGGCTGATGGGGTTTCCACGCGAGATGGCTTTAACGATGTCATCGGGTGATAGACCGTAGGCTTTCATGCGGTCTGGATTCACATTGACGACGATGGCTCGTGAACTTCCCCCAAAAGGTGGTGGTGCCGAAACTCCTGGCAGGGTAGCAAAGGCAGGGCGCACCTTGTTAAGCGCCTGATCTTGCATCTGATTCAGGGTAACGTTGGAGTCATCTGTTGAAAATACCAGATGACCCACGGCCACACTGCCCGCATCAAATCGCATGATGAAGGGTGCTACCGTTCCGGGTGGCATGAAGGCGCGGGAGCGGTTTACTTGCGCAACGGTTTCGGACATGGCTTGGCTCATGTCCGTGCCTGGATGAAACTGGAGCTTCATGATGGAAGCGCCCTGAATGGATTTGCTCTCCACGTGCTCGATGTTGGCAATATAGAGGAAGTGGTACTCGTAACGGTACGTGAGATACCCTTCCATTTGCAGGGGATCCATCCCCCCGTAGGGCTGCGCCACATAGATGGTGGGGATGCCCAAAGGAGGGAAAATATCCCGCGTCATTCGTTGCAGTCCTAGCCAAGCTCCCAAGCACACTGCCACGACTGCGACAAGGATAGTCCAGGGGTGACGAAGGGCAAAACGGGCGAGATTCATACAGGAAACAGAACAAAAGACACCATTAAGTTAAACGAACGGCGATTACGGGCGTCGTAAAACTATGGAAACGCAAACCTCTTTCAAAGAAAGCAAATTTTTGCCTCCAAACCTTAGTGTTTGTTCACTTCCACACCTAACTCCTTGAGCTGCTTACGCACGACTTTTAGCACCTCTCGCCCAGAGGCAGTGATCCGGTAGGCACGTGGAGCCTTGGGACCACGGTCGGCTTCGACCGTAGAAACTAACCAGCCATTTTTTTCCATGCGTTTGAGCAAAGGATAAAGAGTGCCTGGGCTCACATCATAACCATGATGTCGCAATTCTTTGATCATCCACTGACCAATCACATCCCCATCTGTGGCATGGTACAAGATATGCACCTTCCAAAAGGAAAGGAGAATCTCGCGATTGATGAGTTTTAGATCCATGACAGCCCTGAGAATCTGAGGGCATTTCATCCAAAAGCCAAGTCTCGATTGGGAGACTTCATAACATGGACATAAGCTGTCCTCTGGGACCTGAATCAAGCCTTGCCACCTATCTCAACAATCTTCAGTTTGCAGGTTTGCGAATTTGCCATTGTTTCTCTTCCCAGCCCAAATTTTTGATAGTGATATTGGCGTAATCCCATGGGGCAGGATCTGGGCTGTACAGAATAACGCGGGTTCTCTCTGCTGCCAGCGTGGCAGCTTGGGGAATATCTAAAAATTTCAAGACGTTCAGGTAGGCCGGACCTTGCCGATGACTGGTGGGTAGATCATGCAAATCCAAACGGGTGATTCCCTCTTCAAACAGCGAGGCGTAAAGGGCATTTGCGGCCATCTCCCGGTGACCCTGCAACCACAGCGGTGTCTTAGAAAAACCGGGCACCTTTTTCAGGATCTGCACCGTGCGGCGGACGTCCCAGACGCGCATGGAATCCAGAGTCTGTCCTGCTAAATAAAAACGCCGCAGCCGCTGTGTCTGCGCTTTCTCGCTGCCTTGCCATTCGGTGGGCCCGATGCCGCGTGGGCAAACATAGGCCATGCCCCATTTGAAGCTTTGGAACATTTTCTTCTCGCTTTCAAAAGCGCTGTCATCTTTAACCGCTGTGGAGGGGCCTTCGATGAGTTTGCCAAATCGCGCTCCATAGGTTGCGGTGAAGTCCTGCCAGCCATGGGCATCCAGGACATTGAGCGCGACCAGTTCTAAATCCTCAGCCCTGAGACCTTCCCGATGGGCGATGTAGAGCCGCAAGCGAAAGGCACTGTCGGTTTGAAAATCATAAGCGGTTAGGCTCACTCCATCTCGTGTGGTGATGCCTGCCGACGCCAGAGTCAGAGCCGGGGCTTCCTGAGGCCAATTCACAAAGACTTTTTCCTGGAGGGATTTCATCCACGCAGCTTTTTGGGTTTCCCATTCTATCTTGGTTGTGATAGGGGCTGGAGCGGCAGCAGCGGGGACAAAACTCTCGTCTATCCTTGTATTTTTTTCATCTTTGGGGAGCTCTTTGAAGACTTGCAGAACTTCTGGTTCTAGAGACTTCTTGGCACCTTCGTCAAGCACGGCCATGGGATCGGCACCTTTGAGGTGGCGCTCGAACCAGTGGAAAGCACCGTTATTGAGCGGCTGTAGGTCCTTGTGTGGACCCTCGGCTACCTGGAGGCCAATATTCTTTTCCTGGCCTAACAGAGAGTAGATGCGGCGGACGTTCTGGTAGATGTTGAAGACCCCGTCAATGGGGAAGATGTCGTCCTTATCGGTGTTGCAGATCAATAAAGGACGCGGGGCCACTAGGGCGACAAGGCGGTCGTAATCCCAGCGGTAGGTATTCACCTGGAACATGCAGTCGCAGTGGCCTTCGATACAGCCATCCACCACGTGATTACGCATCGTGGTCACACCTGCTGTGGGGGCTGCTGCCTTGATCCTTTCATCCAGCGCAGCTATCCACCAGGAGTAGGCTCCACCGCCACTTCGTCCCGTGATGCCAAAGCGTGTTTTGTCCACTTCAGGTCGGGTCTCCAGGTAATCCAGGGCGCGGATGCCGGCCCAGGCCTCCAATCCTGCCGGGGTATAGCCGCGTGACATCCACCACCAGCGCCCCTTGCTGTAGGTGCCATGGTGCTCGCCCCGAATCTCGCCTAACTGCACAGTATCAATGATCAGGCAGGCATAACCATGCCGGGCAAACCAGATCCCGTGATGGTGGTAGCTGGTCTTGTTTCCATAACTCACGCTGCCTTTCATCACGCTGGCGTGACCGCAGACGTAGAGGATGGTGGGCAGCGGGTTTTCCACCTGGGTGGGCAAATAGAAATTGGCCGTTACGTACAGACCCGGAACCGCCTGGTAGTGCATGTTTTCAATCAGGTACCCATCGCCTTTCACCTCGCTCGTCTTGGTGGCCTGGAGGGGCGACTTTAACGGCATAGGCTCCAGCCCCAGCATCTCGGCGAGCTGCGTGCGGTACACGGGGGCCTTGGCCAGCCAATCCTGTGCCGTGGTAATGTCTTTCAGGCCGCCATTCTTCTCCATGTCCTCCGTCTGCTGCTGCATGTAACTGTCCAGCATGCGCGCACCGGGTGAGTCCGGGGTCTTTTCAGGGAAACGCCCGGCATAGACAGTCAGCGGCAATAGAAGCAGGAGAAGGGACTTCATGAAGTAATGAAAATACTCTCCATGAAGTGATGATCTTGTCGCCGGAGTTGATACTGGGCTGACGACTCTCACCGCTAAAAAAAATGACGGGTCGTCGAGACCCGTCATTCGTTTGGTATTAAGCTTTAAGGCTAGACTGATTTTAATCTGCGCTGTCTATCAGCTTGGCGAACTCGTCGAAGAAGTACTTCGCGTCATTCGGTCCGGGTGCGGCCTCTGGATGGTATTGCACGCTAAGGACGGGTGCTTCGCGGTGGCGCATGCCTTCCACAGTGCCATCGTTGAGGTTGATGTGCGTGACTTCCACATTGGAGGGCAGGCTGGCGGGATCAATGGCAAAGCCGTGATTCTGGCTAGTGATGGAGACTTTACCGGTGCGCAAGTCTTTGACGGGCTGGTTACCACCACGATGGCCGAATTTCAGTTTGAAAGTTTTGCCACCGTAGGCGTGACCCAGAATCTGATGACCTAGGCAGATGCCAAACACTGGAGTCTTGCCGATGAGCTGTTTGACTTCATTGTGGATGTAACCCAGCGCAGAGGGATCTCCGGGACCATTAGAAAGGAAAACACCGTCTGGATTGCGCGCCAGCACTTCCGCCGCCGTGGCGGTGGCCGGGACGACGGTGACGTGGAAGCCACTTTGGCGAAGGCCGCGCAGGATATTGCGCTTCATGCCAAAGTCATAAGCGACGATGTGGTGGCGTGCCTCAGGCAGAGGGTGAAAGGCACCTTCAGGGCCGCCTTCGCGGTTCTGGCTAGGGCTTGGGATATCCCACTGGCGGCTGAGTTCGCTCTCTGGATCCCACGTGTAAATGCTTTTGGTCGTGACTTCTTTGACGAAATCGCTGCCGCTCATCGGTGCACTTTCCTGGGCCAATTTCACGGCCTCTTCTACAGTGCTGACTTCAGTGGTGATGACGGACCGCATGGCTCCTAAGGTGCGTAGGTGCTTGGTCAGGGCGCGGGTATCAATCCCTTGGATACCAGGAATGTTGTGCTGCTTCAGGTAAGCATCCAGAGACTGAGTGCTACGCCAGTTGCTGGGCACATCACAAAGTTCTTCAATGACGAAGCCACGCACGTGGGGCTCATTACTTTCGTCATCCAGTGCATTGATGCCGTAATTACCGATCATTGGATAAGTCATGGCGACGATCTGGCCACGGTAGGAGGGATCGGTCAGGACTTCCTGATAACCGCACATGGAGGTGTTAAAGCAAATTTCGCCCGTGCGGGTGCCGGGTGCGCCAAAGGATTCACCTTCAAAATATCTTCCGTCTTCGAGTGCCAGGATTGCTTTCATTAAAAATGGGAAACTTGGGCACCTAGCGTCGTTGTGCGATGAATGCAAGAGGCGGATGCAATGTCTCTGTGAAGTGAGGTGGAAGAATCGAGGTTGCAGGGAGGCAGACTTGCAGATTCAATCGGTCCAATGATTTCTGGTCTCATCGCAGGCTCCTTACGCATGGCCACTGGGGCGCTCGCCCGTTGGCATGGCTGCGGCCCGGAACTCCGCCAGCGTATTTATTTTGCCAACCACACCAGCAACTTGGACGGTCCCCTCCTCTGGGCCAGCCTGCCCGCCCCCCTCCGAATGCGCACCCGCATGGTGGCCGCCCATGATTACTGGAGTCTCGGGAAACTGCGCCCCTGGCTGGCTCAAAGCGTCTTCCATGCCGTCCTCATCGAACGGAAAAAGCCCACCGCAGAGTGTAACCCACTCGACACCATGCTTCAGGCCCTGGGCGACGACCACTCACTGATCATTTTCCCCGAGGGGGGGCGCCAGACCAGTCCAGATCCGCAACCTTTTAAAGTGGGGCTTTTCCACCTGGCTAAACGCCGTCCGGACGTGGAACTGGTGCCTGTATGGATGGAGAATCTAAACCGAATCCTGCCCAAGGGTGAATTCCTCCCCGCACCGCTTCTTTGCAGCCTCGTTTTTGGCACGCCCATCCGCCTGGAGGTGGGAGAGACGAAGGTGGACTTCCTGGAGCGTGCGCGCCAGTCTGTGATCTGCCTGCGCGAGACAACCTGCTCTTAAACTGACTTTGCCCATGAACCTGGACCGTGAACTTACCTGGCTGATTTCCGGCGTTGTCGCCATCCTCATCATCGCCAGCGTGCTAACGCGGATCTTGAGGAAAAAGGCGCGCTCTGAAGGAACCCGTGCAACGATGGACAATGTCCTATCTCGCACCCGCGCCTGGTGGGGGATGGTGGCCATCTTCACCCTTGCCATTCTCATCGGGCAGACCGGCACCATCATCCTCTTTGGCCTGCTCTCATTCATGGCATTGCGGGAGTTCATCACTCTCACTCCCACGCGTCCTGGGGATCATCGGACGCTGTTTTGGGTCTTCTTCATCATCACGCCTCTGCATTACTGGTATTTGCAGGATGGCTGGTATGGCATGTTCTGCATCTTCATCCCGGTCTATGCCTTTCTATTTGTGCCCATGCGCAGTGCATTAGCTGGCGACTGCGAGCGGTTTCTCGAACGAACGGCCAAGATCCAATGGGGACTGCTGATTTGCGTTTACTGCGTTAGCCACGCACCTGCACTGCTGAAGCTGGATTTAAGAAACTACACAGGCGAAAATGCCAAACTGCTGTTCTGGTTCGTGATCATTGTGGAGATCAGCGATGTGCTGCAATACGTGTGGGGAAAGACGTGTGGAAAGCATAAGATTGCGCCTTCGGTTAGCCCCAACAAGACCTGGGAGGGCCTCATTGGCGGAGGTCTTTGCACCGTCGTTATCGGGGCAGCCTCATGGCAGGTCACTCCTTATTCGCCGTTTCAATCCGCAGGCATGAGTGCGCTGATCGTGCTCACGGGTTTCCTTGGAGGACTTGTGATGTCAGCCATCAAGCGAGATCGTGGCGTCAAGGACTGGGGCCACGCCATCGCCGGTCATGGCGGGGTCATGGACCGTCTGGATTCCCTGTGCTTTGCCGCTCCGGTAGTCTTTCACATTACGCGCTACGGTTTTGATTCCCACGCGCTGCTACAAAAGTTTTGAGCTAAGTATATCACAGGGTTTGATGTTCCTGCGATAAAGTTTGTTATGTGATGATGCATGCCTGCATTATCTTTTGATTTTCGCCAACGCGTGTCAGTGCGTCCTATTGGGCGAAGGCATCCTCGTTCCCCCAAGAGTCATCCCCGCGCTATTCTCTGCTGCAGCAGCACCTCAAAGAAAAGCAGCACAAGTAGGCCGATGAGAAACGGTTGCCATAGCTCACTGCCATGGCGGCGGGTCCGGTCCAGTTTTTGCCAAGCCTCAATGGACTCTACAAAGGCTGCGTCATATCGCTCCGCCAGTTGCTTCACTTGTTCCTGGGGCAGGGGAGCTAGATTGGATTCTGCCGGGTCCAGATTGTAGGCCAGCAGGCGCGTGCTGTTGCCCTGCGTCAGCTTGTAGATACCTGGGCTCGTGATCGGTGGGGATTCTAGCAAGGCGTGGTCGCCTTCGGCTTTCACTTCCAGTGTCTGCGTCTGGCCGGCCACATCTCGCAGTGTGTATTCCACCCCCGTGCGTTCTTTCGGCATCACCACCCGTAGTGGTGCGCCCACCTCATCCCAGGCGGTGACGGTGCTCTGCGTGGCTAAGTAGGTTACCAGACGCTGCATCAGCGGCACAAAGAAAGGCTGCAAAGGCAGGTTCGACCACTCAGCATCCGCCGTGGTGGCGGAGAGGATCACCCGGCCACGTTCCCTCGCTTTTTCAAGAAACAGCGGCGTGCCACGATCCAGCATCAGCAGAGGTTTGGCTCCGCCATCTTGCGCTGTATCCAGCTCCATCCAGGCCTGGAAGCCAGCTTCTTGCAGCCGCCCTCCACGGGCATCGTTGAAGTAAACCGTGGCCGGGTGGGTGAGCCGCTGCTGTAGAATGCGCGCCGGGGCTGCCGAGGTGGCGCGTTGCAGCCCTTTCAGGCCTGCGGGCAACAGGCCCTCACCCTTGCGGTAGAACTCCTGGTTATACCAGTTCAGGTCACAATGCGGACCCGCGAACACGATCAATCCGCCGCCCGCCTTTACAAACTTGTCCAGTTCGCTCAGCCGATTGCCTTGGAGACGGTCAACATCGCCCAGCACGATGATTTCCTGACCGCGAAAGTCCGTCTCGCGCAACCGTTTGGAATCCACCTTGGTGATTCGGATGAGGTCCTTGAGGCTGGCGCTCGCGGATTGATAAGGTGTGAGTGCCAGTTCCAGAAAGTCCGCCGCACCGCTCAGGGCTTCCATGCCGGGATCTCCATCCACAAGCAGCACGTTCAGTTGATTGCGCACCTGCACCACGGAGTAAAAGGCATTGTCATCCGCAAAACTGTCCCCCTCCAGCCGTACGGTCAGGGAATGATCGCCAACACTTGTAAAAGCGTGAGTAAAACTGATCAGCGCCTCGCCCTCTGGAGCCAGCGTCACACGCGAGGTTCGCAGCCGCGCACCGTCCGCCTCCAGATGCACCGCCACATCCTGCCAAGGACGCTTGCCGTGGTTCTGGATGCGCACCCGCAGGCCGATGGGCTGCTCCTCCGCCACCACCAGCGCGGAAAGGTCGGCGCTGGCGATGCTTAGGTTCTCAGTCAGATCACTGGTTAGGCGGTAAAAGGTCACTTGCGGTTTCGGCTCCTGCTTCATCAGGGCATCCAGCGCGGGCAGGGCTGCCCCATCGGCGGCGCTTTTCCAGTCACTGGACTGAAAGTCGGAAACGATGGCCAGCTCTCGTGCTCCATTGGGCGCGCTGGAGAGGGAGGCCGCCGCCGTTTGCAGCGCCTCATTCACCTTCACAGGCCCGGCTTGGTTGGTCGTCTCAGCGAGTTGCTGCGGGATCACTTCCAGCGTGCTGGTGCTCTGGTCCAGCAGCCTCCGGGCATTGCCGCCTGCCAGCACCACTTGTGCATCGGATCCCTTTGGCTGTGCCTGTAGCACCTGGCCCACATCCTGCCGTGCCCGCTCCGCCGGGGATCCGCCGGGAGCTGGAGCCCGCATGGAAAAGGAATCGTCTAGAAGCATCACGAGCGAGGTCTTGCCCAGGCCAAAGGAACGCAGCGCCGTTAGCACGGGCCGCGCCAGGCATAGTGCCAGAACGATCGGGATCGCAATGCGCACCGCCAGCAGCAGCCACTGCTCGATGTTCAGCTTCCGCTTCTTTTGCCACATCACTTCCTGCAGCAAGTGCATGGCCCCCCAACGCACCGTCTGCACCCGTCGCTTATTCAGCAGGTGAATCAGCAACGGCACCAGAAAAGCAGCCGCACCGGCTAGGAGGAAGACATTGAGAAAGGTCATCGGATGGGCCTAACAATAAATGAGTAAAGTTGACTTATCATGGCATGACCGTCTAAAAAACGTTGCACACATGGATGAAATCTGGTTCGGCATTATCATCGCATTCTCAGCGCTAAATAGCTCCGCAGGGCCGCCGCGTGTGATTCATCCGTGGGCAGGCTCAGGTAGTCCACTTGATGTTTGCGAAAGCCTTCCTTGAGCTGTCCTTGGAAGGTCTTCAGCACTTCCAGGTAGCGTTGCCGGACGGCCGCAGGATCTAGCAGCAACGAGTCTTCAGCATTCTCTAGATTCTCAAAGCGCGACCACTGGCCAAACGGGAACTCCAGTTCATCTCGGTCCCAGAGCTGCATCGCGATCACTTCATGGCCCTTTTTCCGCAACACACCTATAGCCTTCAAAATGGAGGCGGCATCGTCGAAGAAATCGCTGATGAGGATCACCAGACCCCGGCGCTTCAGCCGCTGGGCCAGCGACTCCAAAACGGGGGCCAGCGTTGTGTCTTTGCCCGGCTCCGTTTTGATCATCGTCTCCAGCATGTGATGCAGGTGCGTGATGCGCGTCTGGTTCGGGATGAAGTCGCGGATCTTCGTGTCGAAGGTCACTAGCCCCACCGCATCCTGTTGTGACATCAGCAGGTAGGCCATCGCGGCAGCCAGCTTGCGGGCATAGTCAAATTTCAGCACGCCCTTCTGCCCGCGATAGTTCATGGAGCCACTGGCATCTAGCACCAGCGTGGCGCGCAGGTTCGTCTCTTCATCAAATTCACGGATGTAAAAGCGGTCCGCCCGGCCAAAGATCTTCCAGTCCAGACGCCGAATGTCATCGCCCTGCACATAGGGCCGATGTTGGCGGAACTCCACACTGAAGCCCTTGTGCGGCGAGGCATGCTGGCCGGTGGTAAAGCCCTCCACCACCGTCCGCGCAAAGAGCTGCAAGCTCTGCAGACTGGTGATGTCTTCCGCTTCGAGAATGGAGGAAAGGGTGGCCATGGGGTTGAGGGGTCAAACAGTCAAAGGTCAGGAAGTCAAAGGTCAAGGATGTATGAACGGCACGTCCTTGACGGTTGACTCATTGACCCACCTTCAGAGCACCTTCGCACCGGGCTTCTTGATCTTGTGGATCAGCTCCTTCACGATCATGTCCACCGTCACACCTTCAGCTTCAGCATGAAAGGTGGGCACGATGCGGTGACGCAGGGCAGGCAGGGCCAGCGCCTCGATGTCGTCAGTGGTCACATGGGTGCGACCTTGCAGCAGGGCGCGTACTTTGCCTGCCAGCACCAGCATCTGGCTGGCGCGCGGTCCAGCCCCCCAGCCGACCATCTCTTTCACATAGGGTAGAGCATCAGACTCGTTGGGGCGGGTAGCACGCACCAGATCCAGAACAAAGTCCGTCACATGGTCCGGCACCGGCACCTGCCGCGCCAAGGCCTGCGCAGCTTGCAATTCCTCAGAGGTGACGACCGCCTCGATCTCTTCCTGCACCCCGCCCGTAGTCCGGGCGATGACTTCGCGCTCCTCCTCACGGCTCGGGTAGTCCACTTTGATCAGGAACAGGAATCGGTCCTTTTGCGCCTCGGGCAGGGGATAGGTGCCTTCCTGCTCGATTGGGTTTTGCGTGGCCAGCACAAAGAAGGGCTTGGGCAAAATGTAGGTCTCCTGGCCTACTGTCACACTTTTTTCTTGCATCGCCTCCAGCAGGGCCGCCTGCGTCTTCGGCGGGGTTCGATTGATCTCATCCGCCAGGATGATCTGCGAGAAGATGGGGCCGCGCTGGAACACCAACTTCCGCCGCCCGGTCTCCGAATCTTCCTGAATGATCTCCGTGCCCGTAATATCCGCAGGCATCAGGTCTGGGGTAAACTGGATACGGCGGAAGCCCAGGTGCATGGCATCTGCCAGGGACTTCACCAGCAGCGTCTTAGCTAAGCCTGGGGCCCCTTCAAGAAGGCTGTGTCCGCCAGCAGCAATGGCAATAAATACCTGTTCAATCACCGCCTCCTGCCCAACGATGCGTCGGCTGAGCGCTTTTTTGAGTTTTTGGTAACCTGAGACAAAAGCGGCGGCGGCAGCGGTATCGGACATGGGAAAATGGACTGTGGGCAGAAAGTGGATCGTGGAGACACGAAGCCATAGCAGGGTTTCTTTCCGAGTCTTGCACGATGTCTTTCCTGAATCTTGTGCTAACCCTCAAAGTCGGTCAGACAGGCCACTTTTAAAAGTTCGATTCTGGGCTCGAAGAGAAGATTTTGAGTTTAAATCTGTAACAGGTGTCTGATTTCAGGGTGTTAATGACCAGGGTGCTTGTCATTAATGTTCCAGTTTTTTTGAAAAATATTCTCAACATCTGTCGGGCAATGTCATAGATTAGTTCATTGGATATTCTGGAAACGCCCTTCTCCCAACTCAGTCTCAGACCATGAAACGACTTTTTTGTATAGCCGCCTCCTGTTTGCTGGCCGTCGCCGCCACGGCTCAGACCTTGGTGACCACGCCGATCATGGGTTTCTTGACCCTGAACCTTCAGGCGGGGACAAATTTCATGGGTTTCGCCCTGCTGCCTTCCATGGAACTGCAAGCGGTGGTGAATATCTCGCCTGGAGATCGGACTCACGTTTTTGTCCAAGGTGCCCCTCAAGTGGCTTTGACGGACAATCAGTTCAACCCGGGTGCTCTGCCTTCACACACGATTGAAATCGTCAGTGCAGGGACTGGGTTGGGGTTCACCAGCGCCATCGTGGATACTCTGGCAACAGGCAATGAAATCGTCCTTGCCGATGCCATTCCCGCCGGCGTGCTGGATGGCGCGACCATCAAGATTTGGAAACTATGGACACTAGCGGATGCTTTTGGCGCAGACAATTCAGCTGGTTTAACAGGTGGCCAGACCCCCGAGACGGCGGACCTGATTCAGTTGCCGAATGGTTCCGGTTTCGACGAATTCTTCTACTCCACAGGCGGGGCTCAGGGCATTGGCTGGCGTCAAGTGGGGCAGGGAACGGCGAATCAGGCGTCGGTGCCTCTGGAATTTAGTGGTGGCATTGCCATCCGTGCTCGATCACCGAAGTCCATTGTCATTGTCGGGCAGATCAAACCCGGCAAGACCATGATCACTCTTCAGACAGGAAACAACTTCGTGGCTAACCTCTGCCCGGTGAATGCCTCTGGCGATACTCCTTCTACGGAAGGTCGCACTTTGGGTAACTCGGGTCTTCAGGCTGGCCTGACGGGAGGCATCGCCTCCACACAGGCGGACTTGGTTCTGATTTGGAATGGCCAAGGCTATTCGCAGTATTACTATTCCACGGGAGGCCTGCCCGGCCAAGGCTGGAGGCGTATCGGTGGCGGTGTGACAGATCAATCCGGTGTCGCCCTTCCAGATGGAGCCTACATCATTTTCCGTCGCGGTGCGCCCGTGCAGATTCAGGTGAACCAGGGCAACTTTTAGTCACGCCCCGATTTCTTTTTTGTTTTTCCTTTCCCTTATGAAGAAGTTTTTTTCACTCCTTGGAACCTGCCTGCTGCTGATCGGTAGCAGCCAAGGTGCGTCGCTGACGATCTCTAACTACAATCCGGCTGGTAACGGCAACCATGGGATTGCTGACTTGGCAGGTACCCGCTTGGCTGGAAATGCAGGCCGTGGCGTGATCGGGAGAATGAATGGACTTTCTGAGATTGAAGTCGCCAACAAAGCGACCGCTGGAGATATCGCAGGGCTCAATGCCGCATTCCAACCTTTTGGCGGAGATTTTGCTCTCGATAGCTTGGGAGTGGCTGGAGCTTTTGAAGCGGAGTTGAATTTCGATACCCGGAACTCTGTGCGCCCAGGTTATGGCGGCAGTCCGATCTATTTTTGGTCCTACAAAGGCACCTCCCGTATCAATGCCACCGAATATCTCCTGATTCGGTTAGGTTCGCTATTCCCGGTAGATTCAGAAACGCTACCGCCTACGGTTTTGGAAGTGGCGGTGAATCCCGTCGGCGTTTCCACCATTCTCGCGGGTACCGCAGGTCCTGGTTCTTATGATTATGGCCAGGGCAGCGGCCCTCTGGCGCTGTATCAGATGATTTCTACCTCCACGTCTTCCAACGTGGCCCCCATCGCCAACAATGGCGTGCTTGCTGCCTATTCCGGCGTGCCGAAAAACGGCCTCCTCACCGCCTCCGATGCCAATAATGACGTGCTGACCTTTACCAAGGTTACCGATCCGACCAAGGGCGTCGTCGAGGTCCTCGGTAACGGCAACTTCACCTACACTGCCAATGTCGGTCAGCTAGGTGCAGACAGCTTTACTTTCGTGGCCAATGACGGCACAGCGAACTCCGCCCCGGCTACCATCAACATCACGATTACCGAGCCACCGCCAAACGAGGCCCCTATTGCTATCCCGACGGAGATCTACGGCCGCGCAGGCGAGATCATCGCCGGAGTGCTTGAAGGGACCGATGGCGACGATGACACGCTCACTTTTTCTGTGGTGGATCAGCCCGCCTCCGGGGTCATCACTGCTTTCACAAGTGATGGCCGCTTCACCTATCGTCCAAATGTAGGCTTCATCGGCACTGATTCTTTCACCTTCAAGGTCAACGATGGGACCGTTGATTCAGCTACTGCCACCGTGCAGATCGTGATTGAGCAAGACATTCCGGCTTGGGTTTGGCTGGATGGTGACAACCTGCCTAAACAGCGCGGTATATACGGCTCCGTGGGTGTAGCTGCGGCTGCCAACAAACCCGGTGCCAGAACCGAAGCTGCCAGCGTCAGCAGTTCCGGCGGCATTTCCTATCACTTCGGTGGCCTGGGTTACGGTGAAGGCACCAAGACCGGCGTCCTCAATGATCTCTGGAAGTACGACTCTGCCTCGGGCGAGTGGACTTGGATAAGTGGTAGTAAAGACGTCAATGCCCTGGGCACCTACGGCAACAAAGGCGAAGCATCTGAAACCAATGCCCCCCCAGCCCGCAGCGGTGCCCTCATGTGGCAGGACAATGACGGCTTTCTCTGGGTCTTCGGTGGTACCAATGCCACCAAGGGCCTCCTCAATGATCTCTGGAAGTATGACCTGAATGAAAACGAGTGGACTTGGGTCGGCGGAGCCAATACTGCCAACGCCACCGGCACCTACGGCAGCCTCGGTCAGCCAGATGCTTTGAATACTCCCGGGGCACGTGTAAACGCTGTCTCCTGGAAGGATGCCTCTGGCCGCCTCTTCCTTTTCGGCGGTCGTGGACTTCCCGCCACTGGCACCAAAGCGGGGCTCCTTAATGACCTTTGGGTCTTTGACATTGCTCTCGGCCAGTGGACTTGGCTGAGCGGCAGCAATGGCCTCGATGCCATCGGCGTGTATGGTTCTTCAGGCATTGCATCTGTAGGCAATGTTCCCGGGGGCCGCTCCGGCGCAGTCGCCTGGGTAGGCAACAGTGGTAACCTTTGGCTCTTCGGGGGCAATGGCCGTGGCAATGCCGCCAAGCTGGGCAATCTGAACGACCTCTGGCAGTTCGACTTTATCTCCAATGAATGGACCTGGATCTCAGGTTCCCAGGCTGTCAATGCCATCGGTGTTTACGGCACCCTCGGTGATCACGCCTTTAATACTGTCCCAGGTGCCCGTGCGGGTGCCACCTCATGGCTTGCTTCCGATGGTTCCCTCGTCCTCTTTGGCGGCCAGGGCTCTGGTCACTTCAATGACGTTTGGGTCTTCGATACAGAAAAGTACCAGTGGACTTGGCTGAAGGGGGCCTCCGCGCTCAATGGCCTCGCTTCGTATGGTCAGCTCGGCGTGCCTTCACCCTCCTCCACACCCGGCGCACGCCGTGGCTCCTCCGCCTTCACCGATGCCGAAGGCAATCTCGTAATCTTTGCCGGCACCAACGGGGCCAACAGCAACAACGACGTCTGGGTGCTCGACATCCCCGAGTTCCCCATCGTCGAGCTTCAGTCCATCGCCAGCATCACGGAAGACTCCGCCACGGTCACCGTGAAGATCAATCCCAATGGCAACTCCACCACTGCGGTCCTCAAGCTTATCAAGCTCACCGGTGGCGAAGATGAAGCTGAGATTGACCTCGGTGTCATCGGCAGCGGCAGCACCCCCATCACCGTGGTGGAAGAGCTGACCGATCTAGACCTCGGCTCCCGCTACGCCGTCATCGTCGAGGCCCAAAATATCCTCGGTTCCGGCCAGAGCCCCGTTTGCATCTTCACCACCCTCGGCACGGCACCCGCCGTCATTGCCAGTTTTGACGAAACCGAAAGTTTCCATCCGGAAGCCTCCGGTACCGTGGCTGTTCAAGTCGCCCTCACCTCTCCAGCGACTGAGGCTTTCACCCTCCCATTCACCGTCAGCGGCACGGCTTCTGAAGGGGCCACCGGAGACTTTATCACCGCTCCGGCCTCCGGTTCAGTCAGCTTCTTCATCGGCCAGAGCCGTGCCACAATCAATGTCGCGATCCGCGACGATCTCACCCTGGATCCTGACGAAACTGTCATTCTCACCCTCGGAACTCCTTCCGCCGCCAGCGTCACCACGGGTGAGGACGACGTCCACACCTTGACCATCCAGGACAACGATGGTCCACCTGTTTTTGTTCAGGCCCCGGGTTCGCAGCTCGCCCGTCTTGGTAGCAAGGTGATCTTCGATGGCACCGCCACAGGCACCCCCGTCCTGGCTTACCAATGGCGCAAAGGCGCGACTAACATCGCCAAGGCCACTCTGCCGACTTACACCTTCGCCAGCGTAAAGCTCACAGATGCAGGCACCTACGGCGTCGATGTCCGCAACAGCATTGATACCCTCATTGCCAATTTCGACCTCGCCGTTGTGGATACCTCCGCTCGCAGCATCGTCCAGGCCGAGGGCACCACCGTCAGTGTCAAAGTGCTGAATGCAGGCACTGGCCTCACTTTTGCCTGGTTGAAAGAGGGCGACCCCATCGGCCAAACCACGGATACCCTCACCATCCCAGATGCCACCGCCCTTGATTCCGGGGATTATGTCTGTGTCATTTCGAAAGACGGCAGCGCCCCGCTCACCACTGGCATCATCCGTGTTAACATCTTTGCCGAAGTCGTCGCTCCGCCCGCCTTCCTTGCTGGCAACTACGTCGGTCTGGTCAGCCCAGATGAAAGCGCAGGCGCACCGCTCGGTGGCCGTTTTGACGTCGCCGTCACCACCAAAGGGGCCTATTCCGCCAAGCTCATCCTCGGCACCACTACCCTGACCGGTAAAGGCCAGCTCTACATCTCTGGCGATGCCACTGAGGCCGAAGGCCAGGCCACTGTCAGCTTTGTCCGCAAAGGCCTGCCCAATCTCACCGTCCAGTTCTTCCTCAGCGGCAATGCCGAAGAGCCCGTCGCCCAGGCTCTGGAAGGCCGTCTGGATGATCCTTTCAATGGTGGCAGCACCGGAATCGAAGGTTACCGCAACCCTTGGGTCGCCAAGCCCAAGGTCGGCAGCACCGATCTTCCTGCCACCAGCTACGCAGGCAGCTACACCTTCGGTCTGGACATTCCTGCCGATCTCGTCGGCATGCTCGACATCCCGCAGGGCAATGGCTTCGGTGCCGCCACCGTCACCACCGCAGGCACAGTGGCCTTCGTCGGTCGCACAGCTGATGGTGGCAAGTTCACCTTCTCCTCCATCGTGGGACCTGAGGGGGACGTTCCCTTCTACTCCGCCTTCAGCCTCACTCAGGGGTATCTCGCTGGCTTCACCGCCATCACTCCTGCTGGCACAGATTTCGACAGCAACAGCTACGATGGCAACCTTGCCTGGAAGAAAGTGGCCGCCGATGCCAAGTCCAAGGAACTCGCCTATCGCGCCGGGTTTGATGAAATTGAACTCACACTCTTCGGTGGCAAATGGCAGCCGCCTGCCAGCGGCGGTGTCATCGCAGACCTAAACGATGTTGACAACAATGCTGTCCTTTTCCTCAACGAGGGCGGCTCTGCGCAGGCCGGGATCGAGCCCTTCACCTTCAGCATCCGCAACCTGAAGGACACCGGTGTCGTCCAGACCGTCATTGTTGATAAGACCCTGGCCGTCAATCCGAACAGCGTCACCTTTAAGCTCATCGCGAATCCCGTGGGTCACTACTCGGGCACCTTCACCGTTCCAAATCCGGTGAAGACACTTGTCCGCACCGCCACCTATCAAGGCACGTTCATTCGCCTAACGACGGGCGAATTCGAAAGCGCTGGTTTCTTCCTCTTGGCCCAGCCACCGGAGCCTGGCCAGACGGTGAAAACCGCGCCTCAGCTCAGTGGCGAGGCCCAGGTCCGCCAGCCGCGCTGATCGCCATCTAAAATCCTCGTTTCAAAAAACATCCGGTCACCACGACCGGATGTTTTTTGGAAAGTGTTTGACCGTTGGTCAAAATATTGAATACTCCGCTCATGTCAGGGATCCAGTCCACCCCCACCCGCAAGGAACGCGAGTTCCAGGCGCGTGAGGAGTTGATCCTCACCCACGCCCGCCGCCTCCTCCTTGAGAAAGGCTTCCAGGCTTGGAACATGGAGCAGCTTGCCGAATCGGTTGAGTATTCCAAAGGCACTCTCTACCAGCATTTCATCTCCAAGGAGGATCTCGTCCTGGCTGTCGCCACTGCCTCTCTTCGCCAGCGGGCAGATCTATTTGAAAAGTCTTCTCACTTCAAAGGTCTCACCCGCGAGCGTTGCCGTGTTATCGGCTTTGCCTGCTGCGAGTTTGCCGTCAGTTGTCCAGAATACTTCCATGTCGAGATGATGCTGAAGTCCGCTTCCTTCTGGGAGAAGGCCAGTGAGGCCCGCCGCCAGGCTCATGCATTCCAAGGGGCCCGCTGCTGGCGCGTACTCAATCACATCATTGTCGAGGCCATGGCCCTCGGCGAAATGCCCCGCACCCACTTCACACCGGAGCAGGCCACCTTCGCCCTTGTCTCCGTCACTGTTGGCAGTCACCTCATGGGGCAGGAGCCCCAGCTCAAGGTCCAGGCCGGCATCACCAGCCCGATGCTTTCCGTACGGTTCAATCAAGACATCATCTGTGACGGCCTTGGCTGGAAGCCTCTCCTGCATGAGCACGACTACGCCGCTACCGACCGCCGCATCGTCGAGGAAGTTTTCCCCAATGCCGCATCCTGGCTCTACACGGAAAGTTGACTTTTTTTTGCCTGAAAAATGACCATTAGTCAATAAACGACCTTTATTCATGAGCGCTCCCTCCACTGTATCTCCAACCCCGACCGATTCCGGCCTTTGCTTCCAGCACCTGAATTGGGGCAGTCTCAATTCGATCTCCCAGCAAGAGGTTGGCGGTGTTTCCGGAAAGCTTTTCCTCAAGGACCTGCTTGGCCTCACCGGCATGGAGGTTTCGGCCAATGTCATGGCCCCAGGGCAGGGCATGCCGTTCTGCCACAGCCATCGGCTGAATGAGGAACTCTACATTTTCCTCTCTGGCAGCGGCCAGTTCATGGTGGGGGATTCCGTCTTCATCGTCGGCCCCGGTTCCTGCGTGCGTGTCGCCCCTCAGGGTATCCGTTGCTGGCGCAATACGGGGGATGAACCTCTGCACTTCCTCTGCATCCAGGCACCTGCCGGGGGCCTCTCTAGCAACACTACCCAAGATGGCATTGGCGCGGGCCGCCCGCATTGGAACTGCCGTCCTCAGGAGGTCGCACCATGAACTTCATCGCCCTGCGCATGCTCATGTCGGATCGGGCCAAATACTTCGGCCTCATTTTCGCTTTCGCCTTTTCCACCTTTCTCCTGCAAAACCAGGTCAGCATCTTTTGCGGCATCATGAAGCGCACCGGTAGCCAGATCCTCGATGTCACCGATGCCGACGTCTGGGTCATGGACCGCTACACGGAGTACTTCGAGCAGACCAAACCGCTGAAGGAAACCGACCTCACCCGCGTGCGCAGCGTCTCGGGGGTGGACTATGCGGTGCGTCTCTTCAAAGGCAACCCCACTGCCCGCACCCTGGCGGGAAAGTTCGCCTCCACCTTCACCCTCGGTGTGGATGATAGCACGCTCGTGGGCACTCCACGCCAGATGCTCCTGGGCCGCTGGGAAAGCCTGCGTGAGGCCAACAGCATCATCATGGACCGCGCCGGATACGCTCTCCTCTTTCCGGGGGAAGCCCTGGAACTCGGCCGCGTACTGGAGCTCAATGACCACAAGGTTACCCTCGTCGGTATCTCGGATTGCAGCGCCCCTTTCGTCAGCTTTCCCGTCATCCACGCCCGCTACAGTGAGGCCATCAACTTTCAGGGCCGCGAGCGAAACCAGCTCAGCTTTGTCCTCGCTCGTCCCAGGCCTGGAATGAGTCCTGAAGCCCTCGCTCGCCAGATTGAACGCGAGACCGGTCTCAAGGCCCGCACCACTGCCGAGTTCGCCTGGGATTGCGTCATCTACTACATGAAGAACACCGGTATCCCGGTCAATTTCGGCATCACCATCGCTGTTGCACTTATTGTTGGGCTGGCCGTCAGCGGGCAGACTTTCTACATGTTCACGGTGGAAAACCTTCGCCAATTCGGCGCGCTCAAGGCCATCGGCGTCACCAATAGCCGCCTTGTCGCCATGGTTCTTCTTCAGGCCCTCGTCGCTGGGGCCATCGGTTACGCCATCGGTACCGGCATGGCGGCAGCGTTCTTTGAGGCCACCGCCTCCAATCTCGCCACCCGGGGCATTGTTCTCATGTGGCAGGCCGTAGCCGGAGTGGGCGTCCTCATGGCCGTTGTCGTCGCTGCTGTCAGCTTCCTCAGCGTCCGCAAAGTGCTCGTGCTAGAGCCCGCCTCTGTCTTCCGTTAATTTTATGAATGCTCCTCTTTCTCTTCAGGCCGTTCAGTGTAAGGGCCTGCGAAAGCACTTTGGTGAGGGCGATGCCCGTGTCGAAGTCCTACGTGGCGTGGACTTCCAGGCCCGCCTTGGCGAGATGACCTTTCTGGTCGGCCCCAGCGGCTGCGGCAAGACCACCCTCATCTCCGTCATCGCCGGTCTGCTGGACCCCAGCGACGGAGACTTACAAGTGCTCGACTCCCGCCATGCCGAAATGAAGGCGCAGGAACGCATTCTTTTTCGTCGTAGGAACCTCGGCTTCGTCTTCCAGCAATACAATCTATTGCCCTCGCTGACAGCCGCAGAAAATGCTGCCGTCCCGCTCATTGCCGATGGAATGAAACGCAACCTTGCCGTCAAAAAGGCCACCGACTTGCTGGATCGTCTTGGGCTCGGTCACAAAGCCGCTGCCATGCCAAGAGTCCTCTCCGGCGGCCAGCAGCAGCGTGTGGCCCTCGCCCGCGCCCTCGTCCATGAACCCCGCCTCATCATCTGCGATGAGCCCACTGCCGCTCTCGACCATAAAACGGGTGAGTCCGTCATGGAACTCCTCGCCACCGCCGCTCTCGCCCCTCAGCGCGCCGTCATCGTCGTCACTCATGACAACCGCGTCTTCCACTACGCCCACACCATCGCCCATATGGATGATGGCGTCGTCGTCCGGTCCGAATCCCGCCATTGAGCCTCTTTTTAGCTACCCCGTTTTCAACCTCGCCTTCCATGAAAATTCCTGTTCTCCCCCTGGTCGCCCTCGGCTGCTTTGCCTGGGCCGTCTCCTCCGTCCTCAGCAGCCAGCCCCGGAGGGTGGTCACTGAGCCGCCCGTCATGCCTCCTCGCACCACCTTTGCCCAAACAATCGCCGCTACTGGCCTGGTGGAGCCTAGCAGCGAAACCATCTCCGTGGGCACTCATCGAAGTGGTGTGGTGGAGAAAGTCTTCGTCAAACTCGGCGATGAAGTCCGCCAGGGCCAGCCCCTGCTGAAGCTGGATACTCGCGACCTCGATGCTGAACTCGCCGTCACCCAGGCCCAACTCGCCGAAGCTCAAGCCCAGGTCGCGGTGGCCGAGGCCGAGCGCATCCAGGCCCGGCGCAATCTCGACTACGCTGAAAAGCTGGACGATGCCCGCGCCATCTCGGCGGAAGAGCGCACTCAGCGTGAAACCTCTCTCGCCACAGTCAGCGCCCGACTCGAGGCCTCGCAGGCTGCGGTGCGCCTGGCTCAGGCCCGGGTGGAGGTCACCCGCACGGCAATTCAGCGTAGCATCGTCAACGCGCCGCTGGATGCCACTGTCCTCCAGCTCAAGGTCAGGGCAGGGGAGTTCATCTCGGCCTCGCCTGCCAGTAGCCCCTGGATGACCCTCGGCCAGACCCACCCCCTCCATCTCCGTGCGGATGTGGATGAGCATGAAGCCTGGCGCATCCAGGCCCAGGCCTCAGCCGTCGCTCATGTGCGTGGAAACCCGGATTTGAAAGCTAATTTGGAGTTCGTCTGCTTCGAGCCTATGGTCATTCCCAAGAAATCTCTTACCGGGGATGCGACCGAAAGAGTGGACACACGCGTACTTCAGGTCATCTACCGTTTGCAGAAACCTGCGTCTGCCGCTCTGTTCGTCGGTCAGCAGATGGATGTCTTTATTGTGGATGCGAGCCGCAAAAAAATAAACGAATAAATTGCCCGCGACGATCTCTAACAACCTCCCCATGTTTTTCCGCTCCTCCCTCAAGATCGCCTCACTCCGTCCTCGCGGTACGTTCGTCTTTGCCCTGGGCACCGCATGCCTCGTCAGTTCTTGTGTCGTCGGCCCGGATTACCAATCTCCTGAGGCTAAGGTCTCCAAGCGCTGGAAGCAGCGGGCTGATGTCTCGGATCTTCCCGTCCCGGACCAGTGGTGGACCCTTTTCCGGGACAACTCGCTGAATGGCCTGGTGGACCGTGCTCTCGCTAATAACCAGGACCTTCGTGCCGGCCTCGCCCGTGTGGATGCCGCCCGTGCCCTCACCGGAGTGCAGCAGGCCAACTGGTTCCCCCAGCTCAATCTGCAGAACAATGCCACCTATGAGCATTCCTCCGCCAACAGCATCGGGGCCAATCTCCCTTCCGGCGCCGGATTGCCTAACCTTGAGCGTGACCGCCATCGTGCAGCTTTGGGCCTGAACTATGAAGTGGACCTCTGGGGGCGCGTGCGCCGCAGTGTCGAAGGGGCCAAGGCCCGCGAAGACGCCTCGGTGGATACCCTCGCGGCCCAGCGCCTCGTCATCGCCGCCGAAGTCGCCCGTAGTTACTTCCTTGCCGCCTCCTTGGACAATCAGGAGCAGATCCTGCGCGAAACCATCTCCCTCCGCGAAGAGGCCCGCAAGCTACAGCAATCCCGTTTTGAAGGCGGCCTCGCCAATGAGATGGACGTCGCCCGCGCCCGCACCGAACTCGAACTCGCCAAGAACGACTTCGCTGCGATCGAGCGCCAGCGCGGCGCTGTGGAAAACTCGCTCGCCGTCCTCTGTGGCGATGCACCCGCCGACTTTGGCTTGTCGAAAAACCGTCGCCTGCCTGCACCTCCCCGCGTCCCTGCTGGCATGCCCAGCACCCTGCTTCAGCGCCGCCCAGACATCCGCTCGGCCGAACAGACTCTGCGTGCTGCCAATGCCGACATAGGCGTGGCCAAGGCCAACTTCTATCCCGTCTTCAGCCTCACCGGTTCCGGTGGCCTGGAGTCCGTCGGGGCCGAAGACTTCTTCGAATGGAAAAGCCGCACCGCCAGCATCGGGCCACAGCTTACTGTTCCCATCTTTCAGGGAGGCCGTCTACGTGGCAACCTGCGTGCCGCTCAGGCTCGGTATGATGAAAGCCTAGCCACCTACCGCCAGACCATCCTCACTTCCCTTCGTGAAGTCGAAGACGCCATGCTGGACCTGAGAGCGTTTCAAAAACAACGCGCTGCCGTTGCCGCCGCCGTGGCTTCTGCTCAGGACACCAGCCGCCTCTCCCGCCTGCGGTATGACAAAGGTCTCGCCAGCTACTTCGAAGTCGTGGATGCCGACCGCGTCGTCCTCACCACCCGACTCACCCTCGCCCAGCTCGATGGCCAGCGCCTCACCTCCACCGTCCAGCTCCTCCGCGCCCTCGGCGGCGGCTGGAAAGGCAGCAGCAAATAACCTCCCGCAGCCGCGAAGCGTCCTGGATTGCGCAAGTCCTCTGGCGTTTTCGAAAGCTCACCAGTCTCCGAGCATTCTTACGCCCCCAAGGAGCGGGACTTGCCAAGTCCCGTCTCTTTGAACCAGCGACCATCTCCAGCCCTTCCCGAGAGGAGCGTGGAGATTCGCTTCGCAGCGTCCCACTTCCTCTCCTTTGGTCTAACAAAAAGTCTGTTAATCACACCTGCCTACCTTTTCCGGCTCAGCATGATCTCATTGCCTTCCGGGTCGGTGCACATCGCCAGATGCGGAGGTTCATCACCTTCTGGCTGTGGTTCCTTTGTCAGCGATCCCCCCGCCGCCACGATTTCTGCCGCCCCGGCCACTACGTCCGGCACCTGAAAGGTCAGTCCCGTCCACGTGCGTTCACCTTCGCCGCCGCCATGGATGGCCAGGATGCCTTGGCAGATTTCCACCTCGCTCACGTAGTCGTTTTGTTTGATGACCTTGGCCGCAAAGACGCCTGTGTAAAACTTCAGCGCACGCGCCATGTCAGCCGCCCAGATGGTGTATTTGAATCGTTCAACTAGCATGGCTGCCGATAGCCTCACCCTCTCACGGATGCCACCACATTCGTGCCACGAACTAAAGGTGACGAGTTACCACATCGTGCCAAGATCTGGACGACCCTGAACGGATCTTAAGTAGCGATAGCCTTCGACTCGCAGTTCTTCATGCGGCGGCAGCAGCGGGATCACCTCGCGCACATATTCTCCACCTTCGATGTCTTCCAGTTCATCCAGCCGCGCCAGCCCTTCGGCATCTACCTCCCAGATCTCGCCCGTGATGCTCAGTCCATCCTCGGCACTGACCATTCCCGGATAACCGCCCATATCATGGAGCCGGTAATGAGCGGCGGTGCTGGCTTCCGCCACAAACCGCTGCCCGCGCATGTAAGCATGGTTAGACCTGCCGCGCTTCAGCGTGCCATAGAGGAAGAGAAGCCTGGTTTTCATGATATCAATTCAGATTCTGGGCAGGTGGTCATCGCGATCGGCCAGCCATTCCGGCAGGGCGTAGCGTCTTCGTTCCAGTTCGGTCGCGCGGGCCAGGACGGGCTCGGGGGCTGTTTCCACGGTGAGCACTTCCTTGGCCAGCCGCGTGGCCCATTGAGTCCAAAACTCGGGCTTCAGGATCACCTGCTGCACGCTGCCCTGATGCAGCAGCCCCAGCTTGCCCCGCCGTTGTCCTGCTCCCGCCACCTTCACGGGTCCCCGGATCACATCATGCACCGCCGGGGCAACAAAGCAGAAAGGGGCCTCGATGACATCTTCTTGTAACGCCAGCCGACAACCTGGATGTCCATTTTGACTCAAGGCCTCTGCGAGGGAGCCATGGATGCGCCGGTAACTTTCCAGGGCCGTCGTTTCCGACCAAGGATCCGCCGATGGCACGATGACGGAGTAGGTGTAGTCCTCCTGGTGCAGCACCACACCGCCGCCCGTCCACCTGCGCACCACGGGCCAGCCGGGCAGGGCATCCTGCAGCTTGGGCAAACTCTGCGCATAACCCAGGGTCACCGTGGGCTGGTCCCAGGTGTAAATACGCAGCACCGGAATCGTGCTGTGCTCCAGCCAGGCCTGGTCCACCGCCATGTTCATCGGCCCTGCATGGGTGCCGTCGAGATGCAGGATGAGTCGGTCAAAAAAAGGTTCTCCAAAGGACACGGTGATCAGGGGATGAGATAAGTGAAGGACATCCGATTCAAGAATCGAGTCAGAGAGGCTTCTCCCACCAAGGAAAATTCATTGAGGGTGCCGATGGGAAGGGCTGCGAAGTGCAGCATCGGAAGTCCTCCTTTTTAAGGTTCAGCATCAGGCAGAGGAAATTGACGGTTCGTGGTTCTAATGTGCGCAGGGTGGTCACCACCTGCTTTAACTTTTCGTCACCGTAGTGGCTCCGCAATTTGTGCCACCCTTCCAAGCCTCCGCGTTCGACGACACGGCCAATGATCTGCCGGGCGTGCCTGTCCAGGTCCAGCGATTCGGGGCGTGCATCCCAGAACAGGGCACGCGGCAACCCCAGGGGAGTCTTTGGCTTTTCCGTGGGGCTGATCATCGGCAGAACCTACATCCCTCTGGGTAGGACCT
The DNA here is from genome assembly GCF_014203045.1 of Prosthecobacter dejongeii. Taxonomy (NCBI): domain Bacteria; kingdom Pseudomonadati; phylum Verrucomicrobiota; class Verrucomicrobiia; order Verrucomicrobiales; family Verrucomicrobiaceae; genus Prosthecobacter; species Prosthecobacter dejongeii. The sequence goes on from NZ_JACHIF010000004.1 coordinate 179,514, forward strand.
CAACCACATCTGCCAGCACGCGGCCGCTGCCGTGGCGGAGTTCGTTACAGCGGCCAAAGAGGATCTGGCCGCTGGTGGCACCCAGGAGTTCGGCGAGGCGGGCATCCACGGCGATGCGGAAGAAACCTCGCGGGTGGCTGCTGTGGGGGACTTGGTAACGTTCTAGAATGGCACCGAAGGGGACGCGGCCTTCGATGACGAGGGTTTGGGCCTCTTCAGGCAGCAGGTCAAGGTGAATGCCGATGGCGCCAAACTCCACGGGCTTGCCATCGCTGCGGCGGTTGAGCACGCTGGCGCGTACGAGGTAGTTGCCGATGCGGGCCTTGGCATGCACGTCGAGGTCAATGTCGCAGCCATGGCCGTCCCGCAGGCGCGGGGTCATGTCAATGTCATGGACCAGCAGCCAGCGCTCATGCTCTGGAAGTTCGTCGGGTGGCACAAAGGTCACACGCGGACGGGCGCTGCCGATGCCATAAAAGAACACCAGCGGAGCCAGATCATCCTCACGGACGGCATCGGTGCGCGGGGCAGCATCAAGTGTAGCGGGCATACTGGCGGTGCTGGGGCAGGAAGAATTCGTGCAACAGACGGTCCACTTGCAGCAGGCCGTCGCGAGTCAGCGTGATGTCCTTGTCGGTGAGTTTGGCAAAGCCCTCGTTTTGCAGGTAGTTGAGCTGGGGGGCAAAGAAGGCCAGAGGGTCCTGGCCGAACTTGTTTTGGTAATAGGCAAATTCACTGTGGCCTAACTTCAACTTCAGAATGAATTCGCGTACGAAGCGCTCTTCGTGGGTGGTCTCATAGGCGCGGAAGATGGGGAGCTGCCCGGCATCCACGGCCTGCATGTAGGGGCCCACTTCAGCCTGGTTCTGGTAATGCACGCCGCCTAAGTGACCAAAGGAAGCCACGCCGCAGCTCAGGAGGTCTGCGCCTTCCCAAAGGGCATCGCGATAGACGAACTTGATGCGCTGCGGGTCTTTTACCACGGTGTAGGCACTGGTGACGGTATAACCATTTTTGACGAATTCATCAAAAGCGTAGCTCACCCAGTCGCGTTTGGTCTGCCAGTCGGCCACGGGGGCCGTCACTTTGCCCTCTTCCTTCATCTGTTTGTACATGGTGGTGTTGTAGGGCACCTCCATCTGGTAGATGGTGACGGCATCGGGCCCGAGGGCGATACCTTTGGCTACGGTGTCCTTCCAGTTTTCCCAGGTCTCGTTCATCATACCAGCGATGAGGTCAATGTTAATGTGTTCGAAGCCGAGGGTGCGGGCAAAGCGGTAGGCCTTTTCGATTTCGCCGCTGCGGTGGGCGCGGCCATTGGTTTCCAAAATGTGGTCGTCGAAGTTTTCCACGCCGAGGCTGAGGCGGGTAACGCCGACTTCACGGATGCCAGTGAGTTTTTTCTCGTTGAGGGTGCCAGGCTCAGCTTCAAAAGCGACTTCGGCTGCGCCATCCCAACTGACGAGGTCTTTCATTCGGTTGGTCAGATCCGTAAGCTGTGGGATGCTGAGGTAGCTGGGTGTGCCACCCCCGAAATAGACGAAGTGGGCTTTGCGGCCGTTGATGTAGGGTTGCTGTGCAAAGCGCTCCATCTCGCGCATGCCAGCATCAATGTAGGCCTTGATCTCTGAGGCATTCTTATCGGTATAGACCTTGAAATAGCAGAAGTGGCAGCGCTTCCGGCAAAAGGGAATGTGAAAATAAACGCCCAGCGGCGTGTTTGCAGGAGCGGGCTTAGCCAGCACATTTTCGATCACTGGCACCTGATCTGGCTTCCAGAATGAGAAGGGCGGGTAATTGCTAACAAAATAATTTCCCGCTTCAGTCTGTTCGACCTTTTTCTCGGCGGAGTGCGGGGGGGATTCCAGGGTGGTGGACATGATAGATGTGTGAACAGGGAACGCAGGATATCGTTCACTTCTAAGCGTTAAACGTGCCGGAGACCAGTCTCCACGCGAAGCTAGGACGCATCAGGGGCAAATTTATTGCGTCCTCAGTTCAGTAAATCAGGCGGCTGCCCGCAGTTCCTTACCTTGTCACGCCATGTGCAGTTCGGCTTTCCGAGATCCAGGCGGTGGTGGTGTGGGCACGTCTTGAGGCAGCCGTTGGGCTATTTCTTCGCTAAATCCCATTTCTTCGACAAGAAAAGCGGTGCGTTCCCCATGGGTGACGGGCCTACTTGTTACGCGACCGTCTTCGTGCAATGTCACGGCGTTACCAAAAGCAAAACTGATGACCTCATTACCACGATTGAGTCGGGCACTGAGTTGATAATTAAAGGGACTCCAGCCACGTGTTTGATCGTAACGGCGTTCAAAGTCCAGGTACTCATCACCGAACGGTTCATAGCGGCAGACAAAGCCTGCTGTCATGTGCAAGGGGCGCCAATGGATATGCCAGCGCTCTTGCTGACGGGTGGCCTGGATGCCCCAGGCAGGGTGGGCGATGGCTGTAATCCCCCCGGAGTGCAGTCGCAGCGGCAGATGATGGAGGATGGATGTATCCACCAAGTAATTTTCGTCAGGGTCAAAATGGACGACGACCGTCCCGTGATTGGGCGAAAGGTCGGGCGCTGCCAGCATGGTGCCGATCTGGCGCTGCGCGGAAAAGCCCAGGCTGGTGAGTAAGGCCGCCAGCGCATTGGAGCCTGACCAGCAAGTGCCGCCTGTGCCGTGATCCAGCCAGTTGTTGAAGAAATCCTGCGCCGTGCTGCCTGGTAGGGCGGTATTATGACCTCCTCTCACATGAATGAGTTTCTGGACATTATCGAAGGGTACTCGTTGGCACCAAGCCATGTAGATCTGGTTGAGGACTTCCAAGGATGGCGTGGTGGAAATGGATAAACCAAGCTTGCAGAGAATGCGTGTGAGAAGATCTGTGGGCAGGACGGCTGTAGGCATATAGAGACTGAGAAAGTTGATTCTCCTTTTTGTTGCACCTGTTACGCATAATTTAATGAAATTTGCCTCGCAGGGTGGGGATCCCTGCCTCTGGGAGATGATAAAATCAGTTGCCAGCGGCCCTGTCTCCATTACCCGATGAGACTGACTATGATCGTAGCACCCAAGATCCGAGGTTTTATTTGTACCACCGCTCACCCTGAGGGCTGCGCGAAACACGTGGCGGAGCAAATCGCTGTTGTGAAAAAAGGCGGTCTCATTGAAAACGGCCCTAAAAAGGTTCTGGTGATCGGCTCTTCGACTGGTTACGGCCTGTCCTCCCGCATCGCAGCAGCTTTTGGCGCTCAGGCCTCCACCATCGGCGTGTTTTTCGAGCGCCCCGGTGAAGATGACCGCACGGCCACGGCGGGATGGTATAACTCAGCAGCTTTTGAAAATGAGGCGAAGGCCGCAGGTCTGTATGCACGTTCTTTTAATGGCGATGCATACTCTGACACTATCAAAACGGAGGTTATTGACGCCATCAAGACCGATCTCGGTCAGGTGGATTGCGTGATTTATAGCTTGGCTTCTCCTCGCCGCACGCATCCTAAGACAGCGGAGGTTTTTAAGTCGGTCTTGAAACCCATCGGTGAAGTTTACACGAATAAAAACCTGAACACCACCACGGGTGTTGTGAATGAAATCTCCATTGAGCCTGCTCAGGGCGATGACGTAGCGCAGACGGTGGCTGTGATGGGCGGGGAAGACTGGGAAATGTGGATGGATGCCTTGATCGCGGCAGACGTCTTGGCTCCTGGCGTGCAGACCGTTTCCTATTCCTACATTGGGCCTGAAGTGACTTGGCCGATTTACAAAAATGGCACCATTGGCAAGGCTAAAGAAGATTTGGAAAAGGTGCAGCAGGCCCTGGATGCCAAGCTGGCACCTCTGAATGGTAAAGCCTGGGTTTCGGTGAACAAAGCCCTGGTCACACAGGCCAGTTCTGCCATCCCTGTGGTGCCTCTCTACATTTCCTTGCTCTATAAAGTGATGAAAGCAGAAGGCACTCATGAAGATACCATCGAGCAGATGGATCGTCTCTTCCGCGATCGTCTCTACAGTGGTAACCCACAGCCAGATGAAGCGGGGCGTATCCGTGTGGATGACTGGGAAATGAAGCCAGAAGTGCAGGCCCTGGTCGGCCAGCGCTGGACCGAAGTGAATACCGAAAATCTCAGCGAATACGGAGACTTTGCCGGTTATCAGGCGAGCTTCCTGCGTCTCTTTGGCTTCGGCCTGGAAGGTGTGGACTATACAGCTGAGACGAATCCAAACGTCCCGGTGCCATCCATCGCTTCATAAAAAGCAATTTAGCAAGAGGCGAGTTCTTTCACCTCGGCGCAGTCCTTCGGGGCTGCGCTTTTTTTGTATTACACCGGGGTCGCTTTCACGGGTCTCGTAACGCGCAGCCAGAATAGAGCCGCGAGAAGGCCGAGCAAGCCGCCCAGGTAACTGGCATTGTGAATGTAACCCACACGGATAAAGGCCAGCGGGTCCTGTATGTTGTAGGAAATCAGCATGTCTTCCCAGGCCGGGAGGCGGGGATCTGCTAAAGATTTTGGAGCCCACTGCGCAGCCATCAGGGCCAGCGTGGCTGCGGCAATCATCATGCCCCCCACGCCCGAGGCACAACGACGGGCCGCCTGCGGCACCGACTCATGCGGCAGTGTGAGCCGAGCCATAAACCAAGCGGCGAAAAACCCCACCCACCAAGTGGCCAGAAAACCGATCTTCATCGCAGTGATGTGGATCGGGGCAGAGGGATCGAGGTAATAAAACTGCAGGAGCTTGAACTTCGTGAAATATTCCACCCCCAGTCGCAGCGTGATCTGATCGTGCACGATTCCGTAAAGGCCTGCGATGATGGAGCCGATGAGGCCAAAGACCAGCATCCAGCCAAATTGGCGTAACGTGAAGCGTGGATACAAAAGGTTCATTTAGTGGGCAGGGGCATCGCTCAGCCTCGGGCATCCCCAGCACGGCTAGGAGGTGCGTAGATCGGGCGTGGAATCGGGCCCATGCCCGCATCACCGTCGCGCGATTGATCGCGGATGGCACGGGCGATGGCTTCGGCTAACTTTTCACGGTAGGCAGAGGAAGCTGCAAGCTTGGCCTCACCGCTGTGGGTGAGGTAGCCGCATTCCACCAAAATGCAGGGGATGGTGGGATTGCGTGTCAGGCGCAGACGACGGCGAACGAGGCCTGCATTGCCGGATTCATACGGTGCCACAGCCGAAAGATTCCTCTGCACGCGCTTTGCCAGCGCGTAGCTGTCGCTTCGCCAGTAATAGGTCTCAGGCCCAGCGCGGCGGCGGTTGCCATAATTAAAGTGAATGCTGACCAGAACTGCATTCGGGTAGCGATTGGCGATCGAGACACGATTATCCAATTCCACGAAGCGATCTGACTCACGCATGAGCACTACCTTGTAGCTGGGCCATAGTTCAGAGCGCACTCGTTTAGCCACGTCTAAAGCCAGTTGTTTTTCTACAAGCCCACGGGCCTTAGCCCCTGAGTCTTTCCCGCCATGCCCAGCATCTACAATCACCGTGTTGAAACCTTGGGGGCCAGGGCGGTCACCGTAGGTGCTAGATCTCCCTTTTCCAGGTTGGCTTTGGCAGGAAGCCAGTAGGAGCAATAAACCGAAGGCGAACCTGGAAACGAAACGAGGCATGAGTGTGATGACGCAAAGGGCGTGCCAAGGTTAAGCTCCGCCTTGTGCAGAGAAGACGGGCAGTGACTGTGGTGCAGTGACTTCTTCGATTTCGGGATATTCACCCTCGCTGGGAGGTCCGGGGAAATTTTCATCCACAAAGCGGCGCCAGGTATCGCGTGTCTTTACTGAAATGAGTTCCTGGATCCCATCTCCACACTGCCCACAGACCATGATGCTGTGCAGAAGACTTGCTCCCTCACAGATGCCTGTGATGACGAAGTCATCCACCCCCTCTTCATTACGTGGCACTCCGCAAACAGAGCAGTGGTAGAGCCCACGATGCAGATCCACGTGCTCGTGTTGGTAGTCCGACAGACGCTTTTTGGATTCCTGGGAAAACTCTTCCATCATGGAGACTCGGCAATGGTCGCACAGCGCATACTCCATCACGCACTCGCCTTTTTTATAGGCCTTGGAGATTTGAAATCCGCCCTGGTCATCTTCTAGTGTTTCACCACAACGTGTGCAGTGGCGAAAGGCACGCTCCTCGTATTCGCAATGCAGGTCCCGGGGAATAGGCGGGGGAATCTCGTCAGCCATGAACCCATCATGCGCTCAAAGTCAGCGTTTGCCAAGACCTATGACCGTTCAGTTGGTTTCCACAGGGACTTCATCATCCATGTCAGAGCGGCTGTTAAAGCGGTCGCTGTGAGTCAGGTACTCTGCCAAGATGTCGTCCAGTTCCATCATGCTAGCGATTTGGCCGAAGCGCCCTCGCAAAAATTTACCTCCTGGAATGCAGCGTGTGTAGCTCATCAATCGAGAGCGCATGGAGCGTACAATTTCAAACTCTCCTCCGCGTGTGCTGCGGGCCACGGCCAGTTCACAATGACGTCGCATGAGGGCAAAGCGCTGCTGCACCGTGGCTGGGGTGGCATGGGTGCCCGTAGAGAGATAATGCTTGGCCTCTTGGAAAACCCAGGGATTCGCCATCGCTGCACGGCCGATCATGATGCCCTTCACATTGGTCTGGGCTCGCCGCACTTCCACATCCATACCGCTGGTAATGTCTCCATTGCCAATGACGGGAATTTTGACTGCATCTGCCACTTGGCCGATGACGTCCCAGTCTGCCACACCTGTATAACCCTGGGCGCGGGTGCGACCATGGACGGTGATGGCCTGGATGCCGTTGTCCTCTAAAATGCGTGCGACTTCCACAGCGTTGATATTTTCCGCATCCCAGCCGATGCGCATCTTGGCAGTAACCGGGATAGGCACTGCCTTGGCCACTTCGCGCGCGACTTCGGCCAGCAGCGGACAGTTTTTCAGCAACGACGAACCGCCATTTTTAGACACCACTTTGTTCACGGGGCAACCAAAGTTGATGTCAATGAAGTCCGGCTGCTTCCAGTCAATGACCTTCCGGGCAGCCTCGCCCATTCTCACGCCATCGGCGCCGAAAAGCTGGACCCCTAACGGCCGCTGGCCATCATCAAAGTCCGTGTAATGACGGGTGCGATCATCCCGCTGTAAAATGCCCTCGGCACTCACAAATTCAGTGACCATGACATCGGCACCCATCTCCTTACACATGCCACGGAAGGTCACGTCTGTGACTCCTGCCATGGGGGCTAAGTAGAGGGGAAATTGATCGCTATGCAGCCAAGGGAGCATCGCGTAGAATAACCGAAGGAATGTCCGGGAGCAAGGTTCGTGCTTGATAACCCGCTGGCTCTGGCATGAAAGTGATCTTTGAAAATGGAATCCAACTCGAAATCTAGCCCTGAAAACGCATCCACAGCGCTGGGGGATTTGTCTCTAGAGCCAGGGGCTTTAGATTTCGCGGTCGAAAAACCGACGGGATCTCCGTTTTCTCCACCGCCGGGAAACACCTCACTGCCAGATCCCGAAGTGGTGAAAACAGGAGCTGAGTTTGGCATGACTCGTTTTTGTGAGCAGTCATTTATCAACCCTGACTCTGCCCGGCAAGGGAGCCAAGCGCTCCTGCGGGCTTTTGATGACAGTGGTCTTTGGCTGGCCAGTCTGGTGCAGCCTGCGCATTTGGTTGCGGAGTTGCGCCAGCAATGCTGTTTGCTCACCCGCGTAGTCGTCACTCAATGGACGCGCCAGGGAGAAACCCATAAATTGGTACGGCTAGCGGAGGCTTTGCTCGAAGCTCAGCCGCCTGTTCTTTCCCATGAAGCCGGGCAAATCATGGCACTGATGGCCAGTTTACTAGGCGTGTTGCGTCCTGGGCAGGCCCCTCGTTGGCTGGAGTCCAGCCGCCCACTCTTGCGGGATTCGGTGGATCCTCATTTACTGAAGGAAGCCGCTCAGTGGGTCAGTGTAGGTCAATTGTTAGCATCCGTTCCTCAAGAAGATCGGCATTTTTGGAACCGTCGTTTACGGGAGCCTGAAGATGATTGGGAATGGGACAGTCACGAAGCTTTGGAGGCGCTGCAGAGGTTGATTCCGCTGCTCCCTGCCCAACATGAAACATTGCCTCTTTTCCAGGCCGTGATTCCACGCTGCTGGTGGGCACTTTGGCGTTCTCAGCAGACTGTAACTGTGCCAGTCTCCGCCCCGCAAAAGGTTGTCGGGGCACGGTCTTTATCCACCTTTGGTCTGGGGTTGGTCTCTGGCGTCGGCTGCATGATGTTGGCTGGCTGGTGGATCCTCTACCGGTTACCGCTACCTGAATGGGTTTATTTTGCGGAGTCTCAGCAGGCAGTGGCCGAAATTTCCACCAAACCAGCTCTGCCACCGGCTGTATCTTCCCCACCTGTGTTTTCTTTTCATGCCGTGGAACCGCAGGTTAAACCCCTGATAACCTCAAGTGAGGAGGCTGTAGGGAAGGAGTCGAATCCCGTCAAAATCGCGAGTGTTAAAAGACCTGAAGCACCTGCCACTTCCACCATTGTCCATAAGGCGATGTCTTCTGCCATGCAGTCACGCCTCGCCGTAGCGGCAAAAATCGCCAGTGCCATGCCTGATCTTTCCCGTCTGCATAGCCTAGTGAAAAGTGGCAGTCTGCGGGAGGCGACCCCTCATGTCCAAGGCCGCACCATGGTGGCTTCTCAGGGGAGTCGCCAGCATCGGGCTTTGCTTCGCTGGTTGATGCTAGATCCACCACTAAATTCTGAAGTTCGTGAACTGGTCGGGAAAACCGCTGTCCGAACTTTGGATTCTAAGGAGATGTATGAGACTCTGCGGCTCTGCCTGCATGAAGACTCCCCTAACCTACTCGAGGCCCGCGAATGTGCCTCTTTGCTGCTGGCTTTACGGGCTGAAGGACTCAACGAAACGGAGCGTCAAATGCTCACGGCTGCTTCTTTGGAAAAGTAGTCAGGTGGAATAAGGTGACTTGTCCCCCCATAAAAAAGGTGCCTGCTCTCACAGGCACCTTGGGAAATTTCACGAAATGGATCTTAAAACTGGAAAGACCCACCCACGTAAAAATTACGGCCGTACCCGGGATCAATCCCGTCGTTGCGAACTCGTGAGTAGTAGCTTTCGTCGAAGACATTGTTCAGGCCTGCCATGGCGGTGAAGTTTTTGGTCACTTTCACTTCGGCGGTCAAATCCCATGTCATGTAGCCTGGGATGAAGCGATTGGCTGTCTGGGCATCATCGGCGAAATGGTCATCCACAAAGGTTCCCAGAAAGGAAATTTTAACCTTGTTCTTCAAGTTGTAGATCAAGCCAGTGCGAATGATGTATTCGGGGGCATATTGAGGGGTAGCCCCGTCATTTGGACCACCGTAAAGCTTGGCCTGTAGGAGGGTGGCATTGGCATACACATTCAGGGAACCGATACGCTCGACGTTATTCGTTCCGTTGAGTTGATCTGCCAGACCGATAACGTCCACCTGCATGGCTCCATCCCACCCGTAGTTGATGCTGCGTCCGACACTGCGCAGAACATTGCCATTGAGCCCAAATCGGTTATCCAAATCCACCAGGAAAAGGCTAGTGTCATAGGTGATCCAGGTGCGGGGAGTGCCGCGGTATCCTATTTCGTAGTTCCAGCCTACGCTCGGGCCTGCATCAGTGGTGGTCACGCCTGTTTCTGCCACGATCGCCTCACTGAAAACGGTGGTGCGGTAGCTCTGAGATACGTTGGCATACAATTCCGTGTCACTGCCTAGATCATAGGAAATTCCCAAGCCGAACAAAGGCTGGGCTTCGAAATCCGCACGGGCTGCTTCACTGGTCAGCGCACCTGTTGCCGGATTGTAGTTCTGCACATTGACGGACTGATTGATCATCTCCATGCGGAAGCCTGGAGTGATGGATAATTTGCCAAAGGTGAATTTGTTTTCGACAAACAGAGAGCCATAAACGGTCTCACGCAGGGAATCTTGAGTGGTGATGCCATTGTCAGCATCTGGCTCAAAGCCGCGCTGATCTTGGCGCGGAGACGTCAGGTAATAAAACTGCATGCCAGCCGCCAGGGTGTGGGTATTTCCCCAGGCTTCCCAGTCGTGGCGGACGCGAGGCTCAAAGCCGAAGGTGTAAAATTCCTGGTTTTCGATCGAGTTGGTCGAGGCATTGGCGCCAGTCGGCAAGGTGCCAAAACCGCCCCCGCGCTGGCGTTTGCTCCAGCGTTGATAATAGCCCGCCCAGGACTTCACACTCAGCTCCGTACCTGGTTGGAAGGTGTGCTGGAGCTCCAGAGTGCCTGCGTAACGCTTCAGACGGAATTGATCGTTAAATCGGGTCGTTTTGTCCGGGTTCTTGGCGAAATCAGAAGCTGTCAGCCCTCCTGGTTCGCCATGTTCTTCCTCATAACCATCGAAACCAAAAATGAGGCGCGTATCGGCATCAATGTCCCATGCTAGTTTAAAGTGCCCTCCGTCCAGTCGGTAGTCACTGTTGGCCTCCCGGAAGCCGTTCGATTCCCGGTGATTGAAGTAGCCGTAGTAGCCTAGGCTCCCCAAGGTGCCATCCACTGCCGTATAGCTGGAGAACAGATCATCCGAACCCACAATGTTTTGAGTCCGGAAAGAAAACGGGGACTCTCGATTGGGCATGTACGTGATGTAATTGAGGGCACCCCCAGGTTGCGGACCATACATGAGGGAACCTCCTCCACGGATGAATTCGATGCGGTCCACTGTATCCAAGGGCGGTGTGTAGTATGCTTCAGGATAACCAAAAGGATCCGCATGAATCGGGATGCCGTCTTTTAACACCTGCATGAACTGCATGCGGTGAGGCTCTCCGATCCCGCGATAGCCCAGGCTGACGAGAGGCGTGGTTTCCTCTGAGAAGAGCAGGCCCGGCGTCAAGGCCAGCGCTTGGCGGTAGTTATTGGCCTGCACTTTCGGCAGCGCATCCAGATCAATCACCGTCGCTCTTTTACCTGCAAAAACTTTGGTTCCCTCTACTGGGGCCAAGAAGGGATTTTGAATGACCGAATCACCCTCGGCCTCGCCATAAACCGTGATTTCTTCCAGCACGGGTGCATCTGAGGTAGATTGCCCTTGTGGGCTAACGGTCTGGGAAAAAGCGCTTGTGCTCCCGACGAGAAGTAAGGCGGATAGTCGATAAAGTCGTTTCATTTGGGGATGGTCGGCATCTCATGCGACTGAGAAGCGGTCGCATTTTGTTCGTGCGGATGGTGGCAATGGATTAAAAACGCGCAAGTGAATTGTGCGAATGCGTCGCAATAACTAAAACGGGGCACCTGATGCCAGGTGCCCCGTTGAGGTGTTAACGCGGTTACTTCAAAGCTTTCAACACGGCCGCCACGAGGCCTGGAATGGTATTCGTTTCAGCCTCCACATTCACCGTCAGCCCACGTTTGCGGGCAGCTTCAGAGGTGATCGGGCCGATGCTTGCCACCTGAATATCAGCGGGCAGGGGAATATTTAGGTCCAGGAAGCACTCCACGGTGCTCGCGCTCGTGAAGGTGATCATATCTGCGCCTTCGGCCACAAGCCGTGCGATGGCTTCCAGGTTGTCATCCTTCTCCGGAACGGTGCGGTAGGCGATGGCTTCATCCACGATCGCACCTAAGCCTGTCAGTTCATTGGCAATCACCTCACGTGTTTCTTCACCACGGACCCACAGAACATTGACATTTTCCATGTTCTGAAAGTCTTTGAAGGCAGCGACCAAGCCTTCTGCCACAAAATTCTTTTCTGGCATCAAGTCCACCGCCAGATGGTGCTCCTTCACTTTCTCTGCCGTGCCAGGGCCTACCACAGCAATGCGCACACCACCAATGCTGCGAGCATCATTGTAGATTTTGTAAAACATCTTAAAGAAAGCCTCCACAGCATTTGGACTGGTGAAAACCAGCCACTCATAAGTGTGGCAATCCTGGACGAGCTCCCCAAAGGCCATCAAATTATGCGGTTCTTCGATGCGAATGGTGGGTAGTTCGATCACATCGGCACCCAATATCCGCAGTTTTTTACTCAATGCGCCGATCTGTTGTCTTGTGCGGGTGACCACCACGCGCTTGCCAAACAAAGGCCGATTTTCAAACCAATTGATGTTCTTCCGCTCCTTCACCACATCGCCTACGACGGCCACCGCCGGAGCTTTGAATCCAGCCTCCTTTACCTTGGCTGCCATGGTGCCCAATGTGGCGATCAGCGTTTGCTGTCGGCCATGAGTGGCCCAGCGAACCAAAGCCATAGGCGTTTCTGGATTCGCTCCATTTTCGATGAATTTCCCCGTGATTTCTTCCATGCGCTCCACGCCCATGAGGAAAACTTTGGTGCCATCTGCCTTCGCCAGCTTCGCATAGTCCAGGCTCGTTTCTTCTTTGGTGGGGTCTTCGTGGCCTGTGAAAATCGTCAGTTGGCTGCAATGGTCTCGGTGCGTCACGGGAATGCCCGCGTAAGCAGGCCCTGCGATAGCGCTAGTAATCCCAGGCACGATCTCAAAAGCCACACCCGCTTCAGCCAGCTCAGCCGCTTCTTCCGCTCCACGTCCAAATAAAACTGGGTCTCCACCTTTCAATCGCGTCACCACTTTCCCCTCACGGGTGAGTTTGACGATCAATTCATTGATTTGGTCTTGAGTCAGCGTGTGATCTTTGGCCTTTTTGCCCACATAGATCCGCTCCGTTCCAGGGCGCGCATACCGCAGGAACTCTGGATTGCACAGGTAATCATAGACGAGAACGTCAGCGACCTCGATGCACTCTTTACCTTTGATCGTCAGCAGGCCGGGATCTCCCGGGCCAGCGCCAACGAGGTAACAGATGCCTGGGGAAGAAGGTGCAGATGATTTTGACATGATGAGAAAGGGGCTACGACTGTGGCGAGCCTGCCGCACATGGCAACTCCCGCTCAATCGTGGAGCAAAGGAGTGTCAGGGAACCGCAGCATGGACAGGCATGCTGCCGTTGCTTCCGTCAGGACCTGGCGGGATTCACAAGCTGGACATCCGCGGCCCCTGACACTTTTGGATTAGTGCAAAGAAAGCACTTCGACAAGCAGCAAAAGAGATCTTTCTCAGATAAAAATCACATGAAATGCCCAGATGTGAAAAATGGTGTTGTCGAAAAAGCACAGATTCGGTAGAAGACGGGACTTAATTCACATTTCCCAACAACAATATCATGGTCTGGAAGATTCTATCTGCACTCACAGCTGCCTGCCTCGCAGGTGCCGCCTACTTCGCATGGTCCAATCAAGCGGACTTGAAAAATGAGCGTACACGCCTCGCTGCCGCGAATGATAACCTCAAGGCTGCGCAAGAGCGCAAAACAGCCGGCGATACTGCCTTGAAAGAGAAACAGCAGATTCTCGCAGATGCTCAAAAAGAGCGCGATGCCGCCCGTGAAGAAGTGCTAAAACAAACGGCTGAGGCCCAGGAAAAAGAAGCCGCTCTTGCCGTCATCAAAGGCAACCTGGATCAAGTTTCTTCCCAGGTCACTTCAGTTGAAAAGCAAATCGAAGACGCTGGTGATATCGAAAAGCTGGTCGCTCAGATCGAAAAGCTCAAACAAGAGCAGCAAGATGCTGAAGGCGCTGTGGCTAATCAAAGCCAGCGTGTGGCTGCTGCCAAAGAGCAGTATGATTATGTGGTGAACCAAACCAATAAGCTCCGTGACACGGAGGCCCAAGGCCGTCGTGGTGTGGTTGCGGCTGATTTCACCGCTCGTGTGGCGCAATACTTCCCTGAGTGGGATTTCGCTATCCTGACCAAAGGCAATTCCCAAGGTGTTTTCGCCAACGCAGACCTGGAAGTGAAGCGCGGACGTCAGGTCATCGCAAAGCTGAAGGTTCGTAATGTTGAGCAGAATGGTTCCATCGCGGATTTGATCCCTGGAACGCTGGCAAAAGGAGATGCCATTCGCACGGGCGACGTCGTCGTGGCGGCTGCTAAGCAGAGCGCCGAAGATGAGAAGAAGACGACCCCAAATCAGACTGCTGCTCCTAATGCTGAGGCTCCTGCGCCTGTGACGCCTCCTGCCGGTGCTCCAGCGATGAGTGATCCCTTTGGTGCCCCTGCTGGAACTCCAGCGCCAGCCGCTCCGATGAACTCTGATCCCTTTGGTGCTCCAGCGGCTCCCGCTCCGGCTCCTGCTGCCCCAGCTAACTCCGATCCTTTCGGCGCAGCCCCCGCTCCAGCAGCTCCTGCTGGCGGCGCTCCTATGAATTCTGATCCCTTCGGTGCAGCCCCTGCTCCTGCCCCTGCCAACTAAGAGAACCCGGTTCTCTGTTGTTCTTCATTTCTCAGGCCACTTTATTTTCCCTCCCCAATGACCAAAGTCCTCTTCATCCTCAGCGCGGTCGTCATGCTCGTCGCCACTTTCTTCGCTTACCAAAATGGTCGAGCTTTTGTGGACGTGCGCCAGAGCGTCGCTACCACCAACGTTAAAGTTCAAAGTGAACTGACAGCTGCGACCGCCATCGTGAAACAGGTCACTGACGTCGCAAACAACGTGGATGCAGTTAAACAAGAACTGGATGTTGAATCTGAGAAGATCAAATCTCAGAAACTGAAAATCACCCAGGCAGACAACGACACCAAGCGCACTCAGGAAGACCTTGATGGTCGCAAAAAGAAGCTGGATGAACTGAAGCTCAAGCTCGCCAAACTTCCCCAGGGTGTGAAGCCTGAGACTCTTGAAGAAGACAAAAACACCATCAAGAAGGCTGTTGCTGAACTTCAAGTCGCCGCAGAATTGAAAAAGAAAGAAGTGGCTGCTGAAGAAATCAAAGTGGTCGAAGCTCGCAAGGGATTGGATGATCTCGTCCGCAAGATTGAAGATCGTAAAAAATCCTTCGAGCGCAACGGCCTTACCGCTCAGGTGGTGGCTGTAAATAACGACTGGGGATTTGTGGTCGTAAATGCTGGCCAGAGCAAAGGTATCACGGAAGCGACCAAGCTACTGGTGACTCGTGGCACCCAGACTGTCGGTAAACTCAGCATCGTTTCTATCCAGGGAAATCGCACCATTGCCAACATTTTGCCTGATACCTTGGGTGAAGGCATGACGATCGCCCCCGGAGATCGTGTCATTTTGGAAAATCTGTATCAGTAATTCCTAAACGTGCGTAGTTTGAGATCATGAATCCTCGCTTCATCCTTCAGACTCTTTTGGCCTTGGCCATGGTTCAGATGTTTTCCGCTTGTTCTTCATCGGACAATCGGAAGCGTCGCGAGCGTGTTCCTCCGCCAGCCGTCGGTGACAGCAGCCTGCCATGGAATCGTCCCCCTAAATGGGAAGGTAACGCTCGTTATGGCTCCATGATGCCACAGAGCCGATAAATCTTTTTCGAACTTCATCTTTTCAAAAGGCAGCCTTTTTTGGCTGCCTTTTGTTTTTTTGCGCTAGCTGGGATTAGATGTTCGTTTCAATATTTGTGAAGACGGCCCTAATTAGCCGCGCATTCGTGAGATGAGCGATTTCTTACCTTCGTTATTCATTCTCTTTATTTTTTGCCCGTCCTTTTGCTCAGATGATTTTTTCTCTCACCTCTCGCATGTTGCGCACCGTGGACCCAAAGTGTCTCACGAAAATCGCCTGGAACTTCGGTTACAAAGGCGCACGCTCTGTGTTGCTCTTTAAAAAACGAATGGAGCAGGGGACTTATTTTCCTCCCTTTCTCTACATTTCCATTCTGAATTCCTGCAACCTCCGTTGCCAGGGCTGCTGGGTAGATGTAGATAAACCGCGTGAGGCCATCAATTTGGATGAGCTGAATAAGATCGTGAACGATGCCAAAAAACACGGCAACGCATTCTTTGGATTGCTAGGGGGAGAGCCCTTCATGCATCCTGAATTGCTGGATCTGCTAGCCATGCATCCAGATTGTTACTTCCAGATTTTTACCAATGGCCAGTTGATCACAGCGAAGACGGCCGAGGCCCTTCGCAAGCTGGGCAATGCTACACCTCTCGTCAGTGTCGAGGGCAACAGCACCGTCAGTGACGAGCGTCGAGGTAAGAAAGATGTTCTGAACAAGACTCTTCGCGGCCTGCAAAACTGCCTGGATGCCAAGCTTTTGACGGGCGTAGCCACCAGTCTTTGCCAAACCAATATCCATGACCTGCTGACCCGTGAGTGGCTGCAAAAGCTCATTGATAAGGGCGTCCACTACACCTGGTACCACACTTACCGTCCGGTCGGGCCCAAGATTAACGATCAGCTAGCCCTCACGCCGGATCAGATCACTCAAGTGCGCCGCTTTGTCACCAGCATGCGTGCAGAGATGCCCATCGCCATCGTGGATGCCTATTACGATCACAATGGCAAGGCGCTCTGTCCCATGGCCACAGGGATCAGTCACCACATTGGCCCGACGGGTGGTCTTGAGCCCTGTCCCATCATCCAGTTTGCGACCGAAAACATTCGCACTGACCGTGATATCTTCGATGTTTTTAATGAGTCAGGTTTCCTCAAAGATTTCCGTGAAACAGCCGCTCAGCATACCCGTGGGTGCATTGTCCTAGAACGCCCAGATTTGGTGAAAAACTTGGCGCTCAAACATGGAGCGAAAGACACCACTATCCGGCAGACTGCCATGGCGGAATTAGAGGCGATGAAACCTCGCACGAGCCAGTGGCGGGAAGAGGAAGAGATTCCGGAAAAGCATTGGATGTACAAGATTGCCAAACGTTACTTTTACCACGACTTCGGCGTCTATAAGCAGCTAGATCCCAAGGCGCACTCACCCAGCATCTAAATCCAACTGGTCAGAGAGCCGGCCCACGGCAACTTCTCCTTTGACCTCACTTGGCTAGCAGGACAGACCTCCACACCTCATGAGCACTCCTTCCGATATCCTTTCTGCATTGAACTGGCGCTACGCCTGCAAAGTCTTCGACCCGACTAAAAAAATCCCAGTCGAAATCTGGACCGCTCTGGAAGAATCTATGGTTCTCACACCTTCCAGCTTTGGCCTGCAACCTTGGAAATTCATCGTCGTTCAAGACGTGGAACTTCGTGAAAAATTGGTCGCTCATGCCTGGAATCAAAGACAGGTGGCCGATGCCTCGCACTTGGTCATCATGGCTGTTCCCAAGGTGATGCCAGAATCTCACATTGATGCAAACTTAATGCGAATGGCTGAAGTTCGTGGGGGCACTCCAGATGCTCTCCTGGGTTTTCGCAAGATGCTCACAGGATTTCGCGACGGCATGGAGGTTAAAGGTGGGCTGGAGCAGTGGGCCAAACTGCAATCCTACATCGCTCTGGGACAGTTCATGATGACTGCGGCTTTGTTAGGCGTGGATACTTGTCCCATGGAGGGATTTGTTCCCGCGAAGTTCGATGAGATTTTGGGGCTTGATACCCAGGGCTGGACTACCGCCGTGCTGTGTCCTGCAGGTTATCGTCATCCAGATGATCGTTACGCTAGCCTGCCGAAGGTGCGTTTTGATCCAGCCTTTGTCATAGAGCATCGTTAAGGCCTACGTTGGCTTCTGAAAAGGTGAAACCAAGGTCACTTGCCAAACGCACTTTCCCCAGATGTTGCGTCTTACCCTGGCTTCATTTGGCCTGCTCCTTTCTCTACCACTGCTGGTCACCCTCCATACCTTATGGTTTTGGAAAGTGACGCTCCTGGTGGGTGAATATGGTCATCGTCTGGCCCTCTTGACTGCACTGCTGGCTTGGTGGTGCTGGCGCGGGAAGGAAGTGACCGCAAGTTTGATAGCCCTCACGGCAACCGGCATTCTACTCACTCCATTTTTATCTGCTGCGTGGCTAGCTCAAAAACTTCCCTCTCAGATGGAAGCTGCTTTTGGAGAATCCGCCTCCGGTGAATCGCTGTCCTGGAAAGATCTTTGGTTAGGCTGGACCACCGCTAAAGTCGCGCCGCGTGAATACCAAATGGAGGCGACTCCTTCATGCCTTGTCGTAAGGCGTCTTTTACTCTATCCCGCAGCATCATCCCAGCCTGCTCCTGTCATTTTGGTGATTCATGGCGGTGGCTGGCAAAACGGCTCGGCGGAGGAGTTTCCTGGCTGGAGCAGTCAGTGGGCTACCGAAGGATATGCGGTCGTGTCTTTAGACTATCGTTTGGCACCTAAGTGGACTTGGCCTGCTCCCTTGGATGATGTCCGCGATGCCTTGGCTTATTTGCGAATTCATGCTGCTGAAATGAACGTGGACGCCAGTCGTGTGGTTTTATTTGGTCGCAGTGCGGGTGGCCAGATTGCTACCGCAGCGGCTGTGCAGTTGCGAGATCCTTCCATTCGCGGCGTGGTCAGCCTTTACGCGCCGGCAGACATGGTGTTTGCCCATCGTTTTGCCGACCCTGAAGATGTGTTGGATTCATTCAAACTCATTGGGCAGTACATGGGGGGAGACCCTGATAAGCGGCCAGATCTCTTTCAATCAGCCTCAGCCACTCTCACAGCAGATTCTTCCTGCCCCCCCATGCTGTTGGTTCATGGGCAGCGCGATATTTTAGTCTGGCATCTGCAGAGTAGCCGGCTGGCTGAGCATTTGCGGAAACAAGGGGTTCCTCATCATTTTATGGATCTGCCTTGGGCCACGCATGCCTTTGACTACCCACAGCACGGCCCTGGTTCACAGTTGCTACGCTACGCTTTGCGTGGTTTTCTAACGGCTAGGTTAGGCCAACGAGAATAACGCGGCGTTGCTGGATCCGACACATATTTTGCCGTGGGTTTTCGTGAAAGATAACGTTTCAAATAACGCAACCACGCACATTCATTGTGCGCCTACCCACCATGAAATTGACTCTACTATTGACCCTCGTTTTAGGGGCTATGGGACTCTCTGCAGTCCAGGCCCAAGACGGATTTCGCCCGTTGTTCAACGGCAAAGACCTTACCGGCTGGGATGGTAACCCCGAGCTGTGGAGCGTGGAAGACGGCTGCATCACGGGTAAAACCACAGGGCCAGAGCAACTAAGCTACAATCAATTCCTCATTTGGCGTGGAGGAGAAGTTAAGAACTTCGAACTCCGCATCAAGGCCAAGGTCACAGGCAACAACACCGGCATTCAGTACCGCAGTAAAGAACTGCCGCATGTAGGCAAGTGGTCCATCGGTGGTTACCAGTGTGACATCCATCCCGCAGCGCCCAACAATGCCATGGTTTATGAGGAGCGTGGGCGCGGCATCATCTGCCAGAACGGCCAGAGCGTCGTTATTGATCCCCAGGCTAGCCAATGGATTGTCGCCGAGCGCGACCCTGTAGCCGCAGACGTGGCCCAGTGGAATGAATACACCGTCATCGCTCAGGGAAATCATCTCATTCATAAATTGAATGGCAAGGTGACCATTGACCTGGTGGATCATGAGGAAAAAGCCTTGTCGCTTTCAGGCCTGTTGGCCTTCCAGATCCATCGGGGACCTGCCATGCAGGTTCAGATTAAAGAGGTCATGTTCAAGGAATTGCCTGAAGGCGGTCGCATCTCTTTTGCCAAAACCGAAATCCCGAACGACGCACAAAAGGTCGAAAAACCGGCTCCAGGTGCGAAGAAGGCTCAGGCAGCTAAAGCTAAAGTTGCAGCTAAAGCGCCAGCACCCGCTCCAGCGAAAGCTCGCCGCCCAGACGCCGTTGGTCCTGCCATTGGCGAGAACAAAGCCACACCCGTGGCTCGTATCAAGGCAGCCAAAGATTTCAAAGTGGAACTGCTCTACTCCGTTCCTGGCGGCGAGCAGGGCTCATGGGTGGCTCTTTGCCTGGATGATAAAGGTCGCCTCTACGCCAGTGATCAGTATGGCGATCTCTACCGTTTTGCTCCACCTGCTGCCGGGCAGGTCTTGAAGGCTGAAGAAGTGCAAAAAGTTCCCGTCAACATCCGGGCCATCAACGGCATGGTGTTTGCCTTCGGCGCTCTGTATGCAGGCGTGAATGATTACGAGCAGAAGACCCAGAGTGGCCTATATCGCATCTCCGATAGCGATAGCGATGACCAGCTCGATAAAGTGGAACTGCTGCGTGGGTTTGATTCCAAAAGCGATCACGGTGTTCATGCCGTGATGCCCACCCCAGATGGTAAAGCACTTTACCTGATCACGGGAAACAATGCCGTCCTGAACGAGGGCCCCATCGCAGGCACTCCGGCGAGCTCTCCTGTCGCAAAGCTGTGGGGCGATGACCATCTGCTGCCACGCATGCCGGATGGCCGTGGTCATAACCGACACGTCCTTGCTCCTGGTGGCATCATTTATCGCGTGTCGCCCGATGGCAAACAGTTCGAAATCTTCGCTTCTGGTTTCCGCAATATCTATGACGCTGGCCTCAACAGCGATGGTGAACTCTTCACTTACGATGCTGACATGGAATATGACTTCAATACGCCCTGGTATCGCCCAACTCGCGTCAATCACGTCGTCAGTGGCGGCGAGTATGGCTGGCGGAATGGGGCAGGGAAGTACCCGGAATTTTACTCTGACAACTTGCCTGCTACGCTGAATATTGGCCCAGGCTCACCCACCGGTACCACTTTTGGTTATGGAGCTAAATTTCCAGCGAAATACCAAAAGGCTTACTACATCATGGATTGGAGTTGGGGAAAACTCTATGCCGTGCATCTGAAGGAGGAGGGATCCACCTACAGCGCAGTCAAAGAAGACTTCATCACCGGCTCCCCTCTGCCGCTGACAGACGCTGTTGTTAATCCGAAAGATGGAGCCATGTATTTTGCCATCGGCGGTCGTCGCGTGCAGTCCGGTCTCTATCGCGTCACCTACGTCGGCAGTGAAGACACTTCACCTGTAGATATGACGGCAAAAACCACACCTGACCGCGCACTGCGTCATCAGCTTGAGGCTTTTCATGGCAAACAAGATCCTAAAGCCATAGCTGCTGCCTGGCCACATCTGAACAACAAAGATCGCTTCATCCGCAGCGCAGCACGGGTGGTGCTGGAGCATCAGCCTGTGGCTGAGTGGCAAGCCAAGGCCCTCGCAGAGCCCGATGCTGGTCGTCAGCTTGAGGCCTTGTTAGCTCTTGCTCGCGTCACCGGTAGCAGTGTGGGTCATCGCCCTGCTGATGCCGTGGTGAATACGGCCAGCCGCGATCAAATGTTGGCCGCCTTGCTGAAGCTCGATTGGTCTGCCCTCTCGGCAGAGCAGCGCCTCGGCTATGTGCGTCTGACTCAGATCATCCTGCATCGTTTCGGCAACCCTGATCAAACCACCATCGAGGCCCTCATTGCCAAGCTGGATCCGGCTTTCCCAGCCGAGAGCTTTGAGCTGAATTGGCTGCTTTGCGAAACACTGGCTTACCTTCAGGCACCCAATACAGCCGCTAAGGGCATGGCCCTGATCGCCGCCGCAGACAGCCAGGAGCCGCAGATGGAGTTTGCTCGCAGTCTGCGCATGCTGAAAGCCGGGTGGACTCCGGAGCTTCGCACCGCCCAGCTTGAGTGGTTTCTGAAAGCCGCGAACTACAAGGGGGGCGCCAGCTTCGACAAGTTCATTGAGTTCATCCGCAATGACAGTCTCGCCACTTTCACCGAAGCCGAGAAAACACAGCTCGCAGCGCTCATCGCCAAAAAGCCAGAGCGCAAATCGGCCATCGAAAACGTCGGTGCCATGCTCGTCGGTCGCACACCCACGATGTGGACTTTGGAGGAGCTCAGCGCCGCTACCAAGACCGGCATGAAAGATCGAAACTTTGACAACGGTCGCAAAATGTTTGGCGCCGCAGCTTGTTACGCATGCCATCGTTTTGGCAACGCTGGCGGGATGAACGGTCCTGATCTCACGGGTGCTGGTGGCCGTTACAGCCCGCATGATCTGCTGGATCAAATCATCAATCCGAGCAAGGAGATCAATGAGCAATTCGCTCCGATCGTCGTCACCAAAAACAATGGTGAAGTACTCAGTGGTGTGGTGGTGAATCTCAGCGGTGACAGCGTTACTTTGAATACCGACCTCAGCGATCCTAACCAGCGTACCAATGTAGATCGCAAAGAGGTGAAAAGCATCGAGCCCAGCAAGGTCTCACCGATGCCTCCTATGCTTCTGGCCATGCTGAAGAAAGAAGAAATTCTCGATCTTCTGGCCTATGTCCTCAGTGGTGGGGATAAGACCAACGCCATGTTCAAGTAACGTCCTTGAGTGAAGAGGCTGCCCCTTCAGCTTAGCTGTCGGGGCAGCTTTTTTGTTTTGTGTCATTCGCCTTGCCGTTCAGCCCAGATGGGGTTTTCTCAGCTCTGATGAAAACCCTTTTGTTTCTCTTGCTGGGCCTAGCTTGGCCAACGGTAGCCGCAGAGACTCTGCACGTCTATACCTGGGCAGATTATGTTTCACCTGAGGTTGTGGAGAAGTTCGAAGAAAAGCATGGCTGCCAAGTGGTGGTGGATACCTTCGATTCGAACGAAGCGATGTTTGCTAAACTGAAGGCCGGTGCATCAGGATACGATGTGATTTTCCCCACCAGCTACATGATCCAGGTGATGGAGGCGGAGAACATGCTGCTAGACCTCGATCGTTCTCTGCTGCCTAACATCAAGCATGTAGATCCCTCCGTCTTAGAAAAGATCCACGACCACAGCATGAAACGCAGCGTGCCCTACACCGTGGGGTATGCCATTTTAGCGTGCCGAAAAGACAAGTTACCTGCTGATCCAGATACTTGGAAAGTTTTTGAACACCAGTCTTTAGCTGGCCGGATGACCTTGCTGGATGACATGCGTGAAACCATCGGTGCAGCCCTCAAGAGTCTCGGTTACAGCATCAATACTCGAGATGAAAAGCAATTGAACGAAGCCCAACAGGTGTTGCTGAAATGGAAGGCCAACATCGCGAAATTTGACAATGAAGGGTATAAGGCGGGACTGGATTCCGGTGAGTTTCTGCTCGTCCATGGTTACAGCGGAGACCTGTTCCAGGTGGCTCAGGAAAATAGCAAAGTTCAGCTTCTGATCCCGCAGCAAGGAGTGACCATGAGTTGCGATGAAATGGTCATTCCTAAAACGACCAAGCAAAGAGCATTGGCCCATGCCTTCATCAACTTCCTTCTCGATCCACCCATGGCCGCAGAGAACATGGAGTGGATGGGCTACCTTTGCCCTAACCTTGAGGCCCTGAAAAAAGTCAGCCCTGAATTTCTCCAAAACCCAGCCATAACGATCCCCGTGGAGATCAAGGCTAAGTGCGAAGTGATCCAAGATCTAGGAGCTGATTTGGCTAAATACACCCGGGTTTGGGACGCTGTGAAAAAATGAGCTCTGTGGCCAGGTCAGGGCTCACTAGCTTTTCATATTTCCATCCACTCCACTTCACTGTACCGCTCGCACAGAGCTTGAATCTCATCGGGCGTCATGATCATGAACGCGGTCGAAAGCGCGTCTGAGAGCGCGGCGGTGGGGGCGATGGCATAGCTGCGTTTTCCTTGCACGGGCACGGGCTTCAGAGTGCGAGGATTCATGATGTGAGCCCCCTTCACCATGAAGCCACTGCCACTGAGGGCTTGGTGAAGAAGTTTTTTTTCTTGGGTGCCATCGGCCAAAGTCACGGCCCAGGTTTCTTCGCCTGATGGGCTATCCAGGGCGACCAAGGTGCTGTCTCCAGCATTTAAAAAAGCCCGTGTGATGCTCCAGTCCTGCAGCACCTGCACCGCCTGATCTAAGGCATAGCCTTTGCCAACAGCCCCCAGATCGAAGACCATATGATCTGCCAAGACACGCACCAAACATCCCTCTTCGCGTAATTCAAAAAGCTGGCTGCCGATGCTATGACGCGCCAACTCCAGACGCTCTTCATCAGGTTGGATCAAGTTGCCCTCTGCATCTCGCCAGAGGTGCATCAATGGGCCGACGGTGATGTCAAAAGCGCCCGCCGTTTCTTCGTGCACTGTTTTTGCTAAATTCAGGCAATCCCAGGCTGCTAGGGAGATGGCGAGGCATTCTCCTGCGCCTAACTGATTGAGTCTGAAAATGTCGCTGCCTGGACGGAAGCGGCTCAGTTCATCTTCAAGACGATCAATCTCGGCAAACACCGCTTGTGCAGCCTGTGCCGCATACATCTCATCCACATCATCTTGAGCGATGATGACCTCAAAAGAGGTGGCCATCGCATCATGAGAGAAACGATGGTAATCGGTCATGGCTGTGGCGTGAGCCCCCCAGGGAAAGCTGGCAGGGTGGGGGAAAATATGGGCTGTTTGGAAATGGTGCCCTCTGGCGGCACCATGGAGGGCGGGGGATTGCTCAGTGGCGTGGGGTCATTGACGGCACTCGCTGGCGCGGCATCCAGCTTTTCAGGAACAGTCGTGGGTGTCGGCTGAATTTTACGCAGGAACAGCGTCAAAATGATGCCAGGGCGCAGGCCATAGGGGTAGTGCTCCGAGTAGCTGTCCGCAGGGATCTTGGCTTTGATCTGATCGTAAAACTCAGTGTCCGCCACGATGACTTCGCCATCTAAAGTGGCTGGCAGCTTGTCCAGGTATTCCACATTTTTCCAGGTGCGCCAGTACCAGGGCAGGGGCCAACCTACATCGCGGGTGATGACTTGAATTTTAGGGGCTTTGGCTTGTGCCTTCACGAACGTCTTCACCTCATCCACCAATTTCAGCAGGCTCTTTTGAGTGTGCGAATAGACATACGGATTGCGGGCATCCGCCGAGTATTCGAACTGGGGATTCCGGTGTGTCCCCGTCAGGCGGATGGACTGGTCACACAGGTGATAAAGCCCCACGGCCAAAGCTGCGTTGAAAATCCAGCGAATCGTGCGCCCAGGCATGGCCGACCACACCGCATTCGCCCCTACCCCGGCCAGCAAGGTCAGTGCGTGCTGCGCGCTGAGGATGGACCAGGGCGTCTTGTAGCTCAGAAATGAATAGCCGCTAAGCAGCACGACGCAGTAAACGGAGAGAAAAACCAAAAAGGCCTGTCGCCCCGTGTTTTTGAATTCAGCAACGACAGAATAGCCCATTCCGATCACGGCCAAGCCCACAATGAGTGCCTCTGACCACACTAGGGTATCTTTATGCCAGACCAGCAGCATCAAATAATAGTGCCAAGGTTTTTCATGCCCACTGCCACCGCTGCGCTCCAAGTAGCTAATATAAGTGGTGAAGCTGTCTGCCACACCCTGCCAGTCGCGGAACCCGTTTGAGAAAGCCGCGACGGAAACCAAAACGGCTGGTACCGCCACCCATAACCATGGGCGCGTAGGGCGGCCTTTGGCTCGGGACGGGCCTAGGCTCATGCTGTTGCCTTTGCGTGGCACAAATTCACCCACCAGGGCACGTGCCACTAGCCAGCCAGCAAAAGCAGCACCCACGTTCAGGACAAAAGTTTCCTTGGTCGCATGCTGAAAGCCCAGCGCACAACCACCTAAAATGAGCCATAGCCGCGTTCCACCCTGTGAATAGCGCCAGAAGCAGCCCAAAGTTAGGGAGATCAGCAGGACTAGTTGCATCTCCATGATGAAATATCGGCTGTAGTAAACCATCATGGGCGAAACCGCTGTCAGCAGCATGGCTATCGCTGTGCCGTAACGACCCAGGGCATCGGCAAAAAGTAAAGTCGTCAACAGCACTCCCAGACCGCATAAGGCCACGACCAGCCGCAGATCTGTCTCGGTCCACGTTTCAGGCGTGCCCCAGCCAGCTAGTTTTGCCCACAATAGGCTTGTTTGATGAAGCGCTGGGCCGTGAAAATCCTTGGGGTCGTACTGAAAATGTCCTGTTTGCCAAAACTCCCCCAATTTGATCCCTAAAATCGCTTCATCCGTGTGCATGGGGCGTGTCCCCAGACTAGGCAGTCTGTAAAAAGAGGCCAATCCCAGGGAAAGAGCCGCTAGGAGGATAAGCGTAAACAGAGATAGGGTGACTTCTTTGCGCGGGGCCATGTGCTTCTAAGATGGCGGCTCTCGGCCTCCGTGCCAGTGAGAATATTCGTGGGAGGCGACCGAGTTTGCCCTTCAAAACCTGGAACAGGGTGAAATTGAGGTTCCCAACATCTGAAAAAAGCCTCGAAGATCCCAAAACAGCTCAAAAAGTCCCTCAAGTGCCCCCAAAACACGAAAAAAATGCAAAAACATGCATTTATGTCTTGCACGCTTCAGGAAATGCTCCATACTAACGGCCCAGCAAAAAGCGGGTGTAGCTCAGTGGTAGAGCACTTCCTTGCCAAGGAAGATGTCGCGCGTTCGAATCGCGTCACCCGCTCCAGTTCTAAAAAACAAAGAACTGGAGGGCACCTTCAGCCAATTACCTAATTTATTCATGTTTGTCTGGTCCAAGCTGTCTTCTGAAAAGTGGAGCGACGCCTGGGAGGAACGTTTCACAGGCAATCCAGCTCTTAATCTGGTTATTACTACCGTCCCTGGTCGCACGACCATCCGCGTCGAAGTTTATGCGGAGAAACGCAAAGACGTAATCGCTATTCAAAAAATGTTCGGAGGCAGTGTCCGAGAAATTAAAAACCGAAATTGGGCTGCTCTTTCAGCCGGGGCCATGCCGCCCATCCAAGTGCGCGGTCAATTGGTGGTGTGCAGTGCACGAACAGCCGCTGAACTTAAACAGGCCCGCAGTGAGCATGAGGGCAAAGAAATCATCGCCATTCCTGCGGACATGGCTTTTGGCACCGGTCACCATGCGACCACGGCCACTGTTTTGCGGATGCTGGTAGATGCTGCCTTGCCTTTACGGGGGCGTTCTTGGAAAATGGCAGATCTCGGTTGTGGCAGTGGCATTCTCGCCATCGCCGCCGCTAAGCTAGGAGCCACAAAAATCTGGGGTTGCGATTTCGACCCCAAAGCAGTGGAGGTCTCTGAAGACAATGCACGCCGCAACGGTACTCCGGAGATCAAATTTACCGAAACGGACATCCTCAAATGGAAAGCCCGTGAGCAATATGACATCGTCATAGCCAATATCTTCTATGATATCTTAGAAGCTGGCTTTCCCCAGATTGTCCGGTCAGTACGTCCGGGAGGAACCCTCATGGTATCTGGTATTTTGAAAACACAGGCCACCGCCTGTTTAGCGGTAGCGACCTCACTAGGTGTCCATTGGGACCGCGTCGTGACACGTGGCAAATGGGTGTCGGCTTCCGGAACGGCGCCGAAATAAAGGCCAATGGCCTGATTTTACCATTCAACCCATCAAGGGGCCCCAAAACGGGCCTCTTTTAGTTTTCAAAAGGCGAAACGATCTGTGGGTAATCCGTTAGTTGCACGAGCTGAATGCCGTAACGATGCGCGATGGCCGCCGCTTCAGATTCTGGGTATTCGTCTCTATAATAGACTTCTTTGATCCCATAAGCACAGAGCATCTGCATGCAGCTTGTGCACGGCTGGGTCGTACAGGCCACGAGTTTGACGTTTCCACGGGTGAATAGGCTGCAGAGATTCACCTCAGCGTGCAGCATGTATTTGCGGCGATCATCCCGATCAATCCAGAACTCCGGTGCTGCGTCATAGCCAGGTGCTAGCCCATTGTAGGCGGTGCCGATGACCCGATTGTCAAAATCAATCGCCACGGCTCCTACTTTTCGAAAGGGATCCTCAGAGCGCAAACTAGCTACATGTGCTAGCGCCATTGCATATTCAGGAATCGTCAGTCGGGTTTTCGAACTTGGCATGCTCATGAAAAAGCCTTAGCGCCAAAAATCGTCAACGAAGAAGGCTAAAATTGGAATAATTGTGACAACTGTTCAAATGAGTTATTGCAAGACTGTTCAAAAGAACTAATCTCATGATAATTCATCTTTATGAACCAACAGCGCCACAATAAAATCTCTCGTCTCATTCGTCACCTGAAACACGTGATCCATACAGACAATGGATCCTTGGTCCGCCGTCGGGATTTGCTCTCAAGCCGTCAGGGCGACATACAACTGGAATTGGACTTTGGGGATACCCGCAGTGCCCTAGCCCGGCAGCGGTGGTTAGCGGTCAGCGAGGCTGAGGCCTCCATCCTGCATTAAACCCGATCTCGAATTAAAAAGTGCGAAATGTCTTTGAGGTTCAATGCGTTTGAATGGGGCTCTAAGTGATAAAAAAATGACAATTGAGGCAGTCTGTTCACCTCAAAGGTTGTTTTTAGGATAGACAAGCGGCATCACAGTTGCTTTTATCACTTTTTAGCGAATCGGAATTTATCCCCCCAATCTCCGTACTTCCCCTTACGTATGACAGCCCGCTCACCCCATCCTCGTCGCTCTTTGTTGATCGCCATCGCATTAGGCGGCGTGCAGTTGATGGGACTCTCTTCTGCTCTTGCTCAATATGGGGCCTCTCCCACGCAGACAGGATTGTTCTTCGATGATCTCCGTGCCCGTCAAAAAGCTGAACGCGCGGCAACCAACTCGGGCACCCGTGATGGGGATGTCACGTATGATTACAAGAGCGGTGTGTATCGCACCAACGAAGACGCTGAAATGGGCCAGCGTTCCACAGACTATCAGGCGGCTCGTGAGATTGCCCGTCCATCCGTTCGCAGTGGTGGTGCCGCCTACTCTGCGCGCACAGTCGGGGACTACACCAACTACGCGGGGCAATACACTTCGCCGACAGGCTTCTTCGCTCCCACCTACGTCTCCGATCCATTCCTGAACGGTCGTCGGAACGTTCGTGTTGGTCCTATCAACGTCGGTTTTGGTTTCTACCAGGGTTTTGAATACAACGACAACATTAACCGCTCCGGGACTAATCCCCAGTCGGATGTCATCAGCACCTCTTTGCTGAACATTGATGCGAATTATCAAATCACTCAAAACAATCGCCTGTCCATCTCGACTGCCATTGGTTTTGACCACTACTTTAACAATCCTGATCTGGCTCCCTACGGAAACGGTGATTTTGTGCTGAACGTCCTCCCCGGCAGCACCATCGCGTTCGATATCAAGGCAGGTCCGGTCTTTATCACGGTTTATAACCGCACCTCCGTTCGTCCAGCTGTGCGTAACGACTTCGCGTTGACTCAAAATCAGGTCTTCGGCGTGTTGCAAAATGACACAGGTGTTGCTGCCAACTGGCGCATCAATTCCGACTGGACTCTAGCCATGAACTACATGCATTCGTTCGCCGACCCGCTGGAAGAGGCCGATAATCCAAATGTGGCTCGTGTGGACAACTCTCAGAACTTTGGTCGCACGACGGATTCAATTCACGGCTCCCTTAGCTACAGCCCAACGAATACTTGGGTGGCAGGGATCGAAGGCGGCATCACCAGCCTCGAATATGAAGGTGGTTTCAACAACGCAGGCACGCTCAGCAACCTGGGTGCTTTCTTCGTTCTGCCGGTCGGGAATACAACCTACATTCGTCTAGCCGCTGGTTACCAAGACTTCAGCTTTGATGATATTGATCTGACTGGCGATCCGACTCGTCCGTTTCCTCGTCGTGGGGGAGTATATGCCTCTGCCTCTCCTCTCACGAACGAAGACAATTCTGATCTGAGTGACTTCTATTACGGTGTCACCATTAGCAATCAGTTGAATTCACGGATCAGTCAGTCTCTGTCTTTTGGACGTGAATCCTCGCTGAACGTGACTTCCAACTTCATTACCTCTGACTACATCAACTATGGTCTATCTGTGATCGCCTGGAAGGGCAGTCGCATCTCCGTCAGTGGCTTTTATGAAGATGCTTCGGCTTCAGGAGGTGTATATGCTCAGGATGTTAATCAATACGGGATTGATTTCCATGTGTCTCATCGCCTTTCTTCAAAGGTCAATCTCGGTACCGGTTACCATTTCGGACGTAACAGCACCGACGCTATCGGAGATTTCGCCACCCAGGGCGACTTTGATCAGCACGCCTTCAATTTAGACGTCACTTATGTGCTGTCGCCTAAGTGCAATATTTCCCTCGGATATCGCTTTTATGTGACCGATGTTACAGATGGTGCAGGCAATTTTGACGATCAAGATTTTGAACAAAATCGCGTTATCCTGGGTATCAATTATAACTTTTGATGCTGTTAAGTTGGGCCTGAAGCGCCCTGTATGTTTTCCTTCCTGACCGCCATGTCTGTTTTCCGTTCGAGCTTTCTCGCCTTCGTTTCTTTTGTCAGTCTTACCATAGCTCAGGATCCTGGGTTTCGTGAAATTGATGAGCGCCGTGCAGCGACTCCTGCTACGACACCGACTGGGGATGTGGCTCGTTCCGCAGCAGTTTTGAATTCCATGGAAGTTCTGGACGATACCCAGATCATTGAGCCAGGGGACCTCATTAGTATGCGTGTGGTTGAAGATCGCCGTGAGCCTCAGCAGATGCGCGTCGGTGCCACAGGGGAAGTTACAGCACCCCACATCGGCTTGGTCAAAGCCGCTGGGCGGACCTGTCGTCAACTCGCCAATGAGGTGAAGCGCCGTCTGGAGCAGAATTACTACAATTCTGCGACCGTCGTGGTATCCATCGACCTCAAAAGACAGGATGACCCGAATGCACGCATGCGTTATGGCAGTTCTGAGATCGATTTCTTCACCGTCTATGGCCAGGTGCTTCGCCAGGGTAAATACGAGTTGCCACAGGACGAAGACATTACCATCAGCCAAGCCATTCTTCGTGCCGGAGGTTTCGCTCAGTTCGCCAATCCCCAAAAAGTGAAGCTGGTTCGCAAAACGGCCCAGGGGAACAAAACCATTCTCGTGAATTTGGATAGCATCATGCGCCAGGGAAATCTTGATTATGATGTCTATCTCCGCAAAAACGATGTCATCATCGTGGACGAGAAGAAAGTGAATTTCTGAGTCCCTGGTCAGGATAGGTGGGTTGTGTTTTTTGAACTTATACCTGCCTTGAACTTTCCAATGCGGAGACTGTTTTTGCGTGGCATAATGCCAAACTGTGCGTTTTTCGTCACAGACGATCCTTTCTCTTTGCCGTGAACAACCCACCACCGAATCCCCTGGATGCCAGCCTGTCTCTACCTGGGCAGAACCCATCCACGAACCTCAACCGGATTCATGAGACTTCGGCGAAATTTCAGCGCTATCGGCTTTTGCTGGCTCGTCGTTGGTGGTTTCTGCTCTTGACTGCTAGCATCGGGGTTTGTGTGGCTGCCTTGCATCTGATGAACCAACCCGTGAATTACACGTCGTTGGCGAAGCTGGTGGCAGGTGGGCGTATGGTGGCTCAGGGAGATTTGAATTGGCAGGAGACCATGCAGGATTTCTACGGCACGATCATTGAAACCTTGGAAAGTGCCGATCTCAAAAAGCGCACGCTGACGCGCGTGCAGGCTTTGCACCCCGATTTAAAAGACTCCGAGGTGGAAATCAAAGTCAGTCAGACTCGTGGCTCGGCTATCTTCAATGTCTTTGCTATCGGTGCTGAGCAAAAATACACGCAGATTTTCCTGGAGGCTTTACTGGATGAGTTCGTTTCTTTCCGCCAACAGATCCGTGAGCAGGGATTGGAACGTGCTCTCAATACCTTCACTGAAACTGTGGTGAAAAAGAGCAAAGAGTTGGAAGATCGTGGAGCCAAACTCGAAGCTTTTCGCAAAGGCAATAACATTGTGACGCTGACGAATGGCAACAATGAAGCTGCCGCTTTTCTGATCAGTCTAAAGATCAAAAAGAAGTCTCTGGAGACTGAGCTCAATGACATCACCCTGGCACTGCAAGATGTTGACCAAGCGATGATCAATCGTGAGCGCTCTTTGACATCTGCCCCTGCGAGTGCAGCTCCTACGAGTGCCGCTTCTTCCACAGAAAATGCGACACCGAACGTTGAAACCGCTCAGAATAGCTTGGGGCTCACCTCGGTAGAGCGTGACTATTTGGAAACTCGCAAAGGCATTTTGAGGCTGGAGAATGAGCGTTTGAAACTCCTGAAATCCTTCAAACCGCAGCATCCCATGGTGGTGGATGTAGATGAAAAAATCGAGTTTGAGAAAGGCTTATTGGCCAATTTTCAGGAGGAGATCATCAAAGAGCTTCGTGGTCAGCAGGCAGACCTTGAGCGGCGTGTGCGTGGCATGGAGCAGCAAATCATTGCTCAGGAAAAAGAAGCTATCGAACTGGGGTCCAAGTTAGCTCAGCATGAACGTTTGGAAGAAGAGTTTAAGGCCACCAAGCTGGCTCACGATCGCATGTTTGAGCGCGTGCAGGAGTTTCAACAGTTGCAGAATGTGCAGACAGACTATGTGGCAGTTCAGGAGCATGCTTCCTTGGCGATTAAGGCCAATCCAAAGTGGATTCCACCCCTTAGCATCGGTTTGGTCGTCGGCCTTGTTGCGGGCATTTTGATTCTTCTGATCTTCGACCACCTGGATGATCGAATGAATTCCTTCAGTGAATTCCAAGCGCTCTTTCCTGCCGAGGCAGTTTTGGGGCAGGTCCCTGATCAGCGTCAGCGTGGTGATGTGCAGTTGCTGAAACCCAATGATGAGCGCCATCTCTATGCAGAGGCTTTCCGCAATATCCGTTCTTCCATTCTGTTTAAAAATTGGCAGGGTAAAATGCCAAAGACGATTTTGGTGACCAGTGCAGTGCCGAATGAGGGGAAAACGACGGTGACTTCTAACTTGGCTGTTACCTTGGCTCTAGGTGGTGCCCGTGTGCTATTGGCAGACTGTGACTTGCGTCGTGGGGGTGTCAGTGAGCTGTTTAAACTGCCGACCAGCCCTGGCCTCAGTGAGGTGCTGCGTGGCAATCTTCATTGGCGCGATGCTGTGCAAGAGACTTCCACTCGGAATCTTCATTTGCTAGCACGTGGGGAGGTTTTTGACCAAACTTCTGAAATGCTTCTCTCCAAGAAAGCTGAGGAAGTGCTTCACGAAATGGGTGCTGAGTACGATTACGTGGTTTTTGATAGCGCCCCGGTTTTGGTGGCTGATGACACTGGAAGCTTTGCT
The DNA here is from genome assembly GCF_014203045.1 of Prosthecobacter dejongeii. Taxonomy (NCBI): domain Bacteria; kingdom Pseudomonadati; phylum Verrucomicrobiota; class Verrucomicrobiia; order Verrucomicrobiales; family Verrucomicrobiaceae; genus Prosthecobacter; species Prosthecobacter dejongeii. The sequence continues at coordinate 212,332 of NZ_JACHIF010000004.1, forward strand.
CCCAAGGTGGACACCGTGCTATTCGTTGTTCGCATGTCTTCCACCATGGCACGCCTCAGCGGCAAGGCTCTCGACTCACTTTATGAGCGTCAGGTCAATGTGGGCGGGGTCATTTTGAATCGAGCCTCTACAAGCCTGAAAGAGTACACTTATTACAACTACGCCAGTTACTATTACACCCCGGCGGCTAAGAAAGAGGTTCCCCAGGCTCCAGCCAAGGCTTGATTGAATATCGAAGAATAAAGCCCCCAAAGTTCGAATGAACTTGGGGGTTATTTGTTTTTAGAAAGGAGGGGTGGTTGCTCATGACCCTCGCGAACTCATTGAGTCCTGTTTGCGATCTCTGTGAAAGGGTTAAGAAGCCCTTCTTTGAAGACAATGAGTGCGGATGATCTCAGCGCTTCATGAAGGCTGGACCCAAGGATGGGGGAATGGATTTTAGGCGAAGATTACGTGACCTTTAGTATCGCGTGATGGTCTCGTGGAGATTCAAGACCACGCGACAAAGGCTCGTCCAAGCAGCCAATTCTGCCTGATGAGACGTTGGGATAGGGCGAAGACCCGTAGCGAGGAGTTTCTGCGCATCTTCAGGGGAGGCTTTGAAGACATCTCGTTGGCTTTGCAAAAAGCCTAACAAGCTATGCGTTTCCGCAGGTTTGGGGGAACGAGCTAAGGTTCTCAAGAAAATAGTTTCGAGCCGCTCTGAATCACTGCCTTGAGTTAAACTTTCTGCCAGCGTCCGAGCGGCTTCAACGAAAGTTGGATCATTAAGTAGGGTCAAAGCCTGCTGCGGAGTGTTGGAGACATTGCGTGTGGCAGTGCATTCATCGCGGGCAGGCGCGTCAAAATTGGCAAGCATGGGATGTAGAAAGGTTCGCTGCCAATGCATGTAAACACCACGCCGCCACTGCTGATCATCTGTACTGGCCACGTAATCACGGCTGGGAAACTGAAGGTTTTCATAATAACCGCTTGGCTGGTAGGGTTTCACACTGGGCCCCCCGATGTCTAGATTGAGCAATCCCGCAGCAAAGAGGGCATTGTCACGTACGAACTCGGCTTCGAGTCGCCGTGGATTTTGGAAGGCTAGAAGGCGGTTGCTCGGATCTAGGTCTTTCAGTTCTGGCCGGGTGCGGCTATCCTGTAGGTAAGTGTGGCTGGAGACGATGAGACGCATGAGGTGCTGAATGTCCCAGCCGCTGTCTCGAAACTCTGCCGCCAGCCAGTCGAGCAGTTCTGGGTGGCTTGGTGTTTCGCCTTGTGCGCCAAGGTCGTCCACAGCCAGGGAGAGACCATTGCCAAAGAATTGCTTCCAGAGACGATTTACAAAGGTGCGGGCGGTGAGGGGATTCTCAGCCGAGGTCAGCCATTTGGCTAAATCCACACGCGACTGGCGGGTGCTTTTAGGGCGGTTTCCAGTCAGAAACTGGGGCGGGGCAGGTGGGCAGATTTCGCCCGTTTCGTCCATCCAGTTTCCGCGTGGAAGTCGGCGGATGGTGAGCGGTTCTTTGACGGGGACAGTCACCTGAGTCCAGGCTTTGCCCTGATTGCATTCCAAGGTTTGCGTATGAATGTTTTTCCAAACGGCTTTGACCTTGGGGTTTTGCCCTGACTGTAGAAGCCAAGTTTGCGCTAGCAGGGCGTCATTGAAGTCGTTCTTTTCTAAAGCAGACAGTAGAGCCTGACTCCAACTTTCCGCTAAAGGACTCGGGGGCGCGATGCTAGCGATGGAGATGCGCAGACAGCCCGCTGTGTGGTTAGGCAGGTGGATGATGAAGGCTTCTCCCTTCTTGAGATCCACGGGTTCATCCAGGATCCACACGGATGTCTGCTGAGTTCGGGCTTTTTTCGCGGCAGTCTTCCAACCTGTGGTTACACCAGCTTTTTCGACCGTGCCTGCATAGACGGCTTCCTTGTGATCAGCATCTGCAAAGAAGACGGGCAGGCTTTTATCTTTGTCCGTGCCTAAGGCGCGATGGCTAAATGCTGGGACGAGCAGCATGCCCTTGGCCGCTCCGGCTAGCTCAATGCTGTCTTGATGCGCTGAGTTCGGGAGGAGTTCAATCTTCACGGCCGCTATTCGGCCACCTTCAGGTTTTAATGTGATCGTGGTGTTTTGCGCCACATTAGCCGTGATGAGAAGGGTGCCTTCTGGAGTTTGAGCGATGCTGGACGAATCTACTGGGGGCGCATTCTTTTTCGCTTTTTGAGCCTTGGCTCCTTTTGAGGCAGGAGGCGATGTCACGGTAGTTGCTGTCAGAGAAGGGATAAACCAGATGTCTTTCTTCCTCGTCAAGGCCGCTAGTGTTTGCTGCACCCATGGCTTCAATTGCTCTTGAGGGGCGTCGTGGATGGCTTGACGTGCTAGGGCAGCCATCTGTCTTTGGAGTTTGCCCAAACGGCTTTTGAGGTAAGGGCTATCCACCAAAATTTCAGGCGGGAAGGGGTGTTCATTGCTCCAACCTTTGAGTTCTTCGACTGGGGTATAGCCATAGCTGGCATAGACCCCAAATTGCTTTACATCGGCAAAGAAGGCCGACATCGAATAAAAATCCCTTGCTGTGTAGGGATCGAATTTGTGGTCATGGCATTCTGCGCAGCCCAGGGTGGCCCCCATCCAAGTACCTCCGACCGTCCTCACGCGATCAGCCTGGTATTTGGCTAAGTACTCTTTGGGTTGAGCGCCGCCCTCACGCGTCATCATATTCAGCCGATTAAAGCCTGTGGCCACGAGTTGTTCGGTCGTGGGATTTGAGAGCAGATCCCCGGCCAGCTGTTCGAGGGTGAATTGATCAAACCTTTTGTTAGAATTAAAGGAGTTAATGACGTAGTCGCGGTACGGGAAAATGCGCTGATTTTGATCGCCGTGAAAGCCGACGGTGTCTGCAAAGCGGGCCACATCCAGCCACCAGGCGGCCCAGCGTTCACCGAAGTGGGGCGATTTCATCAAGCGTGTCGTCCATGTTCTCACAGCAGCTTGAGGATCCGCCTTGAAGGCTTGCTCAAAGGCAGTCGCTTCTTCCGGTGTAGGGGGGAGGCCGATGAGATCCAGGCTTAGCCTGCGCAAAAGGGTGCGCGCGGAAGCGATGGGGGAAGGGGAGATGTTTCTTTTAGTCAGAGCATCTTGGATGAATGCATCCACGGGGTGGGCCGTGCCTGTTTCTTGGCGGGCCGCAGGTAGATTAGGCCTAACAAGAGGTGTGTAAGACCAGTGTGGCTCGTATTCGGCCCCTTGGCGGATCCATTCCGTTAATAATGCTTTTTGGGCTTCAGTCAGCGTTTTCTTAGACTCTGGTGGTGGCATCACGTCATCTTCATCATGACTGTGGATGCGCTCCAGAATGCTACTTCCTTCTGGTTTTCCCGGCAGGATGGCCTTCATCTCGATCGCGGCCTCTCGTACATCCAGCCGCAGATCAGCCTCGCGGTGATTTTTATCTGGCCCATGGCAGGCGAAGCAGTAGTCCGACAAGATGGGGCGAATATCTCGATTGTACCGCAGTTTTCCCCCGGACGCAGCTTGGGCAGCGGTGGTAAGAACTAAGAATAAGAGCAACGGGGACTTCATGGGCAGGGGCAAATCACAGTATGCAGGAACATACGTGTCTTTGTCTGCATGGATTTCGCGCTGGCATGGTGATCACTGCTTAAAGGCATGGGTAATTAGCGGATGTGTTCCTTTGCTGGTTGTCATGCAAAGTTCATGAAATAACGGATTTTTAACAAAGGGTGAATACTTCCAGGCCGAGAGAGGTCTATGCAGAAGTAACCAACCCCTTTCCCCCCCATGAAAAATTTCACTTCTTCTTCCGTTCTGGAAACCTTGGAGTCCCGACTGGCTCCTGCTGGTCTAGTGACGCTCAACCTCACGGCGGCGGGTGCCTTGACTGTAACGGGGGATGTGGATCACAATGATTTTGTCATTACGGAATCCGGTGATCAATGGACCATCTCAGCTTTGACGGATGGCGCCACGGCGACTCGATTCAGTCTCAATGGAGGGGCTGAGGCCACTTCGCTGACCTTTGATGCTCCGCTTTCCGTCAAAGCTGTTTTAGGAGCTGGCGATGATGAAATGATCCTCGATGGTGTTTTGCTTCCTGGCACACTGAATGTGAATACCGGAGATGGAGACGACATCCTCGATCTGACCTCTACGACACTTGGCGGCACGGTAACGGTGCTCATGGGCAATGGGGGGGATTATTTCACCGCAGGTGGGGATCTTTTTTTTGGAAAGGGGCTGAGTGTGAACCTGGGCAATGGAGCAAATACTTTTGAGGTGAACGCAACTGCGCTGACCTCCAATGGTAACATTTCAGCCCTGGCGGGTGGCACAGCTTTTGAAGGGCAAGAATTTTTGTTCAAAACGGGTATCGGCCAAGTGAATGGGGCTCTGACCCTGCGGACGACGACCAACAGCTTCACTGATTTTGAAATTGGTGATTCGCTGACAGATTCTTTGACTGTGACCAAGGCCATGACATTGCAGTCCCTGGCGGGGACTGACAATGTCACCCTGCGGGGAGATTTGAATGTGGGCGGGTTGCTGGCCCTGCGGGTGGGGAATGGCACAAACACCGTCATCACGACGAATCTAGATGAACTTGCCTCCCGGGGCTTCACCTACACGGGGGGGACTGGCACGGACGACTTTTTGCTGGAAGCGCGAGAAGTGATCATTGAGGGGAATTTTGCTTTCAGCGCTGGCGCAGGCACCAATAAGCTGGACATCTTTACTTCGGAATACTTCGGTGCCTCAGGTGCTCTGACTTACACGGGGGGCATCGGCCAAGACGACCTGATCCTCGACGGTCCTGAAGTTTACGTAGGCGGCATCGTCACCATGAATGCCTCCAGCGGGACCAACTCTTTTGGCCTGAATGCTTTGGCGGCCAGTGTGGGGGGCGTCCGTTACACCGGTGGCACGGGTGAGGATATCGTGGACATCGGCCAGTTCGAGGGCGACTCCAATCTCATCACTGTGCGTGGATCTGTGAGCATCAGCACTGGGGCGGGGGATTCAGAGGTGATGGTGCGCAATGGTGACATCTATGGCAACCTCAGTGTGATCACCACCGCTGGACTCGGTTTTGTGGATACCGTCCAGTTTCTGGAAAGTGATTTCCGTGGGAATGTCTCCGTCAGTCTGCGTGGTAATGCGGACAGTGATGTGTTCGTTCGCGACAGCATCTTTGATCGCAATGTGACCGTGGCGACGGGCAATGGGGTGGACTACGTGCAGTTTGATACGGATACGGAAGTGTCCTCCATTTACAGCGTGTTTGACGGTTACGTCCGGGTGCTCTTGGGAAATGGCGATGACGTTTTCCTCGCCGGAGCCAATCCTTCCGTTGAGACTGTGGGGAACGACTTCAATAGCTACATTGATGTGGATGGAGGTGCCGGTTATGACATTGCCTACTTCATGGACAGTGTGGCTTACAACAATGCCTTCAATGGCCCGCTTCCTTGGACCTACCGGGTAGAAGACTATGCGTGATCGGGTAACAAGTGAGCTGATTCTACACTTAGCCTGAATTGCCTAACAAAAAAGTCTTCGGCATCACTGCCGAAGACTTTTTATTTTGAACTTGGTTAGACCGTTCGATCAAAGGTCTCAGGGCTCCTTGGCATAATCCGCGTAGGCTTCAGCGATCTTTGCGGCTTTCTCATCCCCTAGGTGGAAGATGAAGCGATGACGCAGAGTGAGCTTTTCACCTTTCTTCAAGGTCAAAGCTCCGCTTTCAGACTTCGGGTCCAGGGACTGAAGGCCGAAGGGATTGGCGGTGAAAAGACCGTAGGTGCGGACGTGCCATGGGGTGGGGTGGCGAAAGCTTTTGGGGTGATTCAGCATGGCGACGCCCACGTGCTTGCCGTCCACGATGCCGTGGTAGTCGCACCAGGTGGCACGCTTCGCCCAGGCGTCAGCGTCGGTCTGGCCTTCGCTGTTGATGATCTTGCCGGTGCCACGCTCTTTCTTTTCCTTTTCCACGGCCATGTTAGTCGGCACGCGAATGCTGAGGCCAGAGTCCTTTTTGTCATCCACCAGGGTGTCGCCTTCAGTGGCGATGAGATCAATGTCCACATCAATCAGACGGGTGTCATTGACGACTTTGAAGGTGTGGCGGCGCACTTCTTCGAGGGTCTTTTTGCCGGAGGCATCAACATAGTCGGCCACGGTCGTGAAGGCTGCTGTCTCGCCTGCCTGGATGTCTTTGAGCTCGCGATGTTTGATAGCACCCAGGTGCTTCACGCGCTCTTCGGACTTCGCGTTGGGTTTGTCGCCAAAGGTCGCGCGTTCAGCCCAGGTATCGTATCCGCCGATGTTTTCATGGCCAAAGCACAGGCCGCGATGGTGAGGGTGGTCATGCTGCTCACCTTCCACCGTCTTCATAGGGTAGGCGCGGGTCATGGTCTGGCCGCCTGGGCCAATGATGGGCCAGAGGTAGGGTTTATTCGCCTGATCCACGACGTATTCGGTGAAAAATTCACCGTCAATTTTCACCACAGCCCCGCCAGTGGCGGTTTTTTCCACCGTGAAGGTGGCGGCTGCAGCAGTGAATGAAAAGGTGCCAAGAAGGATGGCGGAAAGCAAGGGCGTGAACTTCATGATGGAGGGTGAAACAAGGGCATACAACAACGCCGCTGCAACGTGTATTCTTCCGGTCGGCATTCATCATTCCGTGATGGCATCCTCGCTAAAATGGAGTAAGCAGACGGCCCCTTTTCCTCTCTTACTTCCCATTATGGCCGGATTCTTTAAATCTCTCCTTCAGCGCTTCACCAAACCCGACATTGACTGGGATGAACTGGAGGCGGCCCTCATCACTGGAGATCTCGGGCCGAAGTTATCCATGCAGATCGTGGATGACCTGAAGGCTCAAAGCCGTAAATTGCATGGCGCAGACATTGTGCAGGTAGCGCGCGAGCACATCCGCAAAATCTTGCCTGAAAAGGCTGAGACACTGACGCCTCTGGACGGTAAACCCAAGGTGGTCCTGGTGATCGGGGTGAATGGCACTGGAAAGACCACCTCCACGGCCAAACTGGCCCATCTTCTCCATAAAGGCGGAAAAAAGGTGGTGCTAGCCGCAGCAGATACTTTCCGCGCAGCCGCCGTGGAGCAGCTGGAAGTCTGGTCTCAGCGCCTAAACATCCCCATGGTGAAAGGGCCGCCAAATGGTGATCCCGCCTCTGTTTGTTTTGAGGCGTATGACCTCGCCAGTCGCACTCAGGCGGACTTCCTGCTATGTGACACGGCGGGCCGCTTACACAACAAGCACAACCTCATGGAAGAGCTGAAAAAGATCCACCGCATCCTGGGGCGTAAAGACAGCACCTCTCCCCACGAAGTTCTTTTGGTGGTGGATGCCACCACGGGGGCCAATGCCCTCCAGCAGGCACGCGAGTTTCACAAGATCATCCCACTGACGGGCGTCATCGTCACCAAGCTGGATGGCAGTGGTAAAGGCGGCATTTTAGTGACCATCCAGCAGGAGCTGGGGGTGCCCACCCGCTACATCGGCCTGGGTGAAAAAGTGGAGGAATTTCAGCCCTTCAACAGTCAACGTTTCGTCGAGGAACTGCTATGAGCCTGGAACTTCCCCAAACCATTGATCTCGTCTCGGATGAGCACTTCATGCGCGAGGCTCTACGTCTGGCCAAAAAAGCAGCCCGTCAGGATGAGGTGCCCATTGGCGCGGTCATCGTTCACAAAGGGCAGATCATCGGTCGTGCCTGGAATCAGGTGGAAACGCTGAAAGATGCCACCGCTCATGCCGAAATGCTGGCTCTGACTCAGGCGGAGAGTGCGATGGAAGACTGGCGTTTAGCGGAGTGTGATCTCTACGTTACCAAAGAGCCTTGTCCCATGTGTGCCGGGGCGATTGTCCACTGCCGGATTCGGCGGGTCATCTTCGGTTGTGTGGATGTCAAAGGTGGGGCGGCAGGGGGATTTTGGAATCTGCTGCAAGCTCCCAATCTCAACCATCGCAGCGAGATCACGCCCGGTGTTTTGGCGGATGACAGCATCGCTTTGCTAAAGGCTTTTTTTGCCGATGCGCGCAAGCGGAAAGCTCTGGGCCTAGCCCATACGAAGGGGATTGGCACGCCTCCTCAGATATCGGACTCGACGATCTTTGATGGCCCTTAAACGGGAGTCCTTTGTCCCAGGTTAGCATGCGTTCTGCCCGGTCATCGGTTTTCTCATTTTTTTCTTCCGGTGGCTGGGGGGCATTCGCTAACATCTGAGACATGAGCGATACGACCTGGCATCTCATCAAAGCGGCTGACAATCAAGAATACGGCCCCATCACCACCGAGACCCTTTTGGGCTGGGCTAGCGAGGCTAAAATTTCGCCCATGGATAAGTTATCCAATGACGGGCGACAGACCTGGCAGCGGGCACCCATGATCCAGGAATTGCAGATGGATTGGCTGATCCAAATGCCGGATCAGTATCTTTATGGGCCGACCAATGTCGCCACCATTCAGGAGTTTTTAGCCACAGGAGAAATTGATGAAAATGTCGTTCTGATCAATTGCGTGGATGCCACGGAATCCCGGCTTTCAGATCAGGCCTTCTTTGGTTTTAGCCCGCATCACACGCGCAGCGCCGAAACTACCTTGGTGGGTGCCCAGTGGCCAGATCTGCAGAAGGGGAGTGGGGACGCGCTTTTGCAGCAGCGTGTCGGCCTTTTAGAAAAGCAAATCGTGGAATATCAGCGCTCACTGGATCAATGGGAAACCAGCTACCAGAGCCTGCGTCAGCAATTCATAGAGGCCACTGGGCGCGAGCCGCTTTAACAGGGAGATTTCACTTTTTGGGTCGTGTCTGGAAAGTGGGTAATCGCAGTTTCCAGCGCATGGCGGCGAGCCGCAGAATTAAGATCACCGACATAGCTATATAGCGATGGCTTTCTGAAGGTGGAAGCCATCGTTCCAGCAACACAAAAATGGTGGCCCCTATGCCCACTGCGGTCGCATAAAGTTCAACCTCCGCTCTCAGGACCCAAGGAATTTCACTTCGCAAAACATCCCGGAGGATACCTCCCGCGACTCCCGTGACGATGCCCAGGAGGACTGCTACGATGGCAGGTGAGCCTAGGAGAAGGGCTTTCTCCGTACCGACAATGCCAAAGAGGGCCAGCCCAAAGGCATCTGCCAAGGTCAATGCTCGATTGGGTATTTCGATGAACCCCGCCAGCACAAACGTGCTCACCGCAGCTACAAGAGACCACGTGATGTGGTCAGGAGCCTGAATCCAGAAAACGGGGCGTACACCCAGGCACAGATCGCGTATCGTTCCGCCACCCACCGCTGCCACGAGAGCTAAAACTACCGCTCCAAAGAGGTCCATGCGTTTTCCCTCGGCTGCAAGCACGCCGGAAATGGCGCATACAGCACAGGCAGAATACTCAATCCAGGGTGGCATCTGGTCATTTTGAACCAAAAAACGCAGAAATCGAAGACCAAGTCTGCTCCTTTCTAAAGACATCCATGGGTGATGGATGTCTCGCAGCATGGTTTTCCCCGTCCGGCAACCTCTCAATTTGGTAAAAAAAGGGTCAAAAGAGGGGGCTTAGGGCCCACAAAAGTGTGAGCTTGTGAAATTTTTCACAAATTCGGGTTGCCCGTCGTAAAGCCTTCCTGATAATGCACACGCCCCCATGGCAGCACTTCTCGCCAGCTTCGACTTTGCCTTCCTCATCACTTCGGTGGTGAAGATCGTTTTCCTGACCTTTTTGGTCATCTTGCCCATGGTCGCTTACTCCGTTTATGCGGAGAGGCGATTTTCGGCCATCATCCAGGACCGTGTCGGCCCCAACCGAACCGGGATCCCCTTGACGCTTTTTGGCTTCAAGAAGGATATCCAGATCTTTGGGATCGGGGGCCTGGTGCAGCCCATGGCAGATGGTTTGAAGTTTCTTCTCAAAGAAGATTTCACCCCGAAGTCCGTCAATACTTTCTACTATTGGTTGGCTCCAGCGCTGACAATGGTCCCGGCACTGATGACTTGTGCCGTGTTGCCTTTTGGGAGCGAATTGGATTTTTCATTCCTCAATCCAATGATTGAAAAATTGGGTGGAACAGGCTTTTCCGCACCTGTGAAGTCTGTGATTGCTGACCTGAATGTCGGGCCGCTTTTCACCTTCGCTATCGCGTCCTTGGGGGTTTACGGGATCGTCCTAGCAGGATGGTCCTCGAACTCGAAGTATCCCTTCCTCGGAGGGGTTCGCTCCTCGGCGCAGATGATCTCCTATGAACTGTCCCTGGGGCTTTCGATCATTCCTGTTTTGATGGTGTTCGGTGAGCTGAATCTCTCTAAGATGTCAGCGTTCCAAGACGCGAACGGTTGGCTCCTGCTGCCTTTCTGGGGTGAAGGTTTGACGGCTGAACGCTGGGTGCTGCTGGTGCCCATGGTCATTTCCTTCTGCATTTTCACGGTGGCGATGTTTGCTGAGACCAATCGCTTGCCTTTTGACCTGGCGGAGTGCGAAACGGAACTCGTTGCAGGTTACCATACGGAATACAGCTCCATGAAATTTGCCCTCTTCTTCTTGGGCGAATATGCAGCCATGATCATTGGATCGGGTTTGGCCGTTACCTTGTTCCTGGGCGGCTGGAGCATTCCTTTCTGGCCCTTCTTTGAATACGTCGGGAACATGATCGGGTTGGATACTGCCTTTGGCTGGCTCGGGAGCAGCTTTCAGCTTCATTACTCCGCAGGTTCCACGCCTTTTTGGCTTGGACTTCTACACATTGGCGTCTTCTTTTTGAAGGTCATCGTCTTCATTCTTTTCTTCATCCTCATTCGCTGGTCACTGCCGCGGTTCCGCTTTGACCAACTTATGAAATTGGGCTGGCTGTTCATGTTTGAACTGGCTCTGGCCAATGTCATCCTGACTGCCGTGATCATGGCCTGCTTCACGAAGTAATTTCCCCCTCCGATGGCAACAATTATCGTCCAACGCCCCAAGCTCGCCTGGCATGAGAGATGGTTCATCTCCACGCTCGTCAAAGGTTTGAAAATTACGCTCGGGCACGCCCTTAAAACATTCCGCGAGATCGTAGGCGGCAAGGAAAAGGTGACCATGGAATACCCTGAGCAAAAATGGGATGCCAATCTGCCTTCCTACTACCGGGGTGCTCCCGCTTTGGTGACCGATGAACAGGAACGTGAGCGCTGCGTGAGCTGCCAACTTTGCGAGTTCATTTGCCCTCCAAAGGCCATCCGTATCACTCCCGGTGAAATCCCCAGCGATGATCCATGGGCCAAAGTGGAAAAGCGGCCGAAGGAGTTCGATATTGATATGACTCGCTGCATCTACTGCGGCATGTGTGAAGAAGTTTGTCCTGAACAGGCCATCTATTTGCGTAAAGATTACGCCATCACAGGTGAATCCCGTGCTGAATTGATGCACAACAAGAAGAAGCTCTATGAGATCGGCGGCAAGCGCGTTGGCCTCGTCAACAAGTGGAATGAATTGAAGTAGAGCCATGCCTTCTATCCTCTTTTATCTTTTCAGCGCGATGACCTTAGGCTTTGGCCTGTTGGTCGTCACGGCGCGAAATCCCGTTACCAGTGCTCTGTCTTTAGCGGGTAGCTTCGTTGGTCTTGCGGCTCTTTTCTTGAGCTTGGATGCTTACTTCATCGGAACCATCCAGATCCTTGTTTACGCAGGTGCCGTGATGGTGCTTTTCCTCTTCATCATTATGTTGTTGGATATCAAGGCGGAGGAAGGCAAGAAGCCCAACCTCCCCGCTGTCATCGGAGGTATTGTTTTGGCCGTTATTTTGGCGCTTCAGATCGCGACAGTTTGCAGCAGTTTTAGCAACGGAGCTGTTAAAATTAAAGACGCTCCTCTCGTGCTTCAGAAAGCAGGCGAGTTGGCCAAGATTCCAACCATTGCTAATGACCTAAAGGCAGGAGTGCTTCCTGATGCCAAACTGATGGGCCTCACTTTGTTTCAGAAATACGGCTTTCACCTCCAGGTGGTCGGTTTGTTGCTCCTTGTGGGCACGATTGGCGTGGTGGTGCTGAGCAAGCGTGAGAAAGGAGTCAAGGACGCCTGATGATCACACTCAATCATTACCTTATTATCAGCGGGATGCTGTTTGCGCTTGGCCTCGCTGGGGTCATCGCGCGGCGTAACATCATCATCATCTACATGTGTCTCGAGATGATGTTGAGTGCTGCCAACCTCACTCTCGTGGCTTTTTCTCGTTTCCGTGTGACGGAGGGGCTGCCTGACTATGCCGCTCAGTCTCTAGTGTTTTTCACCATCACGGTGGCCGCTGCCGAAGTGGCCGTTGGTCTTGCCATCATCGTTGCGCTCTACCGTTCGAAGCAGAGTGTCGAAACTGAATCCGTCACTAAGCTGCAAGGCTAAGCGCAACCGAGAATCTCCCGCTCCATGCCCGCCCCGGACGCCGCCCCCACACTCCCCTCTCTGCTGTTGCTGTTGCCGTTTTTTACGGCACTGACCATTTTGCTTGGACACAAGCTGCTGAAAAACGCCAGCGTGTTTCTGTCGGTCGCTTCGGCCACTGTTTGCTTTGTGATCAGTGTGCTTTTGCTGCACTCTCAGGATTCCAATCCCGTTCTTTTGCCGTTCGTCAGCATTGGGAAGTTTAAGATCGCCATTGATGCGCTGATTGATCAGCAGAGTCGTGGAATGATGTTGATCGTCACCTCGATTGGTTTGCTGGTGCATATTTTCTCACTCGGCTACATGAAGGAAGATGCGGGCAAGATCCGCTTTTTCGGGGCTCTCTCACTCTTCATGTTCTCCATGACTGGAATTGTGCTGGCCGGTAACTTGGTGATGATGTTCATCTTCTGGGAGTTGGTCGGTCTTAGCTCTTACTTGTTGATTGGACATTGGTTCGAAAAAGCTTCTGCTGCTGACGCTTCTAAGAAAGCTTTTCTCACCAATCGAATCGGGGACTTTGGTTTCATGATCGGTATCCTGATGTTGTTTGCGGCCAACCATGGCAATGTCGATTTCGCAGGTGCGGATGGTCTTCGTGAAGGTTTTGCGACAGGGAATTTGCACCATTTTGCTGAGACGCAGCCTTGGTTCATGTTTGCTGCTGCACTTTGCTTATTCATGGGGGCGGTGGGTAAGTCTGCGCAGGTTCCTCTGCATGTGTGGTTGCCAGATGCCATGGAAGGCCCAACCCCAGTATCTGCACTTATTCATGCGGCGACGATGGTGGCTGCGGGTGTGTTCATGCTCGTGCGTTGTTCTTTTGTGATCGAAGCATCGCCAGATGCAGCTCAGGTCATCGCCTGGATCGGCGGCATCACTGCTATCTTTGCAGCCCTGATGGCCACGCAGCAGAACGATATCAAACGCGTGCTGGCCTATTCTACTTTGTCCCAACTCGGTTACATGGTCATGGCAGTCGGTCTTCTCGCCATGCAGGTTGGTGGACATCATCATGAGGCTGGACCAGGCCACCCGGCGATGTTCCATCTTTACACTCATGCTTTCTTCAAAGCTATGTTGTTCCTCGGTTCAGGTGCTATCATCTATGCTTGCCATCATGAGCAAGACATGTGGAAAATGGGCGGACTGAGAAAGCACATGCCAGTGACCTTCGTCACCTTTACCATTGGAACCGCTTCGCTAATGGGGATTCCTGTCATTACCAGTGGGTTCTGGAGTAAGGAAGCCATTCTTGGAGTCGCATTTGAGGTTGAAGGTGGAAGACCTCTGTTTTGGATCGGTATCGTTACGGCCATGCTGACGGCCTTCTATATGACCCGCATGTTTGTGGTAACGTTCTTTGGCAAACCACGGACAGACTCCGCCCACCACGCCGTGGAAGCGCCTGTCATCATGGTGCTACCGCTGATTGCTTTGGCGCTGCTAACGATTCTAAGTCTGTTCGACAAAGTGGGAGGATGGTTGGAGGCTATGCTTCCACAGCACGCGCAAGATCACCCGACCGTATTCATCGCTTCTATTTGTGCCTTGCTTATCGGCATGGGAGTTGCTTTTTGGCTCTACCGAGGCAAAGACAAAGATCCGCTGAACATAAAATTGTTCGCCAATAAGTTTTACGTGGACGAGGTTTATGCGGTCATCGTTAAAGTGTTTCAGGATGCGGTGGCGTGGATTGTAGCAGGGCTTGAGCGTCTGATCGTGGACGGTGTCATGGCTCGCCTTCCTGCTTATCTTGCTGCGCGTGTCGGTTCTGCCGCGCGGATTCTTCAGGGCGGTCACTTGCAGGGTTATACATTCCTGCTGGGTCTCGGCGTCCTGCTTGTTGTTTATGTTGTCGTGTTTGTCCTGCCCTCTGTGGGCCATTGATGGAGGAATGGAATGAGCGTTCTCGAAATCGTCATCCTGCTGCCAATTATCGCCGCTCTAGCCATTTGGCTTGGGGCACCAGCTCGTGCCACCTCGGTGGGTGCGGCTATTCTCAACCTGCTTATCGTCCTGGGACTTCTGTTTCAGTTCAAATCAGCCTCGGCTGGAGGTTCCGGCATGGCTTTTGAAAGTGCCCGAGTGGTGTTGGACAATCCAGCGATTACCTTCGGAGTCGGTGCTGACGGCGTCTCTCTCATTCTGGCTTTACTGACTGCACTCGTCACCTTCGCGGCAGTCTGGCAGATCGCTGCGGATAAACCGGCCATTTATCACATTGCATCTTTGTTGATTGCAGGTGGCGGTTTGGGAGCCTTCCTTTCGACGGATGTGTTCTTTATCTACGCTTTCCACGAGTTGGCCTTGATTCCCACCTTCCTCATGATCGGTCTTTATGGTCACGGTGAGGATTCTCATCGCAAAGCGGTTGCCTGGAAAACCACGATCTACTTGGGGGCTGGTAGCCTTGTCTTATTGGCAGGTCTCGCCTGGTTGGTGTTGGAATACAGCGGGGGTCAGAAACTGACTTTTGATCTCAATGCGCTTCGTGCACAGGCTGCATTGACCCCGTTGCCCGTGGAAAAACAGGGCCTTATTTTCTTTGTCTTGCTGCTAGGCTTCGGCACCTTGGTCAGCTTGTTCCCATTGCATAGCTGGGCGGCTCCTGCGTATGCGACGGCTCCTACACCTGTAGCGATGCTGCACGCTGGAGTACTCAAGAAGTTTGGATTGTATGGCTTGATTCGTATTGCTCTGCCTCTGTTGCCTCAAGGGGCACAAGTCGAATGGGTCCAGCAAGCACTGTTGTTCATGCTTTTGGGCAATATTTTGATCATGGGCTTCGTCACGATCGCTCAGCGCTCCTTGGATCAAGTCCTGGGAAATTCTTCGGTGATGCACATGGGCTATATTTTCCTCGGCATTGCCGCAGGTACCGAGATTGCTTTACAGGGCGCTGTTTTGCTCATGTTCGCCCACGGAATCTCGATTGCTCTCTTGTTCGCACTAGCGGGGCGCATGAGGAACCAGTTGGGAACCTTGGAATTGTCGAAATTGGGCGGCCTTGCTTCCCATGCTCCGATTTTCACCCTGTTGTTTGCTTTCGGCGCTTTCGCTTCTTTAGGTCTCCCTGGCTTGGCCAACTTTGCTGGTGAAGTAATGGTCTTTCTTGGTGCTTTTGGTAGCAATGGCAGCACAGAATTTGGGCCTATGCAGTGGGCCGTCGTCGTGGCTCTATGGGGAGTGGTGATGTCCGCCGTCTATATGCTGAGAGCTTTTCGTGATATTTTCCAGGGTACAGCGAATGCTGGACTGTTCATGAATGACCCTGTGCTAAGCCAGCGCATTCCTTTGATTCTCCTCGCCGCTGCGCTTCTGATTGTCGGTTGCTGCCCTTGGCTTCTGCTGGACCTGCTGAAGTCTTTATCTGCCGCTAAAGTGGCTGCGATGTAGAAACTGATTCTCTCCTGATCCATGTCCGTTTTCTCCGTCGAAATCTTCTTGGTTGTTTTTGGTCTCGCACTTTTGTGCCTTGAGGCCTTCGTTCCTACTTTGAATCGCCGCACGCTCGCGGGGATCAGCATCGGTGGCGTAGCGTTGGCTTTCATATTGTTCGTTTTCGCTTCGAAATCGGCCACAGATCTCCCTGCATTTGTTCAGCCTTACCACCAATTGGATACCTTGGCCGTGTTTTATAAGGGCTTTGCCTTAGTCATCACACTTTTGGTGCTTTGGCTGACGGTTGAAAGCTCTGCTTATCTCACAAAGTTTACCCCCGGTGGTAACTACAGCGAGTTGTTCAGTTTACCTATTTTTGTCTGTGTGGGCATGATGTGGATGGCATCTGCTAAAGATTTGATCACCGTTTTCGTTTCTCTGGAACTGGTGACCGTTTCGTTTTACGTCCTGGTCGCCTTTGCTCGCAAGAGCAACTTGGCTCTTGAAGCCGGCGTAAAGTATCTGATTTTGGGCGCTCTAAGCACTGGTGTCTTGGTTTACGGTATCGCTTGGATTTATGGCGTTACGGGTGCTCTTAGTTTTGAAGGTATTGGCGCAGCATTGGCTCTCCCAGCGACTTCCAAATCTGCGGCCCTGTTAGCTGCTGCATTTTTGCTTTCGGGTCTGGCTTTTAAAGTGGCTGCTGCACCTTTCCAAATGTGGGTGCCTGATGTTTACCAAGGGGCGCCGATTCCTGTAACGGCGTTTCTTTCTGTCGGCTCTAAAGCCGCTGGTTTTGTCGTTCTCACACGCACCGTGGAAGCCTTTGTTGTTAAGGGTTCAATCATTGCTTCCGAAGTGCAGGGACTGCTGATTGTGGGGGGGGCGTTGACGATTTTACTCGGTAGCTTGCCTGCTATTTTTCAGACCAGCGTAAAACGTTTGTTGGCTTACTCCAGCATCAGTCATGCGGGTTATTTGCTGCTCGCTCTGGGAGCAGGCTCTGCTCGTTTTGACCTAAATCCAGGGGGTGTCGTTGCTTTTTATCTGGCGACTTATTTGCCTATGACCGTTTTAGGTTTCCTCGTGTTGGCTGTTCTGCGTGCACATGGTGGTGGTGAAGATTTGCAGGATTTCCGAGGTTTGTCCAAACGCAGCCCGTTGCTGGCTCTGGCCATGACTCTGGCTCTCGCCTCGTTGGCGGGTTTGCCATTGACAGCTGGTTTCATGGGGAAACTCTTTGTGTTTACCGGGCTTGTGGATCAAGCCGCTTGGGGGGCTCTCGTCTGTGCTGTGATCGGCGCGGCTACAGGGTTCTACTACTACTTCCGGGCTATCTTGGTAATGTATACAAGCGATTCTCAGAAAGCTGATCTCTTAAAGCTTTCCGTTGGTACAAAAATTGGTGCTGCTGCCCTCGCGGTGGTGATTGTGGTGATCGGGGTTTACCCGAAGCCTCTCCAGCATCTCCTGATGCCGGCAACGGTTTCGGTGGTTGCTCACTGAGTTTTTGGAAGAATTGAGAGATTGTGAATGCAACAAGCGTCGTTGAGAGACGTTTGTTCACGCTCTTTATGAAGTTCTCCGTCGCTTGTCTGTTTCTTGCTCTCAGTTTTAGTCTCCACGCTGCCCCCCAGGATGACCAATATGTCTTGGGGCCAGACTCCCAAGTACAATCGGGAGTGCCGCAAGGGAAGGTGACCCAAATGCCGGCTTGGACTGAGTCTAAGATCTTTCCGGGGACCTCCCGAGATTGGTGGGTGTATGTGCCTGCCCAGTATTCCAAAGAGAAGCCAGCCTCGGTCATGGTCTTTTGTGATGGAGCGGGTTTCGTAAAACCTGACGGCCAGTTTCGCGCTCCAGTGGTCTTTGATAACCTGATTGCCAAAGGTGAGATGCCAGTCACGATCGGCATTTTCATTCAGCCCGGCTCCTTCCCGAATAAGGATCCGAAGGTGAAGGCCCGCAGCAATCGCAGCTTTGAATATGATTCTTTGGGTGATCTTTACGCCCGTTTTCTACTGGAAGAAATTTTGCCTGCTGTGGCGAAAGACTATAATCTGAGCAGCAACCCTGACGACCGAGCTATCTGTGGAAATAGCAGTGGTGGGATCTGTGCCTTCACGGTGGCGTGGGAAAAACCAGATTCATTTCGCAAGGTGGTGAGTCACATTGGGTCTTTTACCAATATTCGTGGTGGCCATGTTTACCCTGCTTTGATTCGGAAGACGGATAAGAAGCCTCTCAAAGTCTTTTTACAGGATGGAAAAAACGATCTGGATAACCAATTCGGTAATTGGCCTTTGGCGAATCAAGACATGGCTGCGGCATTAAAATTTGCCGGCTATGATTACCAATTTGTGCTGGGTGAAGGAACTCATAACGGCAAACATGGGGCTGCCATGTTGCCTGACACCCTGCGCTGGCTTTGGAAAAAATAGGTGGGTTATTTTGACTCAACATTTGGTTATTCACTTTATGAAATATCTCGCTTTTTTGTCTTTAGCTTTCTTCCCCTTGCTGTCCTTTGGTCAGGACACCTCGTTGCATGAATACCTCAGCGATGACCAGCCCTGGAAGGAAGCAGTCTCGGGTTATACCTTTACAGATGGCCTTTGCACTGATGCTGCAGGCAATTTGTTTTTTACCGATGTAAAAGCAGGCAAGGGCATCTACAAGCTGGATGTCGTGACGGGCAAAACGGATTTATTCCTGGATAATCTACCTGGTATCAGTGGTCTCCAAATCGGCCCTGATGGGCGTTTTTATGCCTGTCATAATCGGGAACAACGTATCATCGCCATCACGATGAAAGGTGAAGTGGAGGTGCTCTTAACAGGCGTGAAGTGCAATGATCTTGTGGTCAGCAAAAAGGGGCATTTGTATTTCTCGGAAACCCCGACACAGCGCATCCATCTCATCACCCAAGATAAGAAGCATCTCATCGCAGATGAAGGCCATGTGGCGAAGCCGAATGGCATCACTATATCTCCGGATGAAGCGACATTGGCTGTTTCGGAGCATGGAGGTAAGCATGTGTGGACTTGGCGGATCGAAGAAGACGGCACCCTTACTGGAGGCGCTCCATTCATGACCATGTGGTTGCCAGTGGGAAAGGAAACGGCTGCTGGAGATGGAGCAACCACGGAATCTAAGGGCCGCTATTTCGTCACGACGGACTTGGGCATTCAGATCTTTGATCCGGCGGGTCGTCTAGCGGGTATCATTGCTAAGCCTGTGATGGATGGCAAAATCGTCAGTGCGGAGTTTGCAGGTAAAGACCACGATCTTTTGTATGTCGCGTCAGGGGATAAGATCTTCAGCCGCAAGCTTAAGGTGAGCGGTTACTTTCGTTAAAAGGGACACTTCCGTTTGAGAAGACCTTACCGGTGGCTCCACGAAGGAACGGGTGTTTGGGTAGCGTATCTTGAAAATGCGTTACCTCTTTCTTCTGATTGCTTGCAGCCTTGGTTCTATTTTAGCGCAAGAGCCAGCCAAAAAATTGCTAGCTGGAGCGGCTATCAGTAATATCACTCCTTCTATTGGTGGAGCTATTGTGGGAGGCTTCTCCCCTTTTCCGTCCACGCACATTCATGACGATTTGCATGCACGTTGCCTCGTACTCGATAATGGTGAAAAACGCTTGGCCATTGTGGTTTGTGATCTTCTGGGTGGAGCTAGGCAGATGTTTGATGAAGCTGCAAGATTGATCCAAGTCAAAACGGGTATTCCCCGTGAGTGTGTTCTGATGTCTGCCACCCACACGCACTCTGCCAGCAGTGCTTTGAGCGAAAATCGCTATTCGCTGGATGAGCCTCTGAGTGAATACCAGACCTTTGTTGCTGGACGCATCGCTGATGGAGTAACTCGTGCTCTCAATAACCTTACTACTGCACAAATCGGTTGGGCTGTTGGGCAAGAGCCGGATCAGGTCTTCAATCGCCGCTGGTTTATGAAGGAAGGGACGGTGCCGCCCAATCCTTTTGGCGGGATTGACAAGGTGAAAATGAACCCACCTCGAGGCGCGAATTTGGTCAAACCTGCCGGGCCCACAGATCCAGACGTATCTGTAATATCTCTCCAAACTCTTGAGGGTAAACCTTTGGCTGTCCTGGCGAATTATTCCCTTCATTATGTGGGGGATGTAGGCCCTGGGCATATCTCAGCTGATTACTTCGCAGTCTTTTGTGATCGTTTGCAACAGTTGTTAGGCGCAGATCGGCAGGAAGTGCCTTTCGTGGCTATGTTAAGCAATGGCACCAGTGGTAACATCAATAACAACGATTATTCGAAACCTGCGGACAAAGCCGGCCCCCCTTATAGTAAGATCCGGGCGGTGGCGGATGATGTGGCCAAGGTTGCCTTTGAGGCAATCAAGGGAATCAAATATCAGACCTGGGTGCCTTTGGATTCACGCTTCAGCGAACTGAAGTTGGAAGCTCGCCGTCCCACAGCCGAGCAATTGGCGCGTGCAGAGGCGATCTTGGCTAAACCACGTGTGCTGGGGGGCAAGAATTTATTGGAGGTGGTGTATGCGGAGAGGACGCTGAAGCTGCGTGATGTAGCGCCTCATATTGATCTACCGTTGCAGACTCTACGCATCGGTGAGGCGGGCATCTGCGCGATTCCCTGTGAGACTTTTGTTGAAACTGGGCTTGAGATCAAATTGAAAAGTCCGTTTCGACCTTCGTTTACCCACAGCATTGCTGGGGGTTATTATGGTTATTTGCCGACGCCTGAGCATCATCAACTGGGCGGGTATGAGACTTGGCTGGGAACGAATCGGCTCGAGGTCCAAGCCAGCACGAAGATCACACTTAGGCTTCTTGAAATGCTACAGAGCATGAAAGGCTTCGGTCCTCCTTGAATGTTTAGAAAGACCTGTGAGATCTTGTGAAGGAGCCTTCATTGTCCTGACTATTTCTTGATGGTTGCTGGTTTCTCAGTCCGTATTGCCATCCTCATCATGCGTGCCTTTTTATTCTCTTGTTTGTGTCTTTGTCTGCTGCCTTTGCATGCTGCTTTGCCGGAGGCACAACGAATTCTTTTTCTGGGGGATAGCATCACCTATGCTGGCACTTATGTGCAGATCATTGAGGCGGCGCTGGTGGCCCAGCATCCGGAGGAGCGTTATCAGATTCTGAATCTTGGATTGTCGAGCGAGACTGTTTCAGGATTGTCGGAAGACGGGCATGCTGGGGGTAAGTTTCCTCGACCTGATCTGCATGAGCGACTGGATCGTGTGTTGGCTAAGATCAAACCTCAGCTCGTCGTCGCCTGTTACGGAATGAATGATGGCATCTACTATCCGTTAAGCCCAGAGCGATTGAAAGCCTACCAAGAGGGCATGAAAAAGCTGCGGGAAAAAGTCATGGCCATTGGAGCTTCGATCATTCACCTTACTCCTCCTGTTTTTGACCCGATGCCGATTCAAGCGCGTGTTTTGCCAGCAGGATTGAAAGATTATCCTCAGCCATATTCAGGTTATGATGAAGTGTTGGCCGCATATGCCCAGTGGCTGCTGGACCAGCGTGGTGCAGGGTGGCAGGTCCTGGATGTGCATGGGGCGATGACCAAGGCGCTAGCTGTCGCCCGCCGTAGTCAGGCGGACTTTAGTTATTCTAAAGATGGTATTCACCCCAATGCTGCGGGGCATTTGGTGATGGCTGGCCCTCTTCTGGATCAGTGGGGTTTAATGGTGACGGCGGATGGCCAACCTGCACACGTGAATGGAGCGGCTATTTTTGAAGCAATTCAGAAAAAGCAAAATTTGTTACGCGATGCCTGGTTAACGGAAACGGGGCATAAACGCCCTGGCGTGAAGGTGGGGCTGCCTCTGGCGGAAGCGGAAGAACAAGCCGCTGTACTGGATAAAAAAGCTCGTGAGCTGGCCCATGTTTCCACCGCGCAGGTGCTTCCTGGAACGACTTCGAACTGGAATGGCTACACTAAGAACGAATTCACCGTGGATGGGAAAATGGTCTCTGTTGTCGTGCCTAAAGTGGTTGCACCGGGCAAGCCCTGGGTATGGCATGGCGAATTTTTTGGCCATAAGCCTGCGCCTGACATTGCTCTGCTGGGGAAGGGCTATCACATCGTGTACATGAAAGTGCCGGACATGCTGGGCTCTCCACCAGCGGTGAAGCACTGGAATGCGTTGTATCAAGAGCTCACGACTCAGCATGGCTTCAGCGCCAAACCTTCTTTGGTGGGGCTAAGTCGTGGAGGTTTGTATTGCTACAATTGGGCGGCTGCAAATCCTGATAAAGTTTCCTGTATCTATGCGGATGCACCGGTGTGTGATTTTAAAAGTTGGCCTGGAGGTAAAGGGAAGGGGAAGGGGGACCCTAAAAACTGGGCGCTAATCCTGAAACTGTGGAGGTTTAAAGATGAGGCGGAAGCTTTGGCCGCCAAGGTGAATCCGGTAGATCAACTGGAACCGCTGGCTAAAAACGGAGTGGCGCTTTTGCATGTGTATGGCGATGCCGATGATGTAGTGCCGTGGGAAGAAAATACAGGTGTCATTGCCCAGCGCTACAGGGCTCTCGGCGGCAGCATTACGCTTATTGCCAAACCAGGGGTGGGGCATCACCCGCATGGATTGGATGACAGCCAGCCCATTGTGGATTTCATTTTGAAGCACACACGTTGAGTCTGGTTTTTGTGCTGGAGCATGGGGACCTTCGGCCCTATCAGAGTCTATCATGACGGATGAATCCCTTCACGAGCGCGAACTTGGCGGCCAGTTGTTGGCTTCTGTATCACGCTCCTTTTACCTGACGCTGAAAGCTCTACCCCGGGAATTGCGTGAGCCGATCTCTCTCGCCTATCTCTTGGCCAGAACCGCAGACACCATTGCTGATACGGCGGCGGTGCCTGCTGAAGTGCGTTTAAACTGCCTGCGGGATTATGAGAGGCTGGTGCAAGGACAGGGAAACGCGGTGAATCCCTTGGCGGAGACAATCCAGACACGGTTTGTTTCCCTTCAAGAAGATGAGGCTGAAAGGCGCCTCATGGAGCGTTTTGCTGATGGGGTGGCGTGGTTGGGAACTATCGGCGAGGTTCCGTTGAAGGCCATTCGAGAAGTCTTGCACCATATCATTCAAGGGCAGATTTTGGATATCCAGCGATTCCCTGATGATGGTGAGGTTCGGGCGCTGAACAATGAGGCTGAGCTGGATGAATACACTTGGCTTGTCGCTGGGTGTGTGGGGGAGTTTTGGACAGAAATGTGTGCGGCTGAAAAGCCCGATTCGCTTGATTCGCGGGTTTCAATTGAGCAAATGAAAAGCTGGGGAGCCGATTTTGGCAAGGGGCTTCAACTCATCAATATCCTGCGGGATGTGGGGGAAGATGGGCGTGACGGCCGCTGTTATCTTCCGGGTGGATTGCAAGGTGAGGCGCAGCTGAAGGCTGCGTGGTCTCACTGGCTAGTCATTTGCCGCCAGCGCTTGCAGTGTGGGCTCCTGTATGTGCAACATGTCAGCGATGGAAAGCTGCGTTATGCCACTGCCTTGCCTTTATTGTTAGGTGCAAAAACGGTGCGACGCATGGAGGCTGCTAGTTGGGAGCAGGTGCAGCAAGGGATTAAAATCAGCCGATTGGACGTGGCTATGATTCTAGCGGAAGCGGCAGTTGCCTGCCGGAAGCCTGAGAATTTGGAAAAGCTGTTCGTTAAATTGGCGGGATGATCACATGGCTTTCTCTCAAAAGGTAGATATGCGTCAAGGTTGCATTTTCGTTCTGACGTATGTAGCTCTGGGCATGCGATATTTCGCGCTTACACTTTCCCTCATAGGTTTATTAGGAATCACGGCCTGCAAACGGATCGAATCCAAATTGGATCGTCTTGCGAGGGCTGCGGGCATCACGCAAGATCCACCACCTCCCCCTAAGGTAGCGGAACCAGTGCTCACTCCAGAACAGGAAGCGATGGAGAAACGTTTGCAAGAAAGCTCTGTGTTTGAGGCTGCAAAAGCGGAGGATCTTGTGCCCAAGGCTGTAGCTTTCGAGTTAAATAAATCTGCGGTGGTTTCTATTTTGGGGTATCATGATTTTAAAGAACGTGGCGGTAGCCCGATGATCATTGCTGCCTCAAAGTTTCGAGAGCAGATGAAGGCCATTAAGGATTCTGGTATTCCGGTGGTTCCTCTCAGTGATGTTTTAGCTTGGCGTAAGGGATTGAAGAATATCCCGGAAGAGTGTCTTGTAATCACGATGGATGATGGGTGGGAGGGGGTATATACCTATGCTTACCCGGTGCTTAAAGAGTACGGTTTCCCCTTCACTGTATATGTCTATAAAAAGTATGTTAACATAGGTGGGCGCAGTTTGAGTTGGGAGCAAATTAAGGAGATGATGAAATATGGCTGTGAGATCGGTAGCCACAGTGTTTCTCATGAAAGTCTGCGTGCGAAAAAAGGACGCAGCGAGGCAGAGCATCTTCAGTGGGTCTTGGCTGAACTGAAAGATTCGAAAGAATTCCTTGAGAAGAATCTCGGCAGGCCCTGCACCAGCTTTGCCTATCCTTTCGGGATCTTTGATGACGCAATGGCGGAAACGGGGCTGCAAGTGGGCTATGAAACTCTGGTGACGGTCAATAGCCAAAAAGTAAATTGGGATACTCCGATGGGTAAAATCGGGCGCTTCATCATCCACGGGGAAAGCGATACGAACTTCAAGCTAGCCACCAGTTTCCGAGGTCGTGGGGATGTCACATCGAATCATTTCATCAAAGCGGATGCTAAAGATGCCGAAGGTCATCAACTCATCACCTTGAGCCCCGCACCGGAGGAAGTCATCACGGAGCGCAGACCTACAATCAAGGCTAGTTTGACTCGTGTCGGCACGGTGGTTCCGGAGAGTGTGCGGCTGCGGATCGCCGGTTTAGGGCCTGTGCCTGCTGTGTATGATCCAGCCAGCATGACTGTCAGTTATCGTTTGCCTTACCGCCTGCGCCGGCAGGACTGCGCGGTTACTTTGAGCTTTAAGAGAGCGGAGGGAATGCCAGATGAAGTGGTGACTTGGCGGTTCAAACTGGACCTTGAGGCCAGTTACCTCCCCCAGTCCTAAACGAGAGTTAAAGAGCGAAAATCTCCGAGATTAAGTTTAACCTACGATGTGTAAAAAGGTTTAACCTTTGATTGACACGGGTTTAGTTTCCTTAAACTGTAACTAGCTTAGTTCTATTCATCCAACATAACTTATGGCCAGTTCATCCCTTCCTTCTGTTGATCAACTCACCCGCGCTCTGGAAATCACCAAGCAAATTGAAAGATTGCAGGCTGAATTGGCCTCAATCCTCGGTGGCGATAGCAAAGCCGCCAAGAGACTGGCTAAGGCTGATAAAGTGGATGGTCGCAAAACGCGTATCATGTCTCCTGAAGCCAAGGAAAAAATCGCTGCCGCCCAGCGCCTCCGCTGGGCTAAGCAGAAGAAGGCTGACAAAAAAGTCTAATTGAAAGAGGGCCAGACTCCCTCCCATTTTCTTGCCTCACGAAGGCTCCAAGCGTAATGCCGTAGATCATGGATCTGCGGCATTTACGTTATTTTCAAGCTGTGGCGGAGGAGTTAAGCTTCTCTCAGGCTTCCCGTCGTCTGCACATTGCCCAGCCAGCCCTTTCGCGGGCTGTGCAAGATTTGGAGAGCGAATTGGGGACTCGGCTTATTGAACGTGATCGCCGCACTGTGGCCCTCACCCCCGCTGGAGCGGTCTTATTGCATGAAACGGCCCTTCTTTTAGAGCGCTTTGAGGAGTCCATGCGTCGCGTGCGGCGGACGGCATCAGGTGAGGAAGGCGAGTTACGCCTGGGCTACATTGGCCCACCTACGCAGTGCTTTCTGGGGCGCTTATTGCATGACTACCGGTCGCGTTATCCTCAGGTGTCTGTGCACTTGGAAGAAAGGACGCCGGAGCGTGTCTGGGAAATGGTGGCGAAAGGTCGGCTTTCGGTGGCGATTACCCGGCCTCTCCCTGGGCAGGGGGAACGCTCTTTGGAAACATTGCTTTTACGCAAGGAGCCGTTAGGCATCGTGGTGCCTTTAGATCATCCTCTGGCAGCTCGCGAATCCGTGACTTGGAAGATGCTGGCTCAGGAGTCTTTGATTGTCCTGGCTCGTCGGGAAGGGGTGGGGTTGCATGACGAGATCCTAGCGGCTTGCCGTGCGGCAGGTTTTACCCCACGCATCGCTTATAGCCCTAGCTTAATGGGGACAGTGCTCAGTTATGTGGAAGCGGGCGCTGGAGTCGGGATCGCGACGGATAGTGTGGCCGCAGTCTCCATGTCGCCCTCGTTGCGGTACTTAAGTGTTACACCAGAGCGCACGGTGCCGTTGGTGCTGGTCTGGAATCCAGAAGAAGATCCACCGCCTGTCATCGCTTTTCGGGAATTGGTGGGGGAGTGGTTAGCTGCTGGGCGGTTGTGGGAGTGAAAGCCAGAGCTTCAGGCTCACCGTGGGGGATCAATACCTAACGAAGGCAAAACTGGAGGATCCGAAGACAATTCACACTCTGGGAAATCTCCTGGCCGGACGGTGCGTATTGGTTATGAGTGTCGTTTGATGCTACGGTTCTTCCCCCAGACCCTTTCCATGCAATTTCCCCGTCTTTTTACTCTTCTGTTGGTTCTTCCTGTCGCAGCTCCTGCGGCTGAGGCGTTGGCTACACGTGGCCAGGCAACCTATGAGCAGAAAATCAAACCGATGCTGGAAAAGTTCTGCTTTGACTGTCACGCCGATGGCATGGACAAAGGCAGCTTCACCTGGGACAAGCATACTGACTACACCTCTCTGCGTGGGGACATGAAGTTTTGGGATCATGTGCGGCAGCAGATTGTCACGCATGTGATGCCGCCCGAGAAAAAGGACAAGCCCAGTCTCCAAGAGCGGGATGAAATGGTGGCCTGGATAGATGATGCCATCTTTTGGTTTGATCCCACGAAGCCGGATCCTGGCCACATCACCTATCGCCGCCTGAACCGCACGGAGTATAACAACACGGTGCGTGATCTACTTTACGTGGATAGCCGTCCTGCTCGCGAATTTCCGCCTGATGACACCGGTTACGGTTACGACAATATTGGCGATGTCCTCAGCCTTTCTCCCATGCTGATGGAGAAGTACCTGCGTGCCTCCCGTGAGGTGGCTGAAGATGCTATGGATACCCAAACTCCTGGCCATGCCGACCTGGAGATTCAAGGGCGCAAATTCTACAAACAAAAAGGGGAAACACGTGAGGATGGCACTCGTCGTTGGTTTTTCGCGAATGCTGAAGTGTCTCAGAAATTTGGGGCACCCGCAGATGGCAATTACACGGTGACCCTGCATGTCGCAGCGACTGAGGCGGGAGGAGAGCCCGGGAAAATCGGGATGAAACTGAATGGCAAGGATGTATCCACCTTTGATGTCACCAAGCGCTGGAAGGCGGAGCAGCCTGAGTTCCAGGAGATCACCTACACCCTGGCTCTGAAAGCAGGAGAGTCTAAGCTTTCCATCGCCTTTTTGAATGATTTCAGTGACGACAAAAACCCGGATCCCGCCAAGCGCGATCGCAATGTGGTGCTGGACAAGGTGGAGATCAAAGGGCCTCACAGCCTGCTGGCTCCCCGTGGCAGCCGTTTCCTGCGCTGGCTGCTGGACGGCAAACCAGTCGGACTGCCTGCAATCCAGCTCACAGGTGAAGACCTGGAAAGCGGTCAGGGCAACGCCAATCGAGACACGGGGGGCATCGCCCTGGCCAGCAGTGGTTACGTCAAACATCCGCTGCAACTGACTAAGGCGGGCAAGTATCGCATCACGGTGAAAGCAGGTGCACAACAGGCTGGGGATGAGCCTGCGAAATTTGATGTGCGCATCGCTGGTAAAACTGTCGGGGCTTTCTCTGTCACGGCCAAGAATCAGGCCCCGCAATGGTTCAGCCTGGATACAGATTTGCCAGAAGGTAGCCATGAGATCCAGATCTGGTTCCTCAATGATTTTTATGATGAAGCTACCAAAGCGGACCGCAATCTGTGGGTGCATCAGGTAAAGCTGGAGGGGCCTGTGGATCAAGGTGGGGCCTTGGCGGCAGATGCCGTCCCTGCATTGGTGGAGAAGATGGGGACGCGACTTTTCCGCCGCCCCATGAATGCCGATGAGAAGACGAAGTGGCAGACGTTTGCCGAGCTCGCCATCAAGGAGGGTGAAAAACCCCTCGGTGCCTTGAGTTATGTTCTGGAAGGGATGCTGGTATCGCCTTCGTTTCTTTTCCGTGGTGATCCACAACCAACCGGGACTGTGGCTGATGGCTCGGCCTTGATCGATGAGTATAGTCTGGCTGCACGCCTGTCTTACTTTCTCTGGTCGGCCCCCCCCGATGACGCTTTGCTGCAACTGGCGGCGAAAGGAGAGCTGCGTAAAAACCTCCCAGCTCAGTTGACCCGCATGATTGCAGACTGGAAAGCGGCTGCATTGACGGAGGACTTCGCAGGTCAGTGGCTCCAGCTTCGGGATATGGACATCGTCTCTCCTGACACACGGGCTTTTCCTGAATGGAAGGGCGGCATCGCCTTCAGCATGAAACGGGAAAGTCAGATGTTTTTCGACCACATTCTGAGGCAGAACCGCAGCGTGATCGATTTCCTCAATGCTGACTACACCTTTGCCGATAAGAAGCTGGCGGAATGGTATGGCATCAAAGATTTCAAAGGCGAAAAATTTCAACAGGTTTCACTTCAAGGGACCCCACGCGGAGGTATCCTGACTCAGGGCAGTGTGTTGACACTGACCTCTGGCCAGACCCGCACCTCTCCAGTCAAGCGAGGCAAGTATCTGCTGGAAAACATTCTGGGTACCCCACCACCGCCGGCTCCGGGTGGGATTCCACCTCTGGATGAAACCAAGGTTCGCAAATCGAAGATGACCTTGCGTGAGCAGTTCGCCGAACATCGTGCCAATACTTCCTGCGCGGGCTGTCATGCCTTTCTGGATCCTATGGGTTTTGCGTTTGAGCATTACGATGCCATCGGTCGTTATCGTGAAAAAGAAAAGGATCTGCCCATTGATGCCGCTGGCACCCTGGTGCGTGGCCAGTCTTTCCAAAACATGACGGAACTGCGCACGATTCTGGCCCGTGACATGGCCGATGATTTCACCCGGAATCTGGCAGAGAACATCCTCACCTTCGCCCTGGGCCGCGGCCTGGAGCACAGCGACAAACCTGCGGTGAAGGAAATCGTGCGCCGCACCAAGGAGGGGGAGTACAAGTTCCATTCGCTGATCCTTGCTGTCGTGGAAAGTGTGCCTTTCCAAAAGATGCGTGTGGGTGCCGAGGCGGAGTGACCGTTGCGCTGCCGCCTCATCCTCGCTATGCATGCTGTTCAGGAGGCTGTCTCTCCTGAGCAAACTTCCTTTCATGTCTGATACCCCCGCTTCCACCACTCAGGGCCGCGTCATTCGCGCTGCTCTCATCATCTTCCCCTTTGGCACGGTCATTCTGGGCATTGCCTCCTTTGGCATCTGGTGGACGAAAAAGGTGAAGGTGGAGGAGCGCGGCTACAAGTATGCCCTGGCTCTGCGACGTGATCTGACTGAGGCCGGCCTGCAGCGGCATGTGGACATCCTCAAGGATGTCATGGCTCAGCCGGACTCTCAGAAGATCCCTGCGGTGGCAGCTTATCTGGAGTCCAGCATGGGGGCCGAGAACATGGGCTATCAGGTGCGAAGGGTGCGTTTCCAGAAAGAGTCTCTTGAACTTGCCAATGTGGATGTGGAACTGACGGGCAAGACGCGCTTCCGCGAGGTGGTGCTTTTGCTGGTGCCGTATGGCGATCCGGCCCGTCTCAACGCCGAAGTCCATTCCATCGCTTTGCTGATGTCACTGGCCCATGCCATCACGGGTGAGGCTGGTTCGCAGACTCTGCGTCTGGCTGTGGTGCCGGTGGGGGCTGAGAAGGGTGCCATCGAACGTTTTGTCTCTGCTGCCCGTGGTAAGGATGAGCGCTTCATGCAGGTGCTAGTGGCGGGTGCTCCTTCTGAGGAAACAATCAAGGCCCTCAACGAAGCCTTTCGTGTGCAGGAAACAGGCACCGTCATCACGGCCCTGCCTGAAACGGTGGACACACCTACTACACTGGCCGCCGCGCAGGCTCTGAAGGCCCGGTTGCTGAAAGCGGTGGAGTAGGGTGGCGGGGTCTCGCTGATCGAAGACTGGAAGCGTCGTTTGGGGAAAAGGGCCGCCTTTGCGGACGGGCCTTTTGCGTGCTGCGACCACCCCCTCACCTTGGCCTCGTCCCCCAATTCTTGGGGGAGAGGGAATGCGCTTTTGGAAGCTCTGGATGAGAGATCAAATGAGGTGTGAAACGCCCTGAAGTTCATCCTGCATAGACAGGCTTCATTTTTTTTAGACTGCTGTAGCGTTTACAGCTTGGGCGGCGCTGGTTTGATGGGGGCCTGCTGACCACTGACGACACCGTGGACTTTCGTCGGGCGTTTGTAGATCGTGTCGCCGCAGGCAATGAAGAGCTCGCTCAAATCCTTGCCGCCAAAACAGACATCGTGGGCGGGTTTTGGTGTGGGGATGATGAAGTTCACCCGACCCGCCTGATCGCAGACCTGGATGCCGAGGGAGGTCGCGACGTAGAGACGGCCTTCGGTGTCCACGCAGAGGCCTTTTTCAGTATCTGGGGTGTCTCCAAATTCATCCAACATCACAAACCCATCGGTGTGCCTGACTTGCTGGTCTTTTTGAATTTGTCCCATAGCAACTCGATTGGATTTTGAGCCAGAAATATAAAGCATGGTTTGGTCTGGGCTTAGTGCGATCCTGCCTTTGCCAAAATTTTCTTGTTCTGTGAATGGATCTACCTGCCACTCAGTGCCTCGATATGTGCAGACGTAGCCTGCTGATCCCAAATTTCCCCAAGCAAAAAGGCGGTCATCCGATGTGATGGCTAAGCTTTGAATGTTATCCATGAAGTAGTGAGGCATGGCCTCAAATATGCCTTTCTCGTTGATGCTGATCATCTGAGTCTTTGCACATACCATGTCGTTCAAGACAGCAATTAGATGACCATGATGGTTAATGGTCATTGCAGGGAAGCCCCCCAATCCCGTTTCTACTTCGTATCGTGGAGAAATGTGCTCTCCTATCTTAAGCTGCATGAGGTTTCCTTGATTTGTAAAAAGGACCGTGCCATCAGCCATCGAAATTAATGGCGGATAGAAATCTATAAACATAGTTTTTTTCAAGTCAGTCACTACGGGGTGCCAGGAACTTTCATTGACCACCTCATACCCCTTCCACTTCGATTCTGCCTTGGGGTTTGCTTTCACTTCGATGTCGGTTTGCCAGTCGCGCCAGAGCCAGCGGAGGACGTCGGGAAAGATCTGGGTGGCATGCTTTTGGTTATGCCCGCCTTCACCCCAGGCGTGGTTGACGTCATAACCGGCCCAGGTGAGGCTGCGTTCCATCATCTGATTGGCCATCCACCAGTCGCCGCAGTAGAGGTTGTTGTCGCCAGTGCCGCTTTGCAGGTAGATGCGCAGGGGTTTGGGTTCGATTTTGCGGACGAGCACGGGGAGTTGATCCGCCCCATGGATGCCGACGTAGGTGCCGACTCCAGTGAAGACGCGGCGGAAGCGGTCGGGCCGATGCCAGGCAACCATGAAGGCGCAGATGCCGCCGCTGCTGTTGCCTGAAATGGCGGCGTGATTGGGATCTTGGCTCAGAGAAATGGAGTGCTTTTTCTCGAGGGCGGGGAGGAATTCTTCGATGAGGAATTTCGAATACGTGGGGGTGATGCTGTCATATTCGTAGCTGCGGTTGAATCGGGGCAGGGCATTGTCATTCGCAGCCGGGACGACGCCGGGTTTGATGAAGATGCCGACGAGGGAGGGGATGTCCTTTTTGGCGATGAGGTTATCAAACACCACTGGGGCTTGGTAGATGACACCATCCTGAAAGACCATGAAGTGGACGGGCTTGGCCTTATCAAAACCCGCCGGCAGGTAGATCTGATATTCGCGGACAGTGCCTGGGAAGACGCTGCTTTCAGGAGCGGTGTAGCTGTCCTTGATCAGCGTGCCTTTGGCCACGGCAGCCTGCGGTTTTGAATCTGCCGTAAGGGGAAATTCTGGCTCGGCAGCCAGAATGTGCAGGCTGAAAAAGAGAAGCAGCAGGGAGTGTTTCATAAACGAGGGTGACCTTTAAAGCTGAACGGTAACGGGACAAACTTTCTCCAGAGGTTTTAGCCGTGATGCCGTTTGGGCATGAAGATGATGCTAGAATGGGATTATATTATCAATGGGGATGATGGATAAACAGGGGATGAAACTTCTCACCGCAACCTTTCTCTTTGGAAGCCTATGGCTGGCTCTCATCACGGGGATGCACGGCAAGCTCAATTTGAAGTGGTTTGCCATTCGTGCCCCCGGGGTGTCAACCACTGAGAAATACAAGATCGGTTTCCTGCCCGTGACCTGTCACCTGACCTGCCCGGTGACGGATTTCATCAACAAAGAGACGACGGGGGATGGCATCTTTGAACCCGTGCGCTTCAACGGCTGGCCGGAGCTGAAGGAGGCCTATCTTTCCGGCTATACGCCTGCGACTTTCATCCTCGCACCCATGGCGATCGCTCTTCGTGAGCAGGGTGTGCCGATCAAGATCGTGTATCTGGGGCACCGAGATGGCAGCGCGGTGATGGTGCACAAGGATTCGAAGATCTACCGGATGGAGGATCTGCGGGGGAAGAAGGTGGCGGTGCCGAATCGTTATTCCAACCAGCGGCTGCTGATCTTCCGCGCGCTCAAGCAGGCGGGAATGACGGTGAAAGACATCGAGCTGGTGGAGATGCCTCCTCCCGACATGCCTGCTGCTTTGTATTCAAAAGCGGTGGATGCCATCTCTAGCGGCGAGCCTTTCATGGCCCAGACTGAACTGGATGGTTATGGGCGAGTGCTTTGGCTAACCAAGGATGTGTGGCCAAATTTTATTTCCTGTGTGCTGGCCGTGCATGAGGACATGATCAAGAATGACCGCGCCGCAGTGCAAAAGCTGGTGGATGGCATCGCCAGCAGCGGCAAATGGCTGGATGAAAAAATGGACCACCGCATGGATGCTGCACAGTTCGTTTCAAAAAATTACTACAACCAGCATCCGCGCTTGCTGACCTTTGTGCTGAGCAAGCCGCCAGACCGCGTGAAATACACCAACCTGGCCCTGAGGAAGGCTGATTTTGAAGAGATTGAAGAACTCGGAAAAGATGCAGGCATTGTGACGGGCAGCGCCCGCTTTGAGGACTACACCGATGTGTCCTTTGTACCGGATGAGTCCCTCGTGAAGCCTTATGTCTTTGAGGGTGTGGGTAAGCCATGAGGCCGCTGACACAACGCTCTTTTATTTTATCGCATGAATAAGTCTCTCCGTGGCACGCTGTTGCCCGTCCTCACTGCTTTCTTCTTCTTGGCGCTCTGGCATGTGCTGGTGAAGCTGTCTGGAAGCGATCTTTTCCCCACGCCGTTGGATGTTGCCAAAGGCATCCAAGAGCTCTTCGAAAAAGGTCTATTGCTGAAATACATTGTGGCCTCGCTGTTCCGCGTGAGCTGGGGATTCATGCTGGCGGTGGTCGTGGGGGTGCCTCTCGGTCTGGCTCTGGGCTGGTTCCGCCCGGCTTATGAGGCACTGAATCCGATGATTCAAATCATGCGCCCCATCTCGCCCATCGCCTGGATCCCCGTGGCGATTCTTTGGTTCGGCATTGATGACACTGCACCAGTCTTTCTCATCTTTTTGGCCAGTGTCTTCCCTATCACGGTCTCCTCCATGGCAGCCGTGCAGAACATGCAGCTCGTGTATCTGCGTGCGGCACAGAACTTTGGCGTGCAGGGGTCACAACTGTTCCGCCGGGTCATTCTTCCCGCAGCCCTGCCTCAGATCATCACCGGCATCCGCATTGCCCTGGGCATCGCTTGGCTGGTGGTGGTAGCGGCGGAGATGATCGCTGTGAATAGCGGTCTGGGTTATTTGATCATTGATGCGCGCAATGCTGGCAAACGCTACGACCTGGTGGTCGCTGGCATGGTGATGATCGGCCTGATCGGGCTGGTGCTGGACCTGCTGGTGCGGCAGTTGGAGAAATTCGATGAAGTTCGCTGGGGTTATGGACAACGCTAAAACACTTATTCAAGTCCGAGATTGCTGGAAGTCTTTTCCAGGGAAGTCCGGGGAGATGATCCACGTGCTGGAGCGCGTGAATCTGGACGTCTATGAGGGGGAGTTTCTGTGCATTGTCGGGCCCTCCGGCTGTGGCAAATCCACTCTGCTAAACATCATCGGTGGATTTATCAAAGAGACTCAGGGGGAGGTACGCGTGGATGGCGGACCTGTGCTCGGGCCTGATCCCAAGCGCATTTTTGTCTTCCAGGAAAATGGCGTCTTCCCCTGGCTGACGGTGGAGGAGAACGTAGGCTTTGGTCTCATGTCCCGCCCTGCGGCTGAAAGGGAGGAGCGGGTGCAGCACTACATCGAGATGGTGGGCCTGAAAGGCTTTGAGAAAGCGTATCCGCGTGAGCTTTCCGGCGGCATGCGCCAGCGTGTGGAAATCGCCCGTGCGCTGGCGGCAAATGCGGACGTGCTTTACATGGATGAGCCTTTTGGTGCTCTGGACTTTTTGACGCGTCTGAAAATGCGCGCGGATCTGATCCGCATCTGGCAGACGGAAAAAAAGACCGTCCTGTTTGTCACGCATGACATCGAAGAAGCGGTGCAGCTAGCCGACCGTGTGGTGGTGATGAGCCGCCGTCCGGCGACGGTAGCGGAGACGGTGACTGTCGATCTGCCGCGTCCCCGCGATCTGGATGCGCCCGGGTATCTGGCCACGCGCGACCGGATCTTTGCCATCATGGGCATGGATGTGCATAGTGGCGGCGACTTATCGCATTAAAGCATCACGATGATGCGTTAATGGAATCATAGTTGCATGATTTGCAGTCGTAATGATTGATGAACCTCAACTAAAAGCAGTCCTTTTTCATGAATTCCCAATACGACGTCTTGATCATCGGTGGTGGCCCCGCTGGAGCCAGCGTGGCCACGATTTTGGCTGAGCATGGCCACCGGGCTTTGGTGATAGAGCGCGCTAAATTCCCCCGCTACCACGTGGGTGAGTCCTTGATCCCCTTTACCTTTGGCCCATTAGAGCGGCTGGGCATGATCCCGAAAATGAAGAAGAGCCACTTCATGAAGAAGTACAGCGTTAGCTTCGTGCAGCCAGATGGCCGTCGCTCGCAGCCCTTTTATTTTCACACTCGTTATGACAAGGAGACCGTTGCGCAAACCTGGCAGGTGCTGCGTTCTGAGTTCGATGAAATGCTGCTGAATAACGCCCGCGACAAGGGTGCCCATGTGAGGGAAGAAACGACGGTGGTTCAGCTTCTGAAAAACGACAGCGGTCATGTCATCGGTGTGGAGGTCAAAAACAAAGATGGCAGTCTGGAACAGTTGTATGCCAAGTTGGTCATCGATGCCTCAGGCAAGGAGGCTTTTGCCTCCAGTCGCCAAGGCTGGCGAGTGGGTGATCCTTACCTGAACAAGGTGGCCATTTGGACCTATTACAAGGGATCCAAACGCGCGGAGGATTTGGATGAAGGTGCCACCACCATTGCCTTTGTGCCTGACAAGGGTTGGTTCTGGCATATCCCGCAGCACAATGACATGGTGAGTGTGGGCATCGTGGCTGAGGGCAAGTATCTAACGCGCGATGGCTTCCGCGATCCGGAGGCGATGTTCCAGCGTGAGATCGAGCAAAACCTGTGGATTAAAGAGCATCTTTCCACAGGGGAATGCACGGGGGAATATTGGCTGACGAGCGAGTATTCGCGTCATTCTAAATATGGCTCTTCGCCAGGACTGCTTTTGGTTGGAGATGCTTTTGCTTTCCTGGATCCTGTCTTCAGCAGCGGAGTCATGCTGGCGCTGAAGAGTGGGGTGCTGGCGGGAGATGCTGTTCATGAAGCCCTGGTGGCCAATGACCTGTCACCGGAACGTTTTGCTGACTATGGCCGGCAGATCCGTGAGGGCGTGGAAAACATGCGCAAGCTGGTCTATGCCTTTTACGATCCTAACTTTTCTTTTAAGGATGTGGTGATGAAGTATCCAGAGGCGGGCGCCGAGCTGACTGATTGTCTTTCGGGGGACTTAAACAAGGACTACACCCTTCTTTGGAACCGCATCCGCGAGTTTGTAAAGCTGCCTGACGACCTGCCTTACGGGCTGCCTTTGGCGGCCTGAGCTTGAGTTTGTTTGACCGTGTAAACGAGGGCCAAAAAAATCACAATGGCTGTTAGGCCGATCAGATTTTCTCGCCAAGACGGTGGGAAAATTAGAACGTAACCTGCGTCCTTCACCAAGGCCGCGAAACTGCTGACGCAGAAGGGCATGAGGAAGAGACGAAAGGTCACCCAGGGATCCATGCGGTTTTTTTGACCACCCGCTGGCCGTGTGCTGATGATGAGGGCCGCACCGATGATGCCACTGAGGCCTAGGGAGGTGAGCCAAATGCGCGGGCGTGAATCAAAGTGGCCTATGACATTGACTGTGTACCAAATGGCATAACACCATAGGATGACTCGCCCGCTGGTGAGGTCTCGCAAATAATGAAGTAGCCTGTGCATGATTAAGAGTGCAGCATGACAAAGGCCATGCCGTCAAACCACATCTGAAAACTAGACTTGCAGATCAAGGGCGAGTGCGCCCGGCTTCGCGAGCTTTGCGTAGAAAATCGCCGAATTCCTGGACCTTCTCAGGCAGCTTTTCAGCGAGGTTGTTTTGTTCGGCAGGATCCTGGCTCAGATCATAGAGTTGGACTCGATTGCCGCCGCTGTCTTTTTTGGCGGCTGCTTTGCCATAGCCACCTTTGCCTGCCTCCATGAATTTCCAGTTTCCGTGGCGCAGGGTGAGCGGTGTTTTGGTGCCTCCGACGTGGAAGATGGCATGCTCACGGGCAGTCTGGCTTTCACCCAGTAGGGCAGGGAGGACATTGAAGCTGTCCGGGGCGGCGTCAGCAGGCAGGTTGATGCCTGTTAGGCTGGCCAGCGTGGCGGGCATGTCCACATGGGCGATGAGGGCTTTGTTCTCACTGCCAGCCTTGATTTTACCCGGCCAGCGGGCAATGAAGGGCACGCGATGGCCGCCCTCAAAGAGGGTGCCTTTGGTGCCGCGCAGGGCTCCGTTCATGGCATGGACATCGGCGGGGCCATGATCCTCATAACCGTCATCCCAGACACCGCCATTGTCGCTGGTGAAGATGACGAGGGTATTGTCGGCGATGCCGCGTTTTTCCAAAGCGGCCAAGACCTGGGAAACGGTGTCGTCCAATTCGTGAATGGCATCACCACGGGCACCCAGAGTGCTGCTGCCAACGAATCGTTCGTTAGGCACACGCGGCACGTGAATGCCATGAGTGGCGAAGAAAAGGAAGAACGGCTCTTGGGTGCTTTCCTCGATGAATTTGACGGCTTGTTTGGCGAAGGTATCGGCCATGTCCTCATCGCGCCAGCGTGCGGCCTTGCCTCCAGTCATCCAGCCGATGCGACCCACCCCATTCACGATGGTCATGTCGTGCCCGTGAGTATGTTTCAGCTTCAGCAGGTCCGGGTTCTCCTGGCCTGTTGGCTCGGTGCCGACTTTGGCTTTGTAGCTGACGCTGATGGGATCGGCAGGGTCCAGGCCTACGATGCGGCGTTGGTCCACATACACGGTGGGCACACGGTCGCCGGTGGCGGCCATGATGAAGGAGGAGTCAAAACCCAGGTCGAGAGGGCTGGGTTTGATGTCGCCATTCCAGTCCGGCCCGCCTTCACCGCCCAGTCCCAGATGCCATTTGCCGACGATGCCGGTGCGGTAGCCCGCCTGCTTCAGCAAGGAGGCCACGGTGACGGTGCCAGGCTCAATGGTGATCGCGGCGTCGCCAGGGGCGATGCTGGATCCTGGTTGCTGCCGCCAGGAGTAGGTGCCCGTCAGAAAAGCACGACGTGTGGGGGTGCAGGTGGCAGCGGGGGAGTGGGCATCGGTAAAGCGGCAGCCCTGCGCGGCCAGTTTGTCCAGCGTCGGTGTCTTCACCAGCTTGGCTCCATAACAGCCGAGGTCCCCATAACCGACGTCATCGGCCATGATGAATAGGATGTTAGGCTTGCTGGTTTCAGCCGCTGCTGCACTCAGGCAGGCCAGGGCAAAGATGGGAAGAATTCGGCGAATCATGGAGCGTGATAAACGCAGGGATGCGCCCGAAATATCGCGGGAGAAAAGATTTAGTCTTTGGGAAATCAGGGCTCGATTGGGAGCGGTGCGGAGATTCTCAAGTGATCGTAGATCAGCGGGACGATCGCTGTCTGCGGCACTGGCGTATTGAGTAGCTTGTCTTTGGGCAGTTCCTTCCCGTGGGCGATGAGCCAGATCTTTCGTTCTTCATCGGTGTCTCCGCCATGCTTGGTGCCCGTGCCGCCATGATCGGTGGTGATGATCACCAGCCAATCTTCTTCGTTAAAATTTGGCCTCGCACTCATGGCTGCAATGAGACTGCCGATGTGGGCATCCACAGTCGAAATGGCCTTCAGATACCATTCATTCTCTGGCGAGAAGCTTCCACGTTTGTCACTGGCGGCATGGCCCACTTCATCCACCTGGCCAAAGTACACAAACATCACGTCGGGGTTCTGGGTGCGCAGCGTTTGCACTGCCTGATCGCGCATGGATTCATCATGGGCCACGTACTGTTCGGCATGGGATTCGAGGGTGAACTTGACGTCCAAAAACTCTTGCCCATTCACCCGGGAGCCATCGGCGATCATGTCATGGATGGGTTTCCAGTCAGCAAAGGAGGCGCACCAGGAGGTGGGTTTCACCTTCTTGATGTGGCGCATGAAATGCCCGTGAGCCTGAAAGCGTGCACCGAAGAAACGGTTGTCTTTGACGCGGTGCTTGTCCATCCACACACCGCTCAGCAGGCTGGACCAGCCTGGACCGCTGACGGTGGGCTGGTGGGTGACCTGTCCTAATTCGCCGCCTGCATAAACCTGCCTGCTGTGCAGACCTTGAGGATCGGTGGCCAGAGATTTAAGGTGAGGTGCGAGACCTTTTTCCATGGCTGCTGCGATGGCATCCGCCCGGCAGCCGTCCATGCCAATGAACAGGACCCTGCGGCCTTCAAAGTCGCTGTCCTTACCAGGTCCATGGGCCTGTAGCTGCGAGCCTAACGAAAAGAGAGTTAGGAAACAAAGGAGTGAGCGAACAGGCTGCATATTCATGCCAGGTAGGTGGCTGAGAAATCGTCAGACAAACGATGTTTGATACAAACAAACGTCGGAAAACCCAAAGGAGGATGGCTTTCACAGACCCAGTTCTTTTTTCACTTCGACAAAGGCTTGTACGGCCCAGTCCAGTTCGTCCCTCGTGTGGGCTGCACTGATCTGGGTGCGGATGCGCGCTTTTCCTTGCGGCACAACCGGGTAGCTGAAGCCGATGACATAGACACCCCGAACGAGCATGGCTTCGGCGAATTTGGCAGCCAGCGAAGCATCCCCGAGCATGATGGGGACGATAGGATGTTCCCCGGGCAGGAGATTGAATCCGGCTGCCGTCATTTCCTGCCGGAAAAAGCGGGTGTTGGCTTCCAGTGTGTCGCGAAGCTGGGTGGACTTGTTGAGCAAGTCCAGCGCAGCAATGGAAGCCCCGGCGATGGTGGGGGCGAGGGTATTGGAAAAGAGGTAGGGGCGTGATCGCTGGCGCAGCCATTCGATGATCTCTTTGCGACCACTGGTGTAGCCTCCGCTGGCACCTCCCAGGGCCTTGCCCAGGGTGCCTGTCAGAATGTCCACCCGGCCCATGACATCGCAGTGTTCATGGGTGCCGCGTCCCTGCTTGCCCATGAAGCCAACGGCGTGGGAATCATCCACCATGACGAGGGCTCCGTATTGGTCGGCCAGGTCGCAGATGGCCTTCAGATTGGCAATGTATCCATCCATGGAAAACACACCATCTGTGGCGATTAGCTTGAAACGTGCACCTTTGGCACTGGCTTCTTGGAGCTGGGTTTCCAGATCGGCCATGTCATTGTTCCGGTAACGGTAGCGCTGTGCCTTGCAGAGGCGGATGCCATCAATGATGGAAGCGTGGTTCAGTTCATCGCTGATGATGGCGTCCTCAGGGCCTAACAAGGTTTCAAATAAACCTCCATTTGCATCAAAGCAGGAGCTGTAGAGGATGGTGTCCTCCGTTCCCAGGAAATCGCTCAGGCTGGATTCCAACTCCTTGTGTACGCTTTGCGTGCCGCAGATGAAGCGCACGCTGGCCAGGCCGTAACCCCAATGTTCCAGGGCTTCATGGGCGGCTTGACGCACCTTGCTATGCTGGGCTAGGCCAAGGTAGTTGTTGGCACAGAGATTGATGACGGGTTTGCCACCATTGGCGCGGACAAGCGTGCCTTGGGGCGTCGTCAGGGTGCGTTCACGCTTGTAGGTGCCAGCTTCGCTGACGGCTTCCAACTGGCTGGCGAGATGAGCTTGGAAAGGGGAATAGGCTTTCATAAAAGCAGGGGAAGGGGGGATCGAGTTAGGTGGTCCAGTCGAGGACTACCTTGCCACAGTGGCCGGACTCCATGGCGGCAAAGCCTTGTTCAAAGTCCGTGTAGTGGAAACGGTGAGTGATGACAGGTTTCAAATTCAGTCCACACTCCAGCATGACACTCATCTGATACCAGGTCTCATACATCTCACGTCCATAGATGCCTTTGAGGGTCAGCATGTTGAAGATGACCTTGTTCCAGTCAATGGCCATGGGCCCGGAGGGAATGCCCAGCATGGCGATCTTGCCGCCGTGGCACATATTATCAATCATGCTGTGAAAGGCGGAGGCATTGCCACTCATCTCCAGCCCGACATCGAAGCCTTCCTTCATCCCAAGCTGTTTTTGTACATCGGTCAGGTTTTGCGTCTGCACATTCACGGCCAGGGTCGCGCCCATCTGGCGTGCGAGGTCCAGGCGGTACTCGTTGACATCGGTGATGACGACGTGGCGTGCGCCTGCATGCTTGACCACAGGGATGGCCATGATGCCGATAGGCCCCGCGCCAGTGATCAGCACGTCTTCACCGAGGCACTCAAAGGCCAGTGCTGTGTGTACCGCATTGCCAAAGGGATCGAAGATGGAGGCTACCTCCTCATCCACACCTTCGCGATGATGCCACACATTCGTCATCGGCACGCTGATGAATTCGGCAAAAGCCCCTGTGCGATTAACGCCGATGCCCACGGTGTCCTTGCATAGATGGCGGCGGCCTGCGAGGCAGTTGCGACAGCGGCCACAAACCACATGACCTTCAGCGCTAACGATTTCTCCTGGATGAAAGTCGCTGACGTTCGCTCCCACACTTACCACTTCGCCCACAAATTCGTGCCCCACCACCATCGGCACCGGGATGGTTTTCTGGGCCCAGGCATCCCATTTATAAATGTGCAGATCCGTACCGCAGATGCCCGTTTTGCGGACTTTGATCAGGACATCGTTGATGCCGACTTCGGGTTCCGGGACATCCTGCAGCCAGAGGCCGCGTTCCGCGTGAGCTTTGACGAGCGCTTTCATGGGTGGCGGTATATTGGAAGTAAATCCGGTAAAATGGCAAGGGGAATTATTCCATGATGAAGGATTGGATTCCTTTATATTGTCATTTAGGGCGCGAATGCAACAGGGGCTTATACGGCCTGATTACTCCGTTTCCGCCCGTGGATCGCGGGAAAGGAGTGCGCGCATGGCTTCTTTGGCCGGTTTGGCCTCATAGAGCATGGAGTAGATCTCATCCAGCAGGGGGGTGCGCACGCCTTTGGCTTTAGCGGCTCCATGCAGACTGGCGGTATTGGGCACACCCTCGGCCACCATGCGGGTGCTGGACATGATTTCCTGGAGGGGCATACCTTCACCGATGAGACGGCCCACCCGGTGATTGCGGCTGTGCTGGGAATAGCAAGTGGCCATCAGGTCGCCCACGCCGCCAAGCCCCATGAAGGATTCGGGCCGGCCTCCCATGGCTACGCCCATGCGCACCATTTCTGCCAGGGCCCGAGTGACCAGGGCGGCGATGGCATTATCTCCCAGCTTCAATCCGAGCGCGATGCCTGCGGCGATGGCATAGGGGTTTTTCATGGCTCCGGCCCATTCCACTCCCGCTACGTCATCGCTGGTGTAGGTGCGAAACCAGGGCAGGGTGAAACAAGTCTGAACCTCGCGTGCGATGTTTTCTTTTTCACACGCAACGACTGCAGCGGTGGCCATGCGTTGAGAAACTTCCTCGGCATGGTTGGGCCCTGTCAGAACCGCCAGGGCAGTGTGGGGGAAAGATTCTGACAGAATCTGGGTGAGCCGTTTACCGCTGTTGAGCTCAATGCCCTTGGCACACGAAATGATAACCTTTGCAGTCTGGAGCTCTGACAGGGCAGCCATGCTATGAGCAGTTTCGCGCACGGCTTTGGAGGGAACTACAAAGACGACGAGATCCGCAGGGCGTAGCTCTTCCAACTTGGCAGTGGCCTGAATGCTGGCTGGCAGGACCAAACCCGGTAAATAACGGGAATTTCTCCGGGTGTTCTGGATCTCATCCATGAGACCATGATCACGTCCCCAGAACTGCACCTGCATCCCACGTTCTGCCAGGACGGCGGTGAGCGCCGTCCCCCAGCTTCCGGCTCCAATGACGAGGGCATTTGAATATGGCAGGGCAGAGGACATGAGAAATAAATCGAATGCATCAAAGAGCAATCCTGGCCAGACCGCTAGTCACATCTGTAACGATGTTCTCAGATAAGACAGCCGCTTTCTCGGAAGGAATTCTGGAATGCTGTGCTTATTTTCCCGCTTCTCATGAATCCACTCATCCATCCAGAAGGCCG
Source organism: Prosthecobacter dejongeii (assembly GCF_014203045.1). Lineage (NCBI taxonomy): Bacteria > Pseudomonadati > Verrucomicrobiota > Verrucomicrobiia > Verrucomicrobiales > Verrucomicrobiaceae > Prosthecobacter > Prosthecobacter dejongeii. Next base: position 255,063 of record NZ_JACHIF010000004.1, read on the forward strand.
CCGTGCATTGGCCGCTTTCTATCAAGACACGCTGCTCAAAGATGTGATGCCATTCTGGTTAACGCATGCCATGGATGCAGAGCATGACGGCATCATGACAGCGCTGGATCGCGATGGCAGCCTGCTGGATACGGACAAAAGCATCTGGTTTCAGGGGCGTGCAGGCTGGATGTTTGCTACGCTTTTTAATACGATCCGGCCTGATCGAGCCTACTTCGATGCAGCGGGATCCTGCTTAGCTTTTTTGGAGAAGCATGGTTATGCCACGGATGGGAAGCTTTTCTTCACCGTCACGCGCGAGGGCAAACCACTACGGATGCGTCGTTACGCTTACAGTGAAGCTTTTGCCAGCATCGCACACGCGGCGTATTTTAAGGCCAGTGGTGATGCTCATTATGCCGAAGCGGCTCTGAGGGACTTTTCTTTCTACCTCCGTCACTCTTTTGAACCGGGGTATATGATGCCCAAAGTGGACTCGAATACTCGTACCATGGTCGGCATTGGAGCTCTCATGATCGGAATTGTCACGGCTCAAGAATTGAGATTAAACTTGGGCCATAAGGAAGTAGGTGGGCGCAGTTTGACGGAGTGGATTGACCTCTTCATCCTGGATATTCAACGTTTGTTTTACAAGCCGGAGCTAGAGGTGTTGTTGGAGACAGTTGCTCCAGATGGCAGCATTTTAGATCACCTGGATGGACGCATTCTCAACCCCGGCCATGCCATTGAGTGTGCGTGGTTCATCCTGCATGAAGGAAAAATGCGTGGGGAAAAAAGTTACATTCAGTTAGGTCTGAGGATTCTGGATTGCATGTGGAAGCGCGGGTGGGATGAAGGCATGGGGGGACTGTTTTACTACCGGGATGTCTATGACAAGCCTGTGCAAGAATATTGGCATGACATGAAATTCTGGTGGCCGCATAACGAGGCCATCATCGCCACTTTGTTAGCCTACGAGGTGACGGGAGATGCGAAGTACGCTGCCATGCACCAGCAGGTGCACGACTGGAGCTTTGCCCATTTTGCGGATGCTGAATATGGCGAATGGTATGGTTATCTGCACCGTGACGGCAGTGTTTCTCAACGAGCTAAAGGCAATATGTTCAAAGGGCCCTTTCACCTGCCTCGGATGCTGGCGTACTGTGTCCAGCTCCTGCAGGAGCCAAAGGCTGTTTAACCCATTCTAAAAAAGAACAGGTGATCAGCTGACTCATTGGGACCGAATTTGGCGTTATATCCAACGCCATGCTTTCACATCCCATCACAGGTCTTGTTGCTGCCACCCACACCCCGTTTCATGCTGACGGCTCTTTGAACCTTTCTGCGGTGGAAAAGCAGGCAGCTCATCTTTTGCACACGGGAGTGGGGCGGGCATTCATTGGGGGCACTACGGGTGAGAGCCATTCTTTGAGTCTAGCAGAACGTCAGGCCTTGGCTGAGCGCTGGATGGAGGTGACCAAAGGCACAGCTTTAAAAGTGGTGGTGCATGTGGGGGCAAACTGCCTGGGAGACGTCGCCACACTAGCGGCTCAGGCGCAAGATTTAGGTGCGGATGCTATCAGCGCACTGGCGCCCAGTTATTTCAAGCCACGCTCGGTTTCATCCTTGGTGGATTGCTGTGCGCAGATCACGACAGCCGCTCCTGAGCTGCCCTTTTTCCTTTATGATATTCCTTCATTTACAGGCATTTCTCTCTCCATGCCTGAGTTCTTATCTCAAGGTGTGGAGCGTCTGCCCACGCTTGCTGGGATTAAGTTTACCAATCCTGACGGCATGATGTTTCAACAGTGCCTTTACCATACTGAAGGTGCATTCTCCATCCTTTGGGGCACTGATGAGTGCTTGTTGGCGGGGTTGGCTCTTGGGGCTACGGGGGCGGTGGGGAGTACCTACAATTTTGCCGCCCCTCTTTATTTGCACATCCTTCGTGCGTTTGCAGAAAACGATTTCGAGTCGGCTCGGCGGGAGCAGCGGCGCTCTGTTGAATTGGTCGCTCGATTAGCTTCTGTCGGTTACATGGGGGCGGCGAAAGCGGTGATGAAGATTTTAGGGGTGGATGTGGGGCCTGCACGTTTGCCTCATACCAATCTGGATGCCGCGCAAGAGAAAGCGCTGGCGGCTGATCTGGATGCAATGGGGCTTCTGAGCACTGAATTCCGACTTTGAGCATTTTAATCCGAATCGTTTCGCCGTTGGTTACTGAAATTTAAACCTAACAAACAATGCATAAAATCATTTCATTTTTATCGTTCATCGCACTAGCGAATGCCCAGGAAATATCCTTTCCCGTTCCTGCCCTGGATTTATCTCAGGAGACCGCCCGCCAAGTACAGGTGGACCGAGAGGCTGGCCAATACTTGGGGCACCCAACGACGGTGCTGTTAGAGGATGGTAAGACGATGCTCTGTGTGTATCCCAAAGGTCATGGAAAAGGCGGCATTGTTTACAAGCGCAGCCTAGATGGTGGCCTGACTTGGAGTGACCGCCTGCCGACGCCTGAAAACTGGGCTACTTCTCGGGAGGTGCCTACGCTGCATCGGGTAGTGAATGCTGCGGGAAAAAAACGTCTCATCATGTGGAGCGGGCTGTACCCGGCGCGTCTCGCCGTGAGTGAAGACGACGGTGCAAACTGGAGTTCGCTCAAACCCGCGGGGGACTGGGGCGGCATTGTGGTCATGGGCTTTACAGAACCGCTTAAGACGCCCGGCCATTACATGGCGATGTTTCATGATGATGGGCGCTATTTCAGTACCACAAACACCCACTCAAAGCCGCCATTGTTTATTCTCTACAAAGTCTTGTCCGAAGATGGTGGCCTGAGCTGGGGCAAGCCGGAGCCGGTTTTCCAGAGCAGTGAGGTCAATCTGTGTGAACCGGGGTTCATTCGTTCCCCTGATGGCCAGGAGATTGCCGTACTGTTGCGGGAAAACGCCCGGAAGAAGAACTCTCACATCATCTTTAGCCGTGATGAGGGGCAGACATGGACAGCACCTCGTGAACTTCCAGATTCGCTGAATGGAGATCGTCATACGGCCAAATACACTGCGGATGGCCGCCTATTCATTTCCTTTCGCAGCGTAGCCCCCAAGGGTAAAACGACGCCATTTTTGGGCGATTGGGTCGCCTGGGTGGGGCGCTATGAAGATCTCGCCCAAGGTAAGCCGGGGCAATATCACGTCCGTTTGATGGACAATACCAAAGGCTATGACTGCGCTTACCCGGGGGTGGAGGTCTTACCTGATGATACCGTCGTTACCACCACCTACGGACATTGGACGGAAGGGGAAATGCCCTACATCATGAGTGTGAGACTGCAACTGAGTGAGTTGGACGCCTTGAAAAAGTAGCCGCAGGTCTAGAAAAGCAAATTTCCGCAGGGCATCACCTCCAGGGGGATGCCCTGTTTTTTAGCCTGGATTTGTGCTTAGCTGCGCTGGAAAGTACCATCAATGTTCAATTTCCACAAACTTCATGCTTTCCTAAATGGCGCACTGAACTAATCTCGCCGCCGTGATTTCTCAACGCATGTACCTCAGTATCTGGCTAGGCATCCTCATGGGCAGCGCAGGCTGCAGTTCTACCGACAAAAAGCCGGAAGACCTTGCCGAAGTTCGTAAAGCCGCCATTGCTGCTCCGGATCCGATCCTTCTGGACAATCCACTGGCGAAGCGGATGAACAACCCTTCCACCATGCCGACGGTGCCGCCTGCGGGGGCCAAAATCGGCTATTCCCAGGTGAACATCACGGAGAAGGTCGTAGCTATGACCTTCGACGATGGTCCACACCCCACTCTGACGCCGAAGCTTCTGGACATTCTGAAGGCTCGCAACATCAAGTGCACTTTCTTCGTCATCGGTCGCAGTGCCAAGACCTATCCAAACATCATTCGCCGCATGATCGCCGAAGGGCATGAGGTGGCGAACCACACCTGGACTCACGCCAGCCTCACTAGCCGCTCCGATGCCCAAATCCGCACGGAACTACAGCAGAGTGAAGATGCCCTGGTCGCGGCAGCGAATTATCGCCCTCACCTCATCCGTCCTCCTTACGGGGCGATCAATACCCGCATCAAGCAGTTGATGTTCTCAGAATTTGGATACTCCACGATCATGTGGTCCGTGGATCCCCAAGACTGGCGCCGCCCGGGCGTTTCAGTGGTCACCAGCCGTCTCGTTAATGGTGCCCATCCAGGCGCAATCATGCTGGCTCATGACATCCACCCTCCGACCATCGAAGCTATGCCAGCGATGTTTGACCAGCTTCTGGCCAAGGGCTATCAATTCGTCACAGTCAGCCAGTTGCTGAACATGGAGAAGGCAAATATGCCCGTGGGTGTCGTCATCCGTCCTGCCATGGCCGTGGATGATAAAGATCCAGCGCCATTGCCGCAGTGAGTTAAGGGTTTTAGTTTGAGGGTTCAGAACTAGAGTGGCTGCACCCTTGCAGGTGCCAGCCACTTTTTGTTTTCCCTTTGTTCCCAGATTCTGAATTCCCCAACCATGATAGGTGATGAATACTTCCATTTGCGCACTCGCCTGAGCGGGCATTTGCATGCGCTTGCAGAAGTCATCCGTGACCTCGGCGGGGATACGGAGTCCATCGCCATTGCTGAGAATCTCATTGCAAGTCTCAAGGAGCCTTTTGTCTTCGTGGTGGTGGGAGAGGTCAATGTGGGCAAGTCCACCTTCCTGAATGCGCTTTTCGGTCAGGACTTCTCCCGCACGGGGGTGATGCCAACGACGGATAAAATTCTATTTTTCAAACATGGGCCCCAGCAACAGATCGTGCCCATCACGCCCACGCTGGATGAGGTCCATGTGCCCAATGATATCCTGCGGGATTTTCACATCGTAGATACTCCCGGGACCAATTCTATCGAGAATGAGCATCAAGAGATCACCGAGCGTTTCGTGCCGATCGCAGACCTCGTGATCTTTGTTTTCAGTGCGATGAACCCTTGGGGAGCTTCTGCCTGGCAATTTCTTGACAAGGTGCACAAGCACTGGATGCGGCACGTTGTCTTCATTCTACAGCAGTGTGATCTCCGCAGCCCTGAGGAAATCCAGGTCATCACCGACTACATGGGGCAGCTTTCCCGCCAGCGTTATGGTCAGGATTTTCCACTCTTTCCAGTCTCAGCTAAAAAGGCCTATCTGGCACGAAGCTCAGGTGTGGATCGTGAGCGTCTCATGGCAGAAAGTGGATTTCAGGGGTTGGAAGATCACATCTCCAATCTGGTCGGGCGCAATGCTTCCCGGCTCAACAAGCTTTCCAGCACCGTTCGTTTAGCGCGTCAGCTTTTGACAAATTTGCGAGATCACGTCACTCAGCAGGCTCAGCACGCACAGCATTCTGCGGCACTGATCCAGGAGTTTCTCACGGAGCGGGAAATGCAGGTGGATCGTACCTTGAAAAAAATCCTGCCTGCTCTGGATGCAACCGAGAGGGATTATCATGAATCCTGTGTGCGGGTGGCAGGCTTAGCGGATGATGCGCTGGCCACGCGGCAAGCTTTCAAAAAAGACCCGTCGGAGGAGAAGGAAGAGATCAAACAAGAAAGTCTGGATCATCGATTGTTTCAAGATTTGCAGCATCGAACGGGGGATCGTTGGCGTCAGGTCGGCATCATTCTGGAAGAGGATTGCCTGCAGTATGATCGCTTTCTGCATTCCCAAGGGCGTGGTACGCTTTTCCCTGCGGATGCGGTTTTACCCACGGAGGCAGATCCTGAACTTAGACGGCTGTTCGCTGCTCACATTGACAGCACCATCCGTCGCTTTGTTCTAAGTCTCAAGCTGGATGAAGCCATCGAGCCCGGACTGAATAAAGCCCGTAAACGGGCGCGCTGGGTTCCCTGGTTGATCCTGCCAGTGCTGGCTGCGGTTGGGACTGCTTGGTATTTCGACGGGCCCATCGGTGCGGCTATTTCAGCGGGTGGTGGGATGCTACTGGTAGGGTTTGCTCTGCTCATTACTCAGTCCGCATTGAACCATACCCGGGGACAATTGGTGGACAGATTGGAAACTTCCACCATGAAGCTTCGGGAGATGCTGTTGACTCAGGTGCAGAGCGATGTGGAGGCCCTTTTTGCCCGCTTCCTGCCACTGCTGCAGCCCGCACAATCAGAGGCCAATGGACGCGAACAACTCCTCCTTGGCCACACGGATCGCCTACAAACTTTGTCGGATTCCCTGCATGCTTTTCAGCGGGAAATGATGCATTAGCCTTCGGTCGTAAGGCAGCTCCTCCAGGGCTCAAAAACAGAGGTGTGACTAAAACGTCACTCACCATTCTTTGCATCGTACCCTACTTTGCATCCAGCAACGCATGTGACTGAACTGCTCCTCATTGACACCATTGGCCCGTTTTTTCGTGGGTATGATCGTCGTGTCATCAATTGGTCAAAAATCCCTTGGGATCATGCTGGACGTCAAGGGGCGGCGTGGTGGGAGACGGTGTGCCGTGAATTGAATGTCATCGCGCGCCAAGCGGCTAGTTGGGGATTCAACGCGGCATCCATGGATGATGTGGCGCATCTGGCAGATCACGCCTGGATTGAGCCCGAGATTCGCCGCCGCATCGCGCGGTATCGTTTGGAGATGCGAGATTGTTTTCAGGTACTTTCATGCGCCGGACTCTCCGTTTACGTGACCATGGACGTATTCTCAGCCACTCCAGGTTTGCTTCAGCGATTGGAGCATGAACGGATGACCGTGAACGAATATCTGTGCGGCTTGCTGGATCAATTCTTCACAGACTTCCCAGAAGTCGCCGGCGTTATCGTTCGCATCGGCGAGGCGGACGGTAAAGATGTGCATGATGATTTTCGAAGCCAACTCGTCATCAAAACCCCGGCAGATGCACGTGCGTTTCTCCAGCAGATCTTGCCCATTTTTGAGAAACATCAGCGCCGTTTGATTTTCCGTACTTGGACTGTGGGTGCCTATCCCATCGGTGATCTTATGTGGCATCGGGGGACCTTTGCGGAGACTTTTCAAGACATCACCAGCCATGCTCTGGTGGTGTCTATGAAGTACGGTGAGACGGATTTTTTCCGCTACCTCCCTTTGAATCGAAATTTCTTTCGAACGCCTTTGGCTAAAATCGTGGAGCTACAGACGCGGCGAGAATACGAAGGGTGTGGAGAATATCCGAGCTTCACGGGTTGGTTGTATGAGCGTTATGCACGTGAGCTTAAGCAGGCCCAAAATGTTATCGGTTGCATGGTCTGGTGTCAGACTGGGGGCTGGGTGCCGTTTCGAAGATTGGCCTTTATAGATCGTGAGGCTATCTGGAATGACCTGAATACCTATGTCACTATTCGGGTGATCAAGGACGGAGCTCTGGTAGAAGATGCCGTTCGCGATTTTGCCAGAGAACGTTACTTGGGGGATTCGGATGCTTTGTTGGAGCTTCTTCGTCTTTCCGATGAATGCGTCCGAGAGCTTCTTTATGTCGAGGAGTTTGCCCAGCAAAAGCTGTTCTTCCGTCGTGTGCGCATCCCTCCGATGCTGACGGTTTATTGGGGGAACTTGTTCGTCAGCCACAGCTTGCGCAAGCTGCTACGCTACTTCGTTCGTGATGCAGATGGGGCCTTGCGCAGCGCCCAGCGCTGCATGGATAACCTGGATCACATGATCCCTCTGGCGAAACGCGCCGGTGTGCCTGTAGCCGATATCGAATACATGCGTGACACTTTTGCCCTTTTGGCGTTGGCCAGAGAATACTACTTTGCTGAGGATGTCACTGACATTGAAGAGCGTATTCTAGCCGCTAAAGCGGATTACAAAGCTAAATATAGCAAACGCGGGTTGCGTGCGCGCTACCGAGTCAAAACGGACTTTAAGCCGTTATTGCTCAATCCACGCCATCTTGGATGGGCCATCCAGTTTTTAATGCGTCGTCAGCGTGGGTATCGGATGGTGGATCGTCTCGTCGTTCTCAGTGCGCTATCTCTCATCTACCGTTTCATTGCGGCCCGTCGTCCTCATTGGATTCCTGGATTTGCCTCTAAAAGTGCCATGGGGGTGGATGTGGTTTTCCGCTAAAGAACTGCTCAAGCGGACATTGAGACCCAAGGTTTGCGAGAGCTGAACGTTTGTTTGGCATCCATTCATTATGTTCCGCCTTCTCTTTGTTTTTATTCTTCCCGCCTTCTTCCTTCAGGCTGCTAGTGTGGATGAAGCGTTGCTCGCTGCAAAGAAATGGGATAACCAATTATTTCGAAATCAAGTCAAGGCGGTCTGGTTGGATGAAAATACTTTCTGGTATAGGCTTCAAACTGGCGCCAAAAGTAGTGAGTATGTCCGCATAGATGCAAGGACCGGCGAGCGTAGAACGGCAGCCACACTTCAAGGCATCGGTTTGCCTGAATTTGAAACACTTAAAACCTCTCAAAGTCAGGAAAAAATCCATCCATCAGGGAATGGCCTTGAGACAAAAATCGTCTTTTCCAATCGCCTCTCAAAGCCTGTTCGGATGACCTGGATTGATGCCCGTGGAAAGCATCACTCCTACAAAGCATTGCCTCCGGGGGAAACTTTCCGTCAAAATACTTTTGTGGATCACGTCTGGTTAGTGAGTGACCTTGATGGTCGGCAGATCGCAGTTGTCAGTGCCAAAATAGTGCCTCTAGAAGTGGAGATTGATGCCATTCCATCAGCCGCTCATGAAGGTGTGACCTCCAATTTGAAAGCAGGCGAGATACTAGCTCCGAATGGCCAGTGGTCGGCATGGGTGGAAAATGGGCAGCTCATGCTGAAGGACCAGCGTGTGAATAAGACCATGCAAATAAAGAGAAATTTTGAGCCAGCGCTTCCTTTTCAGGGGGGCATTACCTGGGCTCCAGATTCCTCTTGTTTCGTTGTCTCGTGTGCAGCGGATGTGACGAAGCGTCACATCACTCTGATTGAATCCTCGCCCCCAGATCAGGTAGAACCCAAACGAAAGGAAATCACTTATTCCAAGGCGGGAGATGACTTATTTAAACCCATGCCTGTCATTGTTAGACTGACCCCAGAGGGGCATGCATGCAAGGCTGTCCAAACGGAGTTGTTTTCGAATCCTTTTATTCAGACTGATCATTTCGACATCCGTTGGGCTCCCGACAGCCGTGAATTTTATTTCGACTACAACCAGCGTGGACACCAGCTTTACAGAATCATCGGGGTAGATGCATTCTCAGCAAATGCTCGAACCGTGGTGGAGGAAAGTAGTAAAACTTTCGTGGATCATACCCAGAAAACTTGGCGCCAGTGGTTGGATAAAAGCCATGAACTGCTTTGGATGAGTGAGCGGGATGGGTGGTGTCACCTCTGGTTGTATGACAGTCAACTTGGCCAAGTGAAGCAACAGGTCACTCGGGGGGAATGGGTGGTAAGAAAGGTTCTGGAGGTGAATGAGGCGACCCAGCAGGTATGGTTCATGGCTTCGGGTTTGAGAAAGGAAGAGGATCCCTACCACCAGCACCTCTACCGCATCCATTTGGATGGCACAGGATTCAAGCAGTTGACGGAAGGAGATGGTCAGCATGAGATTGAGTGGTCGCCTAACAAGAGGTATTTTATTGATACATGGTCGCGCGTCGATTTGCCTCAAGTGATCGAGCTTCGGCGGAGCGAGGATGGGAGCCGAGTTTGTCTTTTAGAAAAGGCTACCGCTCAGACATTGCTGGCTACCGGTTGGCAGATGCCGGAGCGTTTTGTCGCCAAAGGGCGGGATGGTCACACCGATATACATGGCATCATCATCAAGCCTTCATTTTTTGACCCCACAAAAAAGTATCCTGTAGTGGAGCAAATCTACGCTGGCCCTCACAGCGCTTTTGTGCCCAAAACGTTTGGAGTGCTCTCCAAACAACATCGGATCGCGGAACTTGGATTCATCGTCGTGCAAGCCGATGGCTTGGGGACCAATCATCGAGGGAAAAAATTTCATGAAGTCTGTTGGAAAAATCTGAAGGACGCAGGTTTTCCGGACCGCATTGCCTGGATTAAAATGGCTGGTGCTTCCAGGCCCTGGATGGATCTCACTCGCGTGGGTATTTACGGCGGTAGTGCAGGAGGACAGAGTGCCATGCGGGCATTGTTAGACCATCATGACTTCTATCATGTGGCCATGGCAGACTGTGGATGTCATGACAATCGCATGGATAAAATCTGGTGGAATGAGCAATGGATGGGCTGGCCGCTGGATGAAAGCTACAAACGTAGTTCCAATGTCGAAGATGCCGCTAAGCTTCAGGGAAAGCTGCTTTTGGTAGTAGGAGAGTTAGATGACAATGTGGATCCTTCCAGCACTCTCCAGGTGGTTCATGCTTTGCAGAAAGCTGGAAAATCCTTCGAGTTTATGCCGATCATAGGGGCAGGTCATGGAGCTGCGGAGACACCCTTTGGATCGCGCTTACTGATGGATTTTTTGGTCAAACATCTTCATCCTTGAGCTTCGCAAATTCATGCGGGCATGGTATTCGGCGAAATGTGAGGAGGCGTGGTTCGTTCATGGTGAATTCATCATGGTCATGAAACATTTTCTCCTCATTCTGCTCAGCTCGGGGCTGTTTGGTGGGTCGATCTATGCTCAGCCGGATCGCCCTAACTTTATCCTTATTCTCGCGGATGATCTGGGCTGGGCAGATCTGGGTTGTTATGGGAACAATTACAACGAAACGCCGAACATTGACCGCTTAGCGAAAGAGGGCATGCGGTTTACCCAGTTTTATGCTGGTCCTGTCTGTTCGCCGACTCGGGCCAATTTACAAAGTGGCCAAGATCAGGCTCGTTTTGGCATCACCCAGCACATTCCAGGACATCGGCGTCCGTTTGCTAAATTGACGGATCCTGTCGTTGCGTCACACTTGCCCCTGGCGGTCGAGACCTATGCAGAGCGTCTCCGTAGCGTTGGTTATACCACGGGATACTTTGGTAAGTGGCATTTAGGCAAGGCTGGGTATGGACCTCAGGATCAGGGGTGGCAAACTGTCGTGGAATGTCAGGGGCACACCCAACCACCTCAGATCACCGGCACCTCGCAGCCGCAGCGAACGGCCGATTTTTTGACGAGTAGAGCTGAGGCCTTTATTCGTGACCATCGTGAGCGCCCCTTCGTTTTGCAGTTATCTCACTACGCTGTTCATATCCCTCTCTCCACCACACCAGAGTTACTGCAGAAGTATCAGGTCAAAAAACCAACAACTGGTTATCCCTGCAATCCAATGTATGCGGGGCTACTGGAGGAATTGGATCAAAGTGTGGGGCGTATCGTTCAGGCTGTGGATCAGGCGGGATTGGCTGAAAAGACACTCATCCTTTTTCTGTCTGACAATGGGGGGATCGAGCATGAACAAAGCGGACGAGTCGTGACATCCAATCGACCGTTGCGAGGAGAGAAGGGGACTCTATATGAAGGAGGCATTCGCATACCCGCCCTAGCTCGCTGGCCAGGCCGTATTCCAGTAGGCAGTGAATGCCTGACACCTGCCACTACCATGGATATCCACCCGACATTGATTGAGCTAGGAAAAGTTCAGTCATTGAACTCACAACCTCAAGATGGCGTGAGTCTAGCCGCTGTCCTGCGTGATTCGCAGGCAATCCTCGCACGTGATACCTTTTACTGGCATCTCCCACATTATCATCATAGCAGCCCTGCCAGTGCGATTCGTCAAGGAGACTGGAAGCTCATCGAATTTTACGAAACGGAGACGACTCAACTCTATCGTTTAGACACGGATCCAGCCGAAGCGAAAGACCTGAGTGCAAGTGAACCTACCAAGACTGCCAAGCTGCGTTCTGACCTAGCTGAATGGAGAAAAAAAGTGGGAGCGCAGATGCCGACTCAAAACCCTCAGTATGATCCAGCAAAGGCGACTCAACTAGCCAAGGGCAAGAAGGAGGCGGATAATTGAGCTGGCGATCAACCTGCACCTCTAGTTAATCCCAGGCACTTTTAGAGGAAATAAGGCATTCTCAGACATCTCACTTTTCAGCACCCTTTCAGCCTGCTGAATCAACTCAGAATGCTGGGCGGCGATGTCGGTCGTTTCGCCTGGATCTTGGGCAAGATCATAAATTTCCCACGGTCCTGGAGACTTCGTTTTGAGCCTTTGCCGCACTCCTTTGAATTCACCCAGACGCACCGCGACTTGCCCTTCATACTCGGGGAAGACCCAGAGCATGGGGCGGTTACGAGTTTGTTTATTCCCCCTCGTGAGTGCAGACCACAAGCTCTGCCCATCCAGTCCTGTGGGTGTTTCCAGACCAGTGGCTTCACACAGAGTGGGAAACCAATCGGCAAAGTAGCTCGGCGTGGCATTCACACCGCCTGGAGAGATCCGTCCAGGAAGCCGGGCAATCATCGGCACTCGGATGCCGCCCTCATACACGCTGCCTTTGTAGCCACGCAGACCTGCCGTGCTATTGAAAAACCCTGCATCCACTCCACCTACATGGAAATGGGTTTTGGTGGAGCGCGGGTGAGTGGTGCCATTGTCACTGGTGAAAATGATCAGCGTGTTTTCTGTGACTCCCGCTTGATCCAAGGCCGTCATAACCCGCCCCACATAGCTGTCGAGGTCTGAAATCATGGCTGCATATGCTGCTCGCGGCCGTGGATGAGGAACATAACCGCTCTCTCCACGATACGGCTCGGCGTCCCATTCAGCAGGGAAACGCTCTACCGATTCACGCGGTGGGTGCATGGAGACATGAGGCTCGATAAAAGCGAGATAGAGGAAAAACGGTTTGGCGGATTGAGTCTGGATGAATTTTTCCGCTTCTTGGATCATCAGCTTGGGCGCGTAGATTTCGCCGATCCAGTCTGCCATTTTGACTTCACCTTCGGGCTGTTTACCATGACCTGGAATGGGTTTGGCATTGAGCGGTACTTTCTCTGCGTTGCGCCAGAGGTATTCAGGATAAAAACTGTGTGCAAGCGATTGGCAATTATACCCGAAAAATAAATCAAAACCCTTTTTGTTAGGCTCACCCGTACTACCGACTGGGCCCAGCCCCCACTTGCCCATGGCACCGGTGGCGTAGCCCGCTTTTTGAAAAAGCTGGGCAATGGTCACTGCTTGATCAGAAAGCGGATACTGACCTTCCGTGAACTGAGGCAGGTGCTTTTGAACTGGCAAGTTGCCTCGGATTTCAGCATGGCCCAGGTGCTTCCCTGTCATGAGCACACATCGGGATGGGGCACAGACGGGAGCTCCTGAGTAATGTTGGGTGAAGCGTGTGCCTTCTTTAGCTAAACGATCTAAATGAGGCGTGGGAATTTTCTTCTGGCCATAGCTGCCTAGCTCGCCCCAGCCCAGATCATCTGCCAGGATGAAAACGACGTTCAGGCGCTGGGGGCTGGGGGCTCCCTGGAGGTTGATAGCTCCCAGGGAGAACGCTGCTATAACATGCAGGAAAGAGCGAAAAATTTTCATTTCCACCTCAACGCTGCGTCAACGTGCGATCACACGTAAAGTTGATGATAGGCCTCCGTGATTTTCTTCAGCCATTCGTCTTGATCCATGGCCCAGTAACGGTTGGAAAATATTTCGACCTCACGCGTTCCCTTATATCCCGTAGCATCCACCCAGTCCGAAATTTGGCGGATGGGAATGCAGCCTTCGCCCATGAGACCACGGTCATTGAGGAAATCCATCGTGGGTGTTTTCCAGTCGCAGATATGGAAGGCAAAAAGGCGCTTCTGTGCGGCAGTGAATTCGATCTGGTGCTTCAATTCAGGGTCCCACCAGATGTGATACACATCTGCGGCGATGCCTAGCATCTCAGGTGAGCCCAGGGCATCGCAGATGTCATTGGCCTGGCGCATTGTGTTCACGGCACTGCGATCATCGGCATACATGGGATGCAGCGGTTCAATACCCAGTTTGACCCCTGCTGCCTCGGCATCAGGCAAGATCGCCTCAATGCCATCCGCAATCTGTTTCCTGGATTCTTCCAATGACTGACCTGGAACGGCCCCACACACCAGAACGATCAGGGGTGCCCCAAGCGCTTGGGCTTCCTCGATGCAGCGGCGATTGTCATCAATGGCTTTTCGGCGACCCTCTGCAGAAGCCGATGGAAAGAAACCTCCTCGGCAAAGGCTGACGATGTCCAGCCCTGCTTCACGCGCCTGTCGGCCCACTTCGGCAGGATTCCGACCCTCCAAATTGTAGCGCCAAAAGGTGATCCCCCCCACACCTGCCGCGGCATAGCGGGAGATGCACTCTTCGGTGGTCCAGGGCTTGGTGGTGATGGTGTGGATGCAAAGTCGGCGCATGGGCTTCCTCAGGATTGAATGGACCCTGTCGCCGTGCCAGCGATTTTTGCGCGCATGTCGGTATCCGCAGCGATGTTTTTGTAACGCGCAAAGTCCATGATCCCGAGGTTACCATTGCGAAAAGCTTCGGCCATGGCCATGGGAATTTGAGCCTCAGCCTCCACGACTCGCGCGCGCATTTCTTGAGTGCGGGCGGCCATTTCTTGTTCCACCGCCACGGCAGCAGCTCGTCGCACTTCAGCATTCGCCTGCGCGATCTTTTTGTCCGTTTCAGCCTGTTCCGCTTGCAGCTTCGCACCCACGTTTTCACCCACATCAATATCAGCGATATCAATGGAAAGAATCTCAAAGGCGGTGCCTGCATCCACGCCTTTATGCAAAACCAGTTTGGAGATGCTATCTGGGTTTTCGAGCACATCCTTGTAGGAGGCGGAGGAGCCGATGCATGTCACGATGCCTTCACCCACACGGGCGACCACCGTCTCTTCCGTAGCACCACCGATGAAACGATCCAGGTTGGTGCGCACGGTGACACGGGCACGCACACGCAGAGAAATACCATCCTTCGCGACAGCATCGATTTTGCCACCGCGCCCCATGTCTGGATGAGGGCAGTCAATCACCTTGGGATTGATGCTGGTCCGCACAGCTTCCAGCACGGTTTTGGAGGTGCCTTTGCAGGCCAGGTCAATGGCACAAGCACGGCGGAAGTCCAAGGGGATACCCGCCTTATCCGCTGCGATGAGGGAAAGCACCACGTGGGTGACGTCACCGCCCGCCAAGTAGTGAGCCTCCAGTTGATCCGTATTGATGGGAATGCCGGCTTTAGCCGAAGTGATGCGAGTATCCACAATCAAGGCATTTGGCACTCCCCGCAGATACATGGCTAATAAATTGACGATGCTCACCGGCGCATTGGAAATACGTGCCCGAAGCCACAAGTTGAAAAACTTGGCCACGATAAGGAAGAGGACGAGTGCAACGATGATGGCACCGCCGACGAGTAGGATTTCAAGGTTGCTCATATAAATAAAGTCTAACTAGGAGTGGAGAGAAATAGCGCGGACAAGAAGGTTACCAGGTTCTGCGCCAGTGACGCACAAACGTGAACCCGCAGGAATAAAACCATCCTCACTGCGCACTTCACGACGGCTGCCGCTAAAGTCGGCACGCCCTAAGGGCCTGAGCTCTGTCAGCGCCACCCCTTCAGTTCCGCAGGCGAGAGTTTGTGGGTTCTCAGCCGAAGGGATTTCCGCCTGGAGCGTAAACGTGCGACTCCAAAACTGGACTGCAAAAAAGCGCAGCCAAATCAGCTGTAAAATCGCTGAACCGACGATGATGAAACAAGCCACTGCGCCGCGTCCCCAAGCTGGCCAGTGGGAAAATTCCTCTGCCATCATGACCAAAAGTACACCCGTCAGCACGCACAGCACCCCTAAGATCCCAGCGATCATGCCTGGGATAAAGGTCTCCAAGATCATGAGGAGAACCCCAAGGATCACGATGATAGCAACAGTGGTGATCATGTGTGATAAGATCATGGCGGTTATCCCGCGCACCGTCAAGACGGAGTCCCGGTAGGATTACTCCCAGAGAATCAGACTACGGGCTACTTCTCCACGTTCGAGGGATTCATAAGCTTCATTGATCTGTTCGAGCGGATAGGTACGTGTTAGCAACTCATCCAGCAGCAAATGCCCTTGACGATGCATTGCGATCAAATGGATGAGATCAATCCGGGGTCTTGCGCTGCCATAGAGAGTACCCTTGAGGGTCTTTTCTGCGTAAACGAGTTGGTTCACATTGATCGCCGCTCGTGCATCGGCCCGGCAGATCCCTGAGACCACACAGGTTCCTCCTTTGCGCACGCTGTCGTAAGCCTGCTCGATTGGTTGAGGCAGACCCACGGCCTCAAAGGCATAATCCACACCGCGTCCTTTCGTCAGATCCCTTACCGCCTGGACAGGATCGCCCTGGCTGGCATCTACAAAGTGGGTGGCACCCATCTGCCGTGCCCAGGTTTCTTTATTCGCTTTTGTATCCACCGCAATGATCTGACTGGCGCTAACCAACTTTGCTCCTTGAATAATGTTCAGCCCGATGCCCCCGCACCCATAGACGGCGACGGTGGTCCCGGGCATCACCCTGGCAGCATAAGTCACGGCTCCCACCCCAGTGATCACCCCGCAGCCGATAAGGGCGGCTTTCCATAAAGGGAAATCTGCATCGATCTTCACCACCGCAGCCTCTGGCATCGTGGATAAACTGCTAAACGTGGAGACCCCGGCATAGTGGCGGATACTGTCCCCTAGACCGTTCCTGAAACGCGTCTGTCCATCAGGCATGGTGCCTGTGAATCGCATGGCGGTACCCATATCACACAGGGCGGGTCTGCCATTCAGACAGTATTCACAGCGGCCACAAGATGCACGCCAGATGGGGATGACGTGATCTCCCGGCTGCACGCTTGTGACACCGGCCCCTACTTCTTCGACAATACCTGCCCCCTCATGACCGAGGATGATCGGGCAGGTCATCGGTAAATCACCTTTGATCACATGCAGGTCGCTGTGGCAGACCCCGGCGGCCTTCATTCTCACGGTGACTTCTCCCGCCTGTGGCGGCAGCACAGTGACCTCTTCGATCACCATCGGTTTTCCTGATTCGTAAAGAACGGCAGCGAGAGCGGTGCGCATGGTATTTCCATGACGATACGACCATTCCTCCTAAAAATTCCAGCCTGAAGTCCCATGAAAGCAAATCTTCCAGCCAACGTTCCAAAACACATGCGCCTGCCACTCTTTGTTTCGCTGTGGATCTCCCTGTCTGCCTGTCTCACAGCAGCGGAGCCCATCACTCATATCTATAAAGAGGTGGAAGGGCGAAAGCTGAAGCTGACCGCCGTCAATCCCCCCGATTGGAAAGCGGTAGATAAACGCCCGGCCATGGTCTTTTTCCATGGTGGTGGTTGGGTCGGAGGCGGCCCCACGCAGTTCAGCCAGCACAGTGATTATCTCGCCACTCGCGGTCTGGTGTGTATCCAGGTCGAGTACCGTTTACTCAAAGGCACAGCACAGGACACACCTCCTCTAGTCTGCGTGCAAGATGCTAAATCTGCGATGCGCTGGGTGCGAGCTCATGCGACTGAACTGGGCATTGACCCTCAGCGTATCGGCGCGGGTGGAGGCTCCGCAGGCGGGCATCTTGCCGCTTTTGTCGGCATGGTGGAAGGCCTGGACGATCCCCAAGATGACCTTTCCATTTCACCCAAGGCAAATGCGTTGGTTCTTTTCAATCCAGTCTTTGATAATGGTCCAGACCAAGGCTGGGGAACGGCACGTGTCAGAGATCGTTACAAGGAGTTTTCACCAGCGCACAACATTACCTCGGATGATCCTCCCGCCATTGTCTTTCTCGGCACACAGGATAAGCTAATCCCAGTCACCGTGGTGGAGCGGTTTAAAACCAACCTGCAAAAAGCTGGAGTGAAATGTGAAGCCCGGTTCTATGAAGGGCAGGGGCACGGCTTCTTCAATGCGGGGAAGGGTAACAACAAGTATTACCACGAAACCCTGCTGGCCACAGATCGCTTCCTGGTCTCCTTGGGATGGATCAAAGGAGAGCCCACTTTAGTCTTACCTCAGTAAATTTGATTCCAGGATTACACCCTAAGCTCGCGAAAGGTGACCTGCAGAGCTTTTTCTAGCTGGGGCAATTTCCATTTTTCCTTCGGGTGGATCAGGCATAGGGAAGTACCTTTTTTGCCTGCTCGGGCCGTTCGGCCACTGCGGTGGGTGTAGTATTCGAGTTGGTCGGGCAACTGATGGTGGATGACAAAAGCAAGGTCGGCCACGTCAATGCCACGAGCTGCCACATCGGTAGCCACCACAAACTGGACACGTTCTTTTTTGAAGGCTCGCATGACCTTGTCGCGCTCTTTTTGCATGAGGTCGCCTTGCAGCACATCCACGGGAAGGCCCAGGGCTATGAGTTCACGACAGAGAGTATTGGCATCAGCTTTGGTCCTGCAAAAGATCAAACCTCGTCCCTCCTTTTGGCGTTTGAGGAAGTCACTGATGAACTCAGTTTTTTCCTCTGGCTTAAGGATGACAAACCGATGATCAATATCCCGGTTCACCACGTGCCCTTGATCAATCTGGATGGTGTGCGGATGCGGCGCCATGCAGCCCTTAATCAGGGTATTGATCGCTTCTGGAAAAGTGGCGGAAAATAGCCAGGTGCTTTGCCTCTGAAGTGTGAGTTTCAGGATCTCCTGCAGCGCTTTCTTGAAGCCCATGCTTAGCATTTCATCGGCCTCGTCTAAGACCACATGCTTGACCGTTTCGAGCGAGAGTGATCGACGTTCGATCAGGTCCATGATGCGGCCTGGTGTACCGACTACAATGTGTGTGGGGCGGCGCAGAGCCTCTTCCTGGCGGTCCATATGGTCCCCCCCCGTGATCACTTCCACGAAAATTTTCGTCTCCACATGCTTCGTGAATCGGAAAAGCTGTTTGCCGATTTGTTTGGCCAACTCCCGTGTAGGAGCGACGACCAATCCCTGGATATGCCTCACTTTCGGGTCCACCTTCATCAGCAAAGGCAGTCCAAAGGCCGCCGTCTTCCCCGTTCCCGTTTGGGCCTGGGCCACGAGGTCGCTGCCATCTTTAAGCAGAAAGGAAATAGCTTTTTGCTGCACTTGGGTGGGCGTGAGGATACCCAGCTCCTCCAGCCCACGAATCAAGTCCTCACGGATGCCTAGCTCTCTAAATGTTTGCGACATATCCTTGCCTTCCATCAAGATGAGCCAGAATGCCAGCGGAATGCGATGTGGAGGTAATTCGGCTGTTAAGCGTGTGGATGGCTAACAAGGTCCTCCGCCAAGCGATCAAGCATGGATAACCAGCTAGGATAGGCCCCCGTGCGACGAGCGAGAGATTCCTTCACGTTCTGGTGGAGTGTCAGCCGGGTCGTGTTGTCGACGTTCGAAGTCAAAGTGATCGTGACGGTAGTTTCCGCAGGCCACTCAGGGTCATGACCTGCAAGGATAGGTAAAACCAAATTTCCCTGAGCATCGGCAATCGCCATTGTGTAAACAAGACGCTCATGCGGCACGATCTCCAAATAAGTGCCAAGACACCAGCAATCACCAAAGCTGGGATTACGGATGCGAGAGTGAAAACCCCCGCCAACCCTAAAATCAAACTTCGCAAAGTGAATTTCACATCCCTCTGGCGCATGCCAACGAGTGAGATGATCGCGATTGGTCCAGGCTTCCCAAACAAGTTCACGAGGTGCTTGGAAATGACGTGAAATGAAGATTTCACCCTGGGTAGGGTTGGATTGTGGTGCGTTCATTGAAGTAAAAAGTCCATTGAGTGATTAGGTTGGGGGCGTCTGAAGTTGGATGAGGAAGTCGTCTAAACGATCAAAGCTAACCTCCCAATGGCGGCGGTAGCTTTCCATCCAAGCCTGGGCTTCTTGTAGCGGACCCGCTTTCAGACTGATGGAATGAATTCGACCCTGACGATGGCGACAAATGAGCCCTGCATCCTCAAGCACACGAAGATGTTTGGACACTGCTGGCAGTGACATAGCATAAGGTTTGGCCAGATCCGTCACGCAGCATTCACCCCGGGAGAGGTGGTCTAGAATGTTGCGGCGCGTCGGATCGGCGAGCGCCGAAAAGGTAAGATTTAAAGCTCCAGTCTTACATTTAACCATTTGGTTAAATAAATCATAACAATAAAAAGACAAGTTTATATCCATTCTTTTTTACCAGCCCAATTTAGCCTTCTCAATCGCTGAACGAATCCTTACGCTGCTGCACATGAACCGCCAGACTGCCGCAGACTTTGATCAAGATCTCCTCAATCTTTATGATGATTACGCCCACGGTCGCTTAGACCGCCGTAGCTTTCTTGACCACGCCTCTCGTTTTGCCATCGGCGGAATCACAGCCGCGATGCTACTGGAGATGTTAAGCCCTAATTACGCGCTGGCCGAGCAGGTATCCAAAGATGACCCCAGAATCCAAACCAGCTATGTCGAATATGACTCACCCTTGGGTGCTGGCAGGATGCAAGGCTTGTGGGTAAAGCCAGTAAAAAGCAAAGCTAAACTCCCTGGAGTGCTGGTTATTCATGAAAACCGTGGACTCAATCCTTACATTGAGGATGTCGCTCGTCGTGTGGCCGTCGCCGGTTACGTCGCCTTTGCGCCAGATGCCCTGTTTCCTCTAGGCGGTTATCCCGGCAGCGATGACAAAGGCCGTGAAATGCAGGCACAACGAGATCCTGCCCAGATGACAGAAGACTTTATTGCTGCAGCCAAATGGCTAGCCAATCATCCTGACTGCAATGGCAAGATCGGAGTCGTTGGCTTTTGCTACGGTGGGGGTATGGCAAACACACTTGCCGTTAGGCTGCCTGAAGTGATCCGTGCTGCCGTACCCTTCTATGGCCGCCAACCTGCGGCTGAAGACGTGCCAAAAATCAAAGCCGCCCTACTGATCCACAACGCTGAAAAAGATCAAAAAGTCAATGAAGGCTGGCCAGCTTACGAAGTAGCGCTCCAAAAGTCGGGCGTTCATTACACCGCCCATTTATATCCGGGGGCCAATCACGGCTTCCACAATGACACAACTCCTCGTTATGATGAAAGCGCCGCCAAACTGGCTTGGGAGCGAACTCTTGCGTTTTTTAAAGAAACCCTCAAGGCCGAATGATGCGCCATCCGGCCCATGTTTCTCATTTCTTCTCAGCGAGGATTTTGGAAGCCTCCGCTGGGGTGATCTGGCGGAGAAAAATATTTCTCCAGCGTATCTCCCCGCCATGAGTTTGTAGCATGATGGGGCCACTGGCAGGAAACGGCAGCGTCTTATCCCAAAAGTTTTCCATCTTAGCCCGATCCACCACCAGCTTATCATTTAACCATACCCAGGTAAGATCGCCAATCTGGCGTATGCGAAAGCTATTCCACTCACCAAACGGTTTATCCGCAAGAACCAGAGGATCTCGACCTGGAGTTTTGGGCGTATTGTTAAAAAGGCCTCCTGAGCCGAGTCTGGGATGACGATCCGGCTTCTTCACATCATCAGGTTGATGGATATCCCAAATCTGGATTTGAGGGTTCCCTCGCAGGTAGATACCGCTATCCGCCTTAGCTACAGTTTTGTATTCGATGAGCAATTCCACATCACCAAAAGAAGCATCGGTCGTGGCATAAGGCCCCGTGCCAATGTTCACTAGCTCGCCATTCTCCACACGCCAATGCTGCGCAAATTCAGCACGCATTTTTTGAAGAGCAGTCTCCTTTTTCTCCCCTGTAAGTTTAGTCACAACATGGGGATTAAGCCCATGCCAGCCCTCAAGATCGCGACCATTGAAGATCGCCTGAAAACCAGGCGGAGGAGTCGGTTCTGCAGCAAGCGCGGCCATGGAGATGGAAAAAACAATCAATAGCAAAGATGTGCAAAACAACATTTTCATTACACCAGAATAAACGCAACTTTGCCAGCTTCCATGCATGCAACAGTCGCTGAGACACCGCTTTTTATGTCGTGGAAAGGAATAGCAACTGGGGCATGTACCCAGACCCACGTCACGCTTCAACGGAGCCACGATTTTTATGTCGTGGAGAGTCACTCCATAGAAGTGATCTAAAACTTTTCTCGCTAGCTTCAACGGAGCCACGATTTTTATGTCGTGGAGAGCACCCACATCCACGGCAGTTACACGATCCCCCACGACAGCTTCAACGGAGCCACGATTTTTATGTCGTGGAGAGCTACCCCGAAACTATCCCCTCAGCCTACGCTGAAAACGCTTCAACGGAGCCACGATTTTTATGTCGTGGAGAGCCTCGATGCCGTTGACCGCGTTGTTCGCGTTCGGGTTGCTTCAACGGAGCCACGATTTTTATGTCGTGGAGAGGTGAGGTAGTGCAGGGTGCGCTTCCCCTCCTGGTCGAGCTTCAACGGAGCCACGATTTTTATGTCGTGGAGAGGCGCGGTGTCGTCTCCTGCAAGTTCTGCGGGTGGCTGGCGGCTTCAACGGAGCCACGATTTTTATGTCGTGGAGAGCTGCACAAGCCGGAAGTAGCGCAGCCATTGCAAACTCATGCTTCAACGGAGCCACGATTTTTATGTCGTGGAGAGCCGAACTCCGCGCCGCTCAGCGCAAGCTGGACGAGGCGCTTCAACGGAGCCACGATTTTTATGTCGTGGAGAGGCGGTGCAGTTTTGGCCAAATGCGCAAGCAGGTGTAGGGCTTCAACGGAGCCACGATTTTTATGTCGTGGAGAGGGGAAGCTGATTGATAATCGAGTGAAGCCATGAAAACAGCTTCAACGGAGCCACGATTTTTATGTCGTGGAGAGCACTGGCACAGCATTGGATATTGAGGCTGACACTTGGGCTGCTTCAACGGAGCCACGATTTTTATGTCGTGGAGAGATTGCTCCGCGCTCGCCGGTGGTGCCGTGGTTGGAGCTTCAACGGAGCCACGATTTTTATGTCGTGGAGAGTGGATGTGAGTGACAACACCTGGAAGCTCACGGATGCGCTTCAACGGAGCCACGATTTTTATGTCGTGGAGAGTGCCCCTGGTTCTGAATTTGAAGGATCTCGTGTTCGAGCTTCAACGGAGCCACGATTTTTATGTCGTGGAGAGACAAAGATCGAACGCCGCCAGAGCTTCCCGAAGGGGCAGCTTCAACGGAGCCACGATTTTTATGTCGTGGAGAGCCGCCGTCAATGTCCATGTCAGCAAGGCCGATCCACTCGCTTCAACGGAGCCACGATTTTTATGTCGTGGAGAGTAGGTTGCGGGAGTTGGAGAACAAAACATTACAATTTAGCTTCAACGGAGCCACGATTTTTATGTCGTGGAGAGCTGGTGCAGGAAGTTCCCCTGGCTGCGGAACTCCGTGCTTCAACGGAGCCACGATTTTTATGTCGTGGAGAGAGCGGGTGGAGGCTGCGCTGGCCGCTCTGCCGGCATTAGCTTCAACGGAGCCACGATTTTTATGTCGTGGAGAGCCCAGATTACCCGAACATGTATGCGGTGGACGTCCAGCTTCAACGGAGCCACGATTTTTATGTCGTGGAGAGTTTCCAGACCATTGCTTTATCTGTCTTCACTTCCTCTCGCTTCAACGGAGCCACGATTTTTATGTCGTGGAGAGCCTTTGCGCAGCGGATGGACGCCGCAAGGGTTTCTTCGCTTCAACGGAGCCACGATTTTTATGTCGTGGAGAGTTGATGATGCTGTATTTGCGAGCCACATCCAGGTTATCGCTTCAACGGAGCCACGATTTTTATGTCGTGGAGAGTTCCTCAGAAGCTGACCGAATTAGATCCGCCCTCGCTGCTTCAACGGAGCCACGATTTTTATGTCGTGGAGAGATCGGCGGCCTCTTCAATCTCGTAGGCACTACGACTCGGCTTCAACGGAGCCACGATTTTTATGTCGTGGAGAGAGGGTGGCTACTCGCAGGTTTACCCAGCCACACGTCCGCTTCAACGGAGCCACGATTTTTATGTCGTGGAGAGTAGCGAAACCGAGGGCCTGACGTTTCGCAATCCGTCGCTTCAACGGAGCCACGATTTTTATGTCGTGGAGAGAACCACATCGTGGTAGATGCCAGCAATGCATGTGCCCAGCTTCAACGGAGCCACGATTTTTATGTCGTGGAGAGCTAACGGGCTCAAGATGCGAATCACCCTCAGCGACTCCGCTTCAACGGAGCCACGATTTTTATGTCGTGGAGAGCTTGCCAAACTCAACCCGCAGAAAGTATGAGCAAAATGCTTCAACGGAGCCACGATTTTTATGTCGTGGAGAGCCCTTATGCCAACCAAACCCAAGCGACAACATATCAGGCTTCAACGGAGCCACGATTTTTATGTCGTGGAGAGATCCCAGTCTTTAGCTGGTCGAGAAAGTTTTAGAATAGCTTCAACGGAGCCACGATTTTTATGTCGTGGAGAGAAGCCCGAGGCCGCAGGCACCGGCACCGCCTCCCGGGTGGCTTCAACGGAGCCACGATTTTTATGTCGTGGAGAGCTTCCAGAAGATATCCGCTCTCGTTTCACCTTTGACCAGCTTCAACGGAGCCACGATTTTTATGTCGTGGAGAGTCATTTATATGACGAATAGTAAACACGCCATGACACACGCTTCAACGGAGCCACGATTTTTATGTCGTGGAGAGTTGCTGAGGATGTGCTGACGGAATCTTACCACCACACGCTTCAACGGAGCCACGATTTTTATGTCGTGGAGAGCGCTGCCGTAGGGGGTGGTGATGGACGTCACCGGCGAGAGCTTCAACGGAGCCACGATTTTTATGTCGTGGAGAGCCACCGAAAACAAAGTTGTCCTCCACATCCAGATCAGCTTCAACGGAGCCACGATTTTTATGTCGTGGAGAGGTAGGGCTTCCGCGTTGTTCATCGCTCCAATCATCACGCTTCAACGGAGCCACGATTTTTATGTCGTGGAGAGGAAGCGGTCGAAGACGGGACGGCGGGTGAAGGTGCTGCTTCAACGGAGCCACGATTTTTATGTCGTGGAGAGGTGCTGGACGTGGCCACGTCGGGAATCCTGGTGGTCAAGCTTCAACGGAGCCACGATTTTTATGTCGTGGAGAGCTGCGACCTCGAAGTCCTCCATTCCCGACCATGAACGGCTTCAACGGAGCCACGATTTTTATGTCGTGGAGAGATCACCTTGCCATTTTTGATAACGGTCAGGTGCGATGCTTCAACGGAGCCACGATTTTTATGTCGTGGAGAGGACACCCACGCTAAACCCGCTACAACTCGCGAGTATGTAGCTTCAACGGAGCCACGATTTTTATGTCGTGGAGAGTCCTGGATAGGGCCAGACGTAAGCCCAAACATCGCCTTTGCTTCAACGGAGCCACGATTTTTATGTCGTGGAGAGTGTGCATGGATTCCAGCCATTTATCCTTGGAAAGAGCTTCAACGGAGCCACGATTTTTATGTCGTGGAGAGGGCATTCCATAGTGGTACGAATTTTCCCGCCACGCAGGCTTCAACGGAGCCACGATTTTTATGTCGTGGAGAGCACATGGCAAGCCGTCCCAAAGAAAAACGACCGCCTTGCTTCAACGGAGCCACGATTTTTATGTCGTGGAGAGGGGTGTCGCGGATGACTTCGCCGTCTTCGGAGATGATGCTTCAACGGAGCCACGATTTTTATGTCGTGGAGAGACCGAACTCCGCGCCACTCAGCGCAAGCTGGACGAGGCGCTTCAACGGAGCCACGATTTTTATGTCGTGGAGAGACAAGGTTGTCACCGACTGTCTGCTCGTAGGGAAAGCTTCAACGGAGCCACGATTTTTATGTCGTGGAGAGCTGCTATGGCTTGCCCTCAGCGGTGGCCTAGTCACCATGCTTCAACGGAGCCACGATTTTTATGTCGTGGAGAGATCCGTGCAAGACTGCAACCTCAGCGCCAACCCCGCCGCTTCAACGGAGCCACGATTTTTATGTCGTGGAGAGCTGATGGAACGCAGGTTGCAGAGACGCAGCGTTATCTGCTTCAACGGAGCCACGATTTTTATGTCGTGGAGAGTTGCGCAGGGAGTTTGAGGAGGCGGCAAAAATTTTTGGGCTTCAACGGAGCCACGATTTTTATGTCGTGGAGAGGCCGCCTGGAATGCTCATCCATCGTCGGGGAGCATGGCCGCTTCAACGGAGCCACGATTTTTATGTCGTGGAGAGAAGGGGAGCGAACGAAAGTTCTAACGGTTTTATAGCCTGCTTCAACGGAGCCACGATTTTTATGTCGTGGAGAGGGCTTTCTGTAAGAGATGCTTTCGATAACTATCTTAAATGGCTTCAACGGAGCCACGATTTTTATGTCGTGGAGAGAAAAGCCCGTGGGCTTTACCACGGGCTTTTGAATGGCTTCAACGGAGCCACGATTTTTATGTCGTGGAGAGCTGTGGGATGCTGACCCCAGGTCGAACGGAGCACGGGCCGCTTCAACGGAGCCACGATTTTTATGTCGTGGAGAGGGGCCGTAGTATTGCGGCCTCAACCACACGGGAACGAAGCTTCAACGGAGCCACGATTTTTATGTCGTGGAGAGGCCCAGGCCAAACTGGTGCAGGCCTTCATGTCGTGAGCAGCTTCAACGGAGCCACGATTTTTATGTCGTGGAGAGAACGGGGCCAATCTGTTCATCGGCTGCAACGCGGGGTTGCTTCAACGGAGCCACGATTTTTATGTCGTGGAGAGTTTCACACGCGTTGGTGGCCGGGCCGATCAGCACAGCTTCAACGGAGCCACGATTTTTATGTCGTGGAGAGGGGCATAAAAAAGGAAGGTTTCGGATTCGCAGAGGTGCTTCAACGGAGCCACGATTTTTATGTCGTGGAGAGATTTTGATCGTCTTTTAAGTATCTCCACCGTTTTTTTAAGCTTCAACGGAGCCACGATTTTTATGTCGTGGAGAGGCGGCAAGAGGGTTTCTAGGGTGTGGGTCATGGCTTTTGCTTCAACGGAGCCACGATTTTTATGTCGTGGAGAGCCCACAATGGGAGATCGAGGGGCATGGACTGCCAGGCGCTTCAACGGAGCCACGATTTTTATGTCGTGGAGAGTTTGCAATACCAAAATACCCCCCATAGCTACCCCATGTAGCTTCAACGGAGCCACGATTTTTATGTCGTGGAGAGCCGCAGTTCGTGATTCTTCTTCACCCGGTCCGGAATGGCTTCAACGGAGCCACGATTTTTATGTCGTGGAGAGTTTTGGAAAAACGCTACAAGGTTTACGTGCTTCGTGCCGCTTCAACGGAGCCACGATTTTTATGTCGTGGAGAGGGGGTGCCGGGAAAGTTGATGGACGGTTGAATGGCTCCGCTTCAACGGAGCCACGATTTTTATGTCGTGGAGAGTTCCCACCGATCATGAAACTGGGCGACTTCTCCGCATGGCTTCAACGGAGCCACGATTTTTATGTCGTGGAGAGTCTTTGAAGACCTGCCCGACCAGCAGCTCGCACGGCAGCTTCAACGGAGCCACGATTTTTATGTCGTGGAGAGCCTGCCGCATCAGGAGCGTCAATGGTGACCACGCGCTGCTTCAACGGAGCCACGATTTTTATGTCGTGGAGAGTAAAAAGCCTGATAACTTGCCTGATGGCGTGGAGTGGCTTCAACGGAGCCACGATTTTTATGTCGTGGAGAGTCTCCAACGACGTGAAGAACCAACTCCGCTCCGCAGGGCTTCAACGGAGCCACGATTTTTATGTCGTGGAGAGATGGCCTTTGTGTAAATGTGCCTGAAACTTCAAGGGTTGCTTCAACGGAGCCACGATTTTTATGTCGTGGAGAGCCGGCAGGCCGCTTTGGATGCTGCGCACGGAGCCTTGCTTCAACGGAGCCACGATTTTTATGTCGTGGAGAGCTCGCTCTCGCTGTTCCCGCACCACTCCGCCACCTGACCGCTTCAACGGAGCCACGATTTTTATGTCGTGGAGAGGCAGAGATTCAAAGATGTATTTCCCATCATCAAAAGAGGCTTCAACGGAGCCACGATTTTTATGTCGTGGAGAGTAGTAGCCGGTGGCGCTGAAGTTGCCTTGCTCCGTGATTCCGCTTCAACGGAGCCACGATTTTTATGTCGTGGAGAGCCCAGGAACTCATCCCACTCCGAGCTCTCCATGAACTCGCTTCAACGGAGCCACGATTTTTATGTCGTGGAGAGAGTCGCTTTATAAACCTCGTATGCATGGGCTATCCAGAGGTATTTTGCGAGTGGTGCGGAAATTGCCAGCATTAGATAGGATCGCTCTTCAGTTTGAGCGTATTAAACTGCTGATAATGAACACGCGAGTGGCTGCGGAGGGTGCGAGCGGGACTTGACCGCTCGAAGAAGTTTAAAATGTCAAAGAACAAAGTACGTGGGTGTTCTACACCACGTAGCAAGGCGCATCAAATCTGGAATAGGGAAGCCCCAGCGCTGAAATGACGCGATCTCCGCGCCCTTCGGAGGGACCTAGTGAAACGAAGAGCACTTGGTCTTCATCATGTTTGATGACTTCTTTTAGCGTGCGCTGCAATTGAACGAGCTCGCGGGGATTCAAGTCGCATTCGAAAACGGAAAACTGCAGGTGAGTTCCGTGATCTTTGCATATTTTGAAAACTTTTCTCAGACGTCGGTCATTGGAAATGTCATAACACACAAGATAGGTATGTCTTGAGCTGGGGCTGTTATTACGGGCAGACATGGGAATTTACCGGGTGACCATGGGGATGTAGTCGGGGATTTCTCCGGTTAGCCAGCGTGCTAGGAGACGGGCTTGGAGTTCTAAGACGCGGCGATAGCTGACTTTGTAGTCGAAAATGGGGTGCGTGATGAGGGTGTTCATTCGCTGTTCATAGGCCTGGAAGAAGGCTTTGCGGCCGATGGGCGTGAGGTTGACGGCATCCCCGGCGCGGACGAAGTGACCTGGGGTGATCATTCGATTATTAATGGCGGTGAGGACGGCGCTTTCGGCGATGAGGGGACGGAATTCTTCCATCAGGTCGAGGGCGAGGGCGGGGCGACCGTGGCGGGGTTGGTGATAAAAGCCAATGTAGGGATCGAAGCCGACGGCGAGGGAGGCGATGGTACAGTCTTTGGCGAGGAGGCTGTAGGCGAGTGATAAGAGGGCGTTGACGGGATCGGTAGGGGGACGGCGGCGACGTTGGTTGAAGTCGAAAGTGAATGTTTCTTTTTCGGTTCTTAGCTTTTTCTGTAATGCGGTGCTGATGTCTAAGCCGGGGATGTCATCGTCGGGGTCGTTTTGGCCGATTTTGATCATTCCGGATAGATTTTGGAAGTAGAGGGCGGCGGCGGCGCCTTCCATGCCGAGGAGTTCATCGAGACCTCGGGCGTCGGGGACGCGGCCAGCGATTTCTTTCATGCCCCGGATGGCGGTGCTAGGGGGATCAATGTGCAGCCGCATGAGCATGGTGCGGTGGTTGCGGATTTTGGCCTGGACGATTTTGCGGGCGAGGGCGAGGCACTGGACGGGGTTGCTGGCGATGGCGAACTGGCGGATGCGGGTGTGGACGTTTTTGAGGCCGTAGAACCAGCCGCCCATGCTGAAGTAGGCGATGGGGATTTCTTGTTCGCAGAGTTCTTGGATGGCTTGGGTGGTGAGCTGGATGTTGCCGAAAAGGGAGACGTGGGTGACGTCGCTAAGGCGGATTTCGTCGAGGGTAGTGTCTCCGTCTTTGATGGTGAGGCGTTCGGATTTGATGCCGACGCGGCAGCCTTGGGTGTTGAGGTAAAGGGCGCGTTCGTCATCGCGTGCGGCGATGAGGCGACGTGGGGGCAGGGGAATGCGTGTGGGCGAGGGTGGGTTTTCGGGAAGGCGAGCGTTGGTGGCGAGAAGGCGTGTTTCGTCGGGTAGGCAGACGGGAGCGAGTGAGCAACGGACGCACTTGGGGCTGTTGATGAGGGGTGGCGGCATCGTGGGGGATGCGGCGGTGCGGCGGGCTTCGGCGATGTTTTGGATGATCCAGGTTTCGACCTCGGGGGTCATCTGGAGTTTGACTCGCTGTTTGGTGGCGCGGTAATAGATGACGCCTTCGTTGCAGTGGTAGCCGTTGTCGCGGAGGACGAGGATTTGGAGGCCGAGTTGCATTTTGTCGGCGTCCCAGAGTTCGTTGGCTTCGGGGCCGATGCGGGGGGAGCCGACTTTGTAGTCAACGGGGGTGACTTGTTGGACTTTGTGTTGGTGGAGTTTTACATGGAGGAGTTGGGGCTGTGGAACGGCGGTGTCCGTGATGTCGGGCGATGTTGAGTCTGTGGGTGGGGCTGCGAAGAGGTCTGGCTGGTCGGTATTGGGGAGGGCTTTTTTGGTTGTCTTTTTGGTTAGGTTAGCGGTGGATTGGGGCTGCCAGTTGTGGGTGGATTGGGGGATGAGGGCCATTTGGACTTCGATGAGGTCCATTTTGGCGACGACTCCGAGGCGTTCGGAGCTCATCATGGCGGAGCGGGAGTGGATGGTCTCGGTCTCGGGTGGGGCCGCGGATTCGGGCGGGGTGGGGGTGTTGTCGGCTGAGGGCGTTGGATTTGGGGCCGCATCTGGGTTTTGGGCTTTGGGGAGGGCCCCGCGTCCTCGGTCTATTTTTTGATGGATGGCGGAGCCACGTTCGGTGTCGGCATTGTCGAGGAAGATGCCTTCGACGTGCTCGTAGTAAAAGAGGCGGGGGCAGTAGATGTATTCGTTGAGCTGCCTGGCGGGTAGGGAATCATTTGCGGCGCTTTTGGTTAGGTGGGGCTCGCGGGTGCTCAAGACCGCGGTGGGGGCGTTGTGCGGATGGCTGGCGCGTTGGAAGCCGAAGAGGTCGAGTTCGGGATGATCTTCGGGGATGGGAAGTGGCTCGTAGAGGTATTCTAGATCCCAAAGGGCGGCGGGATGCTGATGAAGGGCGCGTGCGGTCCGGTAGTAGGAGGCATTCATGGGCAAGTCCGAGAATTTATGACTATAGGCCTAACTTAAGGTGTGGGGCAAGCGGCAATGGAGGTGTGTGGACTGGACGAAAGCGGGGAGCCCGGCGCATTGGGACAACGCGCCCTACCCTGGGAGAGTGCAGGCAGGAGTGCCTGCATCACCTGGGGGATGGAGGAGCACGAAAGGTGCGGAGGATACGGAATGGTTTGGGGGCTTGTGAAGAGGGATGCTGCGCATCCTAGATTTAGATGCGGGCAGGAGTGCCCACGCTCCTCTCGGGGTTTGTTGGAAGCGGGGAGATGTTTTTGTTATGAGCGGATTTGGGCGGACTTGAGAGTCCAGCGCGTTGGGACAATGCTCCCTACCGGGGAAGTGCAGGCAGGAGTGCCTGCATCACCTGGGGGATGGAGGACCACGGATGTTGCGGAAGACACGGAATGCTTTGGGGGCTTGTGAAGAGGGATGCTGCGCATCCTAGATTTAGATGCGGGCAGGAGTGCCCACGCTCCTCTCGGGGCTTCTTGGAAGCGGGGAGATGTTTTTGTTATGAGCGGATCTGAGCAGTTAAAGGAGGGGGGCTGAGCGTTGGGACAACGCTCCCTACCGAGGGGTCTTGTGGAGAGGGCGGGGTGAGGCGTGGGCTGAATGCGGGGGGCCGGAGCGTTGGGACAACGCTTCCTACCTGGGGGGATGGAGCGGCTTGTTTTGGCCGGGGGGATTTTATCGAGTTAAAGCTCTTGAGTACTTTGGCTTGGTCTTTGGATGGGGGCTTCTGGACCTAACGGGAAGTGTGTTGCGATTGCTGATTTGGTGGGCGGCGGGGGGCTCTGCCTGGGCTGGTTGGTTAGGCTAAGGGTGAGCCTGGGGGCTTCAGTCGTTGGGTTCGGCTGGGTATTGGACGGGTGGCTGGCCGATTTTGGAGTGGGCTTTTTTATAGCCTTTTTGATGGTCGGACTCTTGGACCTTTCGGCAGGTGAGGAGGAACAACCATTCGTCGCCGTAATCGAAGAGGAAGATCATTTTTCGCCGAGGGCGGAAGACTTTGGAGATGGGTGTGTTTTTGACTCCTATGTCGGTTTCTTTGACCTCTTCCCCCATGTCGGCAAAGAGGCTGTAGGTCTCTTTGCTCTGGTAGGGATTTTTGACGTTGTCACCAAACTCGAAGGCGTGATCAAAGTCGAATTTTATGGTCTTGATGATGAATGCTGCCAGATCATACAGGGAGAGTTCGCCGTCGATTGCGAGCTCGGCTTGGAAATCTTCATGTTGGAGGGTGAGATGCTATTCTTTCATCCAGGGAAAAAAGAAGGGGGAACTCTCTCAGTCAATGGGAACGAAGAGACCGAGACCGAAGTTGGATGTGTAATGAGTGGCCTACACAGCCGTTGCTGGGGTGAAGTTCCGAAATTTGCCCTGGGTGAAGCGTTCACAACGATAGAGACGAAAAACTCCACGCGGCGAGAGCTGGCAGTGATCTGGTTTGTCTTCTTGGCTTTCTGCTAAGGCGATTAGGCTGCGGGTGGTGGCAATGTCGATGGGAATATCCCACAAGGGCCAAGTCCAAGTGGTGGCTTTATCAATGTCTGTGAAGCCCGTAGTGCGGAGACCGGATTGGCGAGGATGGACGGGGTGGAGTGCAAGCCCAGTGACTGCGAGGGCATTGGCTCCGATCATGCCGCCCTGCTTTTTGCGCTCTGGGTCGCCGCTAGGATTGCGCCAGCGAAGGGCGTAACGCACGTCATCAAGGGGATCCAAACGCAGACTGAGTGATTCAGTGGGATCGTCGTAGACCCATGGAGCAAAAAGCGTCTTGGTAATGTGCTCCGGGGCGAGGGAAAGAAGTTGGTTAGCCATGATACCAAGGAAGTGCTGGTGGCCTGCACCACGCACGGTGCGAAAGGCGGTGTCTTCGGCGAGGCCTTCGTCATCTTCACAGGCGCTGCTGCATAAGGCGGCTAGGGTGGCAGCGTGGAAAGATTGCTCATGTGCCGTGGCTTGAGCTTGCAATTCCCAAGCACGCCACTCTGGAGCTTTGAACTTGGTATCAGGACCGTAGTTAAGGTGTGGGGCGGCGTGCTCAAGCCAACGCACTCGTAGTTTGGTGATCTCGGAATTGAAGGCTACCTTGCGATCTTTGAGGTCGGTTTTGGTGAGGCTTTTGTCTTTCTCGGCTTGTTTAAGGCTGACCTCGATTTGCTCAATGCGGGTGCGGAGTAGTTCGCGCGCAGTCAGTCCGGCACTGGGATCAGTTGGTCCGCCAATGAGGGCGGTGTGCAGGCTTTCCACAAGCTCGGCCTTGGTGAGTGGATGTGAGGTGTGTAGTCTGGCTTTCTCGGTCCGTAAGTCCCATGAGAGCTTTGGCTTCCAATCGGGATGATGATGGGCGAGGAGGCGGAGGGTGCCGAGGGCGGCGAGGTAGCCGACGCTGTTGCTGCCTTTGAGGCCGATGAGTTGAAGAGTGTGGGTGCTCATGCGGGCTGGGTGATGGTTTGCTCTATCGCGCTGACTTGCTGGTCGGCGAGGCGGAAGAGGGCTTCCAGCCAGGCGAGACCCCAGGGGCCGAAGCGGTTCTGGAGTCGCCAAAATCGTTCACTAATGGCGCTGTCGAGTCGTTCAAGACCAGAGACTGCGACATGGGTAAGTGATTGCTGAGCAGCTTTGCAGGTGACGGTAAGGTTTAAGCCATGTGGGTCATTGATGACTGGTGCAAAGGGGCGGCAGTAACCGTGGTGGCTTGCGATGAGGTGAAGGATGAGGTCTTGCTCTTCGATGTCCTGCCAAAGTGCTGGGCTGCACTCGGCAAGGCGAGTGCTCAGGAGTTCGTGGCGTCCGCCTGCGGGATAGCCTGCGGCTTTGCGCTGCTCTTCAGCTTGTCGGCGAGTTGCTGGAAGGCGGGCGGACTTGGCTAAAAGCTGGTCTATTGCGGGTGCAAAGCCTGGAGAGCCTGCGATGAGCATGGACTGAAAGCGAGGGTCGGCCTTGCCGGTGTCGTGCAGCAGTCCGGCCAGATGGAAGGCGCGGACTATGGTCTCAGGCAGGCCCACTGCTTTAGCGTGTTGGCTGGCGCGCTTGGCTACATCTTTGCTGTGTGTTTCCAGAAGGACGGCTTGGGCGCTGCGAGAGCTGCTGAAGCTGTCGTCGGGAGTGGGATCGTCTTCTACATCAAGAGAAAGCCGATAGCGGCGGGTGCTGCGGAGGATGAACCCGGCAGGGGATAGAGGCTGATGAATGGCACGCTCTAAGCGGCGCTGGTTGTCGATCTCATCATGCAGGGCGGCACAGGCTTTGAGCAGCCATTGGTGCTCAGGGCTTTGTTTTGCGCATTCTTGTAGGCTTTTGAGAATGGCTTGGAAATGCGCCTTGGCTGGAGCAAGGTCTTCGAGCATTGGTTCAATGGAGTTGGCTTCGAGCCAAGGCTGGAGTAACTCCGGCCATTGTGGTTCATCATCCTTGGCAGTGCTGGGTTTTGGCCAGTGAGCAGTCAAGTTCTTGTGAAACCGCAAAGTGGGGCGTGCCCGAGCGCTGTGTTGGACATAATCCCCTAAATCGAGGTGAATGCTGGGGATATCCTTTCCAGCAATGTCTTCACGAAGCCAGAACAGGGCGCTGGAGTGATCGCTGAGGATAATTGTGTCTCCCTGCTTTAAGCCATCGAGCTGACGTATATTCGTAATGATGAAGCTAGAAGCTTCATTGTCATCAGCTTGTTTTTTGTGCTTGGGGTTGCTGCGCAGCGGACCACGCCAGCAAACGGCAAACAACGGCTTGTCTGATTCGGGGAGCTTGAGATCGGGTTCTTTGGAGGTATCGTCGCTATCGAGAGAGAGAGCTTTAGCCGCTTGATCGTCTTTCGTGGTGGCAAACCACTGAAGCAGAGCCCAGCGTGGGACGCTGAGGCACTCGGCGGCCGCGGGAGGGCAAAGGGCGATGTGATCAAAAAGGGCCTCTTCGTTGCCCTGGCTCGGTGGTGCTAAGTTAAGTCTCCAACACAGGCTTATCTCGGGAGCATTGGTGCTTTTGCCGTGAAGGAAAAGGCTAGGCTCGGGTTCGCAGTGCGGCTTGGGACTGGTTTGGCTCCATGCTTCAATATGGGCAGGGAGCATGGCAGGGGCATCTCGGGGCTCGAGGCGGAGCTTAGCGGCTTCGGAGGGTTCGAGAGCAGCTAGCTGTGGCTGAAGGGCGTTAATACCGAAGTCGAGTTGGTCTGCTGGGATTGTATTTAGCCAAGTCCAGGTCTCAGGAAGGGCACGAGCATAGACGGGGTCGAGATTTTTATCGTCGGCGGGTGCGGTGTTCTGATCGGCTCGGATAACAATGGTAGCGAGTGCCTGGATGGGGCGTCCACCACGATTGAGGCGGCCAAAACGCTGGCGTAAGGAACCGAGGCTGGCGCATTCGGTGACAAGCCCGTCGAAGTCCATGTCAGCTCCTACTTCGAGGCACTGCGTAGCCACAACGAAGACCGGACCACGCTCTGGATTTTTGGCAGCGGCACCTGTGCTGAGGTGAAAAGTGGACTCCGCTTTGGCAACGATGCGATCACGGTCGTAAGGCCTCATGCGGCCCGTGAGTAGAACATGCGGTTTATCTTTGAGCAGTTCGGCAACTCTCTGTGCGGTGGCAACGCGGTTGACCAGAATGGCGATGACGCGCCGATCCTCTTTTTGAAGAGTTTTGGCTTCAGAGACGAGCTTGACGGCAAGTTTCTCCACGAAATCCCCTTGCTTGGTTCCTTCTGCGATGACGAGGCTTGCGGGTTTGCTGGCGGACCAGCGTTTGCCGAGGGTCGGATGCTGGCGGTCTGGGATAAGCTCTTCGTCGGTAGCTGGAAAACGGTCTGTGCAGGCCTCTGGCGGCGTGGCGGACATGACGACGAAGCGGAAGGGCGCGGGGAGTGCATCCTGAGCGTAGCGGCGATAGTGAGCGATGGCGTTGGCGGTCTGGAGGAACGGCTCAGCGATGTGGGCTTCATCCAAAAGGATGAGCATGTCATTCCCCACAAGGCCGGCTTGAATCGGCAGAGCACCGGGACTGGCTCCGTAGCCACGAAAGAGCAGCCGTGAGCCGAGTTGATCAACCGTCGAGCAGAGAACGAGAGGCTGGAGCGGGTTATTGCTCCAAGTTTGATCACGGAAAACGCCACCACGCAGCGTGACGACACGGAGAGGGTCTTCAGCGAAGTCTCCTGCGAGCGCACGCAAACGACAGGCAACGGCTTCGACGATGGCTGAGTCTCTGGCTCCGGGCTTAAGGGCAGCGGTGATCTTTTCTGCACGAGCGCTGGCTTCATCCACGATGATGCGACGATCTACCACAAAGGCGATACGACGTGGGGCGGTGCGCTGCCCGGGCGGAAGATCGGCCTGGGCTGCCAGTGCGAACAGGGCGATGTCGATGCAGGCGGTCTTGCCGCTGGCAGTGGGCAGGGTGATAGCTTGGGGCCAGCCTTTGCCTGCATCCAGCACGCGCTGCATGAGGCGCTCTTGCCACGGAAAAGGCTCCACGCCATGCACGGCGTGGAAAAAGTCGCTGAACTGGTCTGTGGTAAGGGCGCTCATGCAAAGGCTCCGGTGAGGGGTCGAAATAGGCCATAACCACGATACCGGCCTGCGCCCAGCATGAGGGGGCCATGCACTTCATCCGTGAAGGTGATGGCAACATGGCTGTGATGAATGTTGCCCCCTGATTTACGCTGAAGGCAGGGAAAGCCGCGATTTGCAGGGCTGCCCTGATGGGCGGAGACAGGCATGATGTGGACGGAGCGAATGATGTTCTCCGGCAGGCCGACATGTTTGCAGGCTTGCAAAACCATTTTCTCGATTTCGTCGTAGGCATCTTCACCTCGTCCCTTTGGATGACGATCAAAGGCCATAGGGGTGACGGTGGCCCAACGTTTGCTGGGTTGAGTCCAAAGCTCTGGAACCAGAGTCTGCGGACGGGAGGATTCGGCAAGTTCTAGCTGCATTTCACCAATTTTCCCGAGGACGAGCTTCAGTGTGCGTGGCTCGCCATCGTCAAAAAAAATGGAATGGAGAAGAGGACTTTGCAGGTCTGTAGGCAGAGCGAGGGCGAAACCCATAATGCGGCCATCACCATGATTGTGACCGACGTTTGCCAAAGGTAGGAAGGAGAGATGGGGGCGGTCAGTGGGTTGGCCAGGCCGACTATGGCCCGAGAGCCACTCCGGCGCGGGCTGTTCAGGACAGATGGCCATGAGGGTATCTCGCAGGGCTCGGGTGAGCTGGCCTGTGCTCTCGAGGCCAAAGCGGCGTCCCCCAGTCTGGCGAAGCACAATGAGATCAGAGGAAAAAACGGTGTGGTGGCTGGAATCGGTCTGCTCTGGCCGGTTAGAGTCTAAGTCATAGGAGCCCCACATAACAGGCTTGGGCCGGAGACCTTGAACGAAAAGGCGTTCAAGCTCATCAAATCGTCCCGGATTTGGGATGCGGAGGCGGCTTGCCGTGAGACGAGTGGAACCGGGCTTCCAAAGGGGCAGGCTTTTAGCTTGGTCAGGCACTATGTCTGTTAGCCAGCACTCGACGGGCGATGAGGAGTGGCCCAAGTAGGTGACCCGGCTGCAAAGATCGGCTAGAGCGCTGCGCTCGGTGGGAGGAGGATCGGTTGGCCAGACGAAGGCAACAAGAGTTGGATCTATGCCCTCAACTAAGTGCAATGGCCGCACAGCAGGGAAGAAACGAGGCTGCTTACCACGTTTTTCAGGAAGGACGGAGAGGCCATCGTCGATGACATCGTTCGAGGTCTTATCATCAACTTTCCTCGGGGTGACTGCGTCGTTGGTGGGAACGAAGACAGTTACGACATCGCGGTGCTGGATCTCAGAAACAGCTCGCAATTCAGGTGCGGGCTGCTCCTCCAGCCAATGGAGGGCAGCCTGAGCTGCGGGCGAGCGATGAGTTTCACCCCAGGCGGCGACCAGGGCCATATAGAGTCGGTCAGGGTGCGGCGGCCACTCAGCTAACTTGTAGCTGCTGGGATGTGTGGCCACGGCTCGCCCCATGAGGTAGCGAACGCAGATGGTGATCATGGCTCAGTAGTGGATTTAGCGGAAAGCGCCTGACTGCGACGAATGAGTTCCACTAGCTGGGGGGAGGCTTGCAGCTCGATTTCAGCTTCATGCCAAGGAAGCTTAGCGGCTTTCGCCTCTGCCAGAGCGGAAGCGAATAGATCGATGGCTTGCTTTCGAGTGAGGGTGAAAGACTTCGCTGGCTGTCCTGCAGTAAGAATTTCCCAAGAGGGCGTTTCGGCGGCATAGAGCTGACAGCGGGAACGAAGGTCGGAGTTTTGCTCGGCTGCAAGTACGGAAGCACAAAGGCCAAGCGCTGCTAGAAGTGTGCGGGCCTTGTCATCGGTAGCGATGTCAGAGGCCGCGCCTGCCTCTAGAGGGAAACAAAGGCGGCGCAGGGCAGTGAGAGACAAGACTACAGTTTGTTCGGCTTTTTCGAAGATTACGCCTCCCTCGGTTATGGAGGGCACGACATTCCCGTGATTGGCCTCGGAAGGCTTGCCATCTTTGCCAAGAAGCACCGGCTTGCCTCTTTCTTTGAGTGATTCCTTTTCTTCAAAGGTCCACCCTCCGTTTGCTGCGGCGTAGATAATGGCGGCGTCCTTCCTAATCTCAGCCGGGTCGATACGGCTACTCGTCTTGACTCCAAGTTGAACGGTGTGCGCTACTAATTCTGAGACCAAAGCCCTTGGAAACTTGGCACCTAAGCCTCCTTTTGGCCCGGTGCTGTCCCACACCCCAAAAACAAGCGCGGTGGGGCAGTACTTGAGCAAGGCTGTGGCGTTCTTGAGGTCAACGCTGTCGAGACTCTTACCGACATCGGCTTCACGAAACTTCACTCCTTTATTGGTGATGCTGTCGCGCAGCAATGCGTCGGCAATACGATGCGGAGCCTCAAGACTAGAAACGCTAAATTGCTTTAATAACCCTTCGCCCTCAATTTTGGTGGTGATGACTGGTAAAGAAAGTTGGCCTCGCCGCTTCGCCTCAAGTAGGGCAAGCTCCATACGGTTGGCTTGAGCCTGAACGGAATCCAGAAGCACACGAGATGCGGTGCCAGCTTCTTTATTGTGTCCTTCTAGCGCATATTTCCCACCTTCATAGGTCGGTGGGAAAACCTTAGTGCCATTGCCAGCAGCAGGCTCATAGGTGATTCGAGTGCGGATTGCCGAGGCTCCATCAGTAATGGCAGCCTTAAGAATGTCTAGAGTTAAGACTGTGCGTGGTATGCTCATGGTGTGTTTGGTATTGAATTCGTGAAAACTAGATCCAGGCTACCCTTAACAAATGCCGCAGGGAAGAAGGTGGTGAAATCTTGGGGCATGCTGTGGTTGGGCGCTTAGATGATTTACGGGTATTTTTGAGGATTTAAGCGGGTGGTCGTGAATTTTGCAATCTGGATATGGGTTTAGTGGTGGGTAGGAGGTGGATTTTTTTGGGTAGGGGGGACAGGGTGGGGTGATGGAAGTTTTGCGCTGGGGTTGCACGAGTGATGTGGACGCGCTAGATAGCGGGTCTTTCATGTCTGCTTTTTCTAACCGCCTTGACCGTCGTTTTGCTGAGCTCCGTTCTTCTGGGAAGCGCGCCTTTGTGGCGTATATCGCTGCGGGGGATCCGACGCTGGAAGCGACGGTGGAGATGGTGCTGGCGCTGGAGCGGGCGGGGGTGGATGTGGTGGAGCTGGGGGTGCCGTTTTCGGATCCGCTGGCGGATGGGGTGGTGAACCAGATGGCGGCGGACCGTGCGCTGAAGGCGGGGGCGACTTTCCCGAAGGTGCTGGAGATGATCCGGGTGCTGAGGACGAGATCGCAGATCCCGCTGGTGCTGTTTACTTACCTGAACCCGATCTATACGTATGGGTATGAGTGCTTTCACACGGATGCGGTGGCGGCGGGTGTGGATGGGGTGCTGGTGCTGGATCTGCCGCCGGAGGAGGCGCTGCAGAATGCGGAGCTGAGGCCGACGCCGGAGCTGGCCCATATTCAGTTGATCGCGCCGACGTCGCCGCCGGAGCGGATCGAGCTGATCGCGCGGAATGCGGAGGGTTTTATTTACTATGTTTCGCGCCTGGGGGTGACGGGGGCGCAGGTGGAGGTGGCGACGGGGATCGCGGAGCAGGTGGCTGTGATCAAGCAGTTTACGGAGGTGCCGGTGTGTGTGGGCTTTGGGGTGTCTAACCCGGAGCAGGCGGCGACGGTGGCGAGTATGGCGGATGGGGTGGTGGTGGGGAGTGCGATCGTGAAGCTGATCGAGCGGGAGGGGGCGGCGGCGGATCTGGCTGACCAGGTGGAGGTGTTTGTGCGGCCTTTGGTGGCGGCGGTGAAGGGGCTGGTGTGAGGTGTGTTGACGCGTGGGTTTTTTTGCTTTTTTGTTTTATTTTTTTGATTTTTATGACTCTGAATTTTTGGAAGATGAATGGGGCGGGCAATGATTTTGTCATGCTGGACAATCGGGATTTGTCTCTGGTGCTTTCGGGGGAGGTGATTGCGCGGCTGTGTGATCGGCATCGGGGGATCGGTGCGGATGGGCTGCTGTGTGTGGAGCCGGCGAGGGAGGGGGGGGATTTTAGGATGCGCTATTACAATGCGGATGGGGGGGAGGCGGAGATGTGTGGGAATGGGGCGCGGTGTTTTGGCCGGTTTGTGAATCGGCTGCATGAGGATGGGCTGACGCGGGTGCGCTTTGAGACGCTGGCGGGGATGATTTCGGCGGAGTTTGAGGGGGACCAGGTGCGGATCAATATGAGTGCGCCGCATGGGCTGACGCTGGGGGCGGTGCTGCCGGTGGGGGGGGAGGTGCTGACGGTGCACTCTGTGAATACGGGGGTGCCGCATGCGGTGGTGTTTGTGGAGGATCTGGAGGGGGTGCCTGTGCGTGAGTGGGGGGCGGGGCTGCGCTACCATGAGGCGTTTCAGCCGCGGGGGACGAATGCGAATTTTGCGAAGGTGGTGGCGCCGGGGAGCATTGCGATCCGGACGTATGAGCGCGGGGTGGAGGATGAGACGCTGGCGTGTGGGACGGGTATGGTGGCGTGTGCTTTGATCCACCACGAGCTGACGGGGGCTGCGAGCCCGGTGAGTGTCTTGGTCAAGGGGGGGGATACGCTGCGGGTGGGCTTTACGGAGGTGGCTCCGCATGAATATTCTGATGTGACGCTTTTTGGCCCGGCGGATTTTGTTTTCCAAGGCTCTGTTACTCTCTAATTTCTTTTTTTTACTCTCATGTTCGCAGGAACCCATACCGCTATTGTTACCCCTTTTCTCAACGGTCAGCTCGATGAGGATGCGCTGAAGAAGCTGATCGATTTTCAATTCGACCATGGTGTGTCGGGCGTGGTGCCGTGTGGTACGACGGGGGAGTCACCGACGCTGGACTATGATGAGCATGAGCGTGTGGTGAAGCTGACGGTGGAGTTTGCTAGGGGCCGGGGTGTGGTGATGGCGGGCACGGGATCTAACAGCACGCGGGAGGCGATCGAGCTGACGCAGGAGGCGGAGGCTGCGGGGGCGAATGCGTCTCTGCAGGTGGCGCCGTATTACAATAAGCCGACGCCGGAGGGGCTGTACCAGCATTTTAAGGCGATCGCGGATAATACGAAGTTGCCGATCATGCTGTATAGCATCCCGGGGCGATGCGGGATCGAGATCGGGCTGGATGTGGTGGTGCGGCTGGCGGAGAGCTGCCCGAACATTCGTGCGATCAAGGAGGCTGGGGGGAACCCTGAGCGGGTGAGCCAGATGAAGCAGGTGCTGCCGGCGGATTTTGAGATTCTTTCTGGGGATGATGGTCTGACGCTGCCGTTTATGTCGGTGGGTGGGGTGGGGGTGGTGAGTGTGGCCTCGAACCTGATCCCGCAGCAGATCAGTGATCTGGTGAAGCTGGCGCTGAAGGGTGACTTTGCGGGAGCGCTGGCTATCCATCAACAGTATTACCCTCTGTTTGCGGCTTTCCTGAAGCTGGCGACGAATCCGATCCCAATCAAGACGGCGATGGCGCTGGCTGGGCATTGCACGAATGAGCTGCGCCTGCCGCTGGTGCCGATGGAGGAGGCGAAGACGGAGGAGCTGCGCGCGACTCTGACGAAGCTGGGGCTGGTCTAACCGAGGGCGTGTCTGTGATGAGCTATTGATCTTCCGTGAGGGGGATCAATGGCTGATGTGGCATGAAGCGGGCGGTTTTGGCTGGGCGAGGGCTTTTTCCAAAATGGCGTCTAGGTGGGTGACGGGGAGGGAGTAGTGGCCTTCCTCGGCGAGCCATTCGGTGGTGGTGTGGGGCATGATGCTGGCGAGTTTTTCGGTGTAGCGCCAGTCGATGTTACGGTCTTGTTTGCCATGCCAGAAG
The DNA here is from genome assembly GCF_014203045.1 of Prosthecobacter dejongeii. Classification (NCBI taxonomy): domain Bacteria; kingdom Pseudomonadati; phylum Verrucomicrobiota; class Verrucomicrobiia; order Verrucomicrobiales; family Verrucomicrobiaceae; genus Prosthecobacter; species Prosthecobacter dejongeii. The sequence continues at coordinate 297,187 of NZ_JACHIF010000004.1, forward strand.
TGGATGGGGTAACCGATGGAGCCGACTTCGAAACCCCATTCGGAGAGGTAGATATCGGCATCGGCAATGACGGCTTTGGGGCCACGACGAAGGGCCTCGAGCATACCTGCGCGTACTTTTTCAAAGACGATGGGGTCTTTTAAAACGGCACGGTCTGCGCGGCCGAGCATTTTCATGAGCCATTTGAGTGGGGCTTGATCGGGGTGGCCACGGGCTATTTTTTCGCCCAAACGCAGGATGATGCCGAGGACGGTGGGGAAGGCATGGCGCAGGCGGATCATCATGCGGTATAGCCAAAACATGTGCTCGTAGCCCAGGAAGGTGAGCGGGGGGGCACCGCAGATGATGGTGGCGCTCAAGAGGCGCTGAGGCATGTGGAGGGTGGTGACGAGGACGTAGGGGCCGCCGCCGGACCAGCCGAGGATGTGGAATTGATCTAGGGCGAGATGGTCTGCGAGCTCCGTTAGGAGTGGGGGCCAGTCTTTGAGTTCGCGTCCTTCATGGAAGTCGGAAAGCCCAATGCCTGGGCGATCTGGGGAAATAAAGCGCAGGCCGTATTTTTTGCCCGCTTCATCCATCAAAGCTCCCTGAATGCGCGCGCTGGGCCAGCCGTGAAAGTAAAAGCAAGGGGTGCCCTTAGGGTCACCATGCAGGGCATAGCCTAACGTGCGTCCTGTGGACAATCGAAAAGTATGGTCAGCCATGCGTTGTTAAAGGGGGGGGAGGGGAGTGTGGAAAGTAGAGCTGAGATGGGCTTCTCGCAATCGGCATCCCATGAGTAAATGGGGCATCTCCTGGCAAGTGGTGGATTCGGATGTTTTAACTTCTCTCTTTTCTAAAAAGGGTCTCAGATAAAACGCGATTGCACGCCGACAAACCCCCTCTAATCTTGAAGCGCGCTCATGAAAACTGTCCCAGCAATCCTCGCCCTCGCCGCTCTTATTCTCGTTTCCGCTTCTTGTGATAAACATTCCTGGGAGGAAACAAAAGTATTGCATGAAGGCATGCACAAGGAAGGTCATGGTGATGCTCATCACGGTAAAGCAGAGGAGCACGCGAAACCTGCCGCTCATGCTCCTGAGGCTGCTAAGCCTGCTGCGCATTGAGTTCGCGAATCCGAGGAAAGACTTTCGCTGGCTTTCCCGTTATTTTGTAGAGTCCTTTAGGCTCACTTTGGTAAAATATCCAGAGTGAGCTTTTTTTTGAGCATCTCCCGTAGAAAAGAATCTAAATATCGATGGTTATTCCTTTTGCTCACTTTTCGTCTCGTCCGCGTCTTGTAAGAACCGGCGTGGTGAAGTTTTTTCGTGGATTTTCTATCTTGATGTTGCTGGGGACTTTGGCAATTGCTCCCCTAGCTTTTTCACAGCAGTCTGTGACAAATGTTCCTATCAGAGCTTTAGATGCTCTCGCCAGTGAAAATATCTGGCAAATCACGACGGATCAATTTCAGCAGCATTTTGAAAAGATTGGCCTGCAATGGCTTTCTGAAAAACGCGATCAAGCACGTTTTTTTGGTCCCGGGCTGAGTTTGTGGCAAGGGCAGCTCAAGGTGACTGAAGCGATTGTTAATTTCAGTTCCGAAGGCCAGCCTAATCGCATCAGCCTTTCTATTTTTAATCGTGGGGATAGTGACAGCGAGTTTGTAAATCGCGAGAAATTTGAAGCTTTAGTTGAAAGTCATCGGACTAAGATTGGCCAGATCCTAGCGGTGTCTTCAACGGAGCGCGGGAAGGACAAAACTTCGGCTGTTGCTGCTGAGGGTTACGTTTGGGTCAAGCCTCCTACGGCTTACCTCCTCGAATATTCCTTCCAGCGAGAGGTAAAGTCTCGCGACTTACCGTTTCGTCCAGAGTTTATCCGTTTATTGATGGCTCCGGTTCCTAAAACGGGGACGACCCCAGGAGGGGGGGCTGTGGCTGCTAAGGCATCTTCAGTCACGAAGGACTCTCTAGCGACGAATTTGAAGCGTGAGGAAAATGGGGATGTCGTCATTGCAAATGTCCCGATGGTGGATCAGGGGCCCAAAGGTTACTGTGCAGTCGCTACTGCGGAGCGGGTTTTTAAATACTATGGTATCCCCGTAGATCAGCATGAGATGGCCCAGGTGGCTGATAGTAGCAGCGATGGGGGAACAAGCCCGGCTAAGATGTATGAAGCTTTGAATAAGCTGGAAGGGCGTCTTCGGGTACGAGTCAGAGTCATCGAAAATTGGGATTACAAGACGTTCATGGACATGGTGGGAGATTACAATAAAGAGGCCAAACGAGCTGATAAGCGTGAGGTCAGCGCGGCCCCACGTGGTGGCACCATTTACATTGATGAGATCTATGGTGCTATGGATGGTGAGGTTCTCAAAACCTCACGTATTGGCCGTGACCGTTCAGGCTTTGGCAAATTCCAGCGCAGCATTACTGGGTTGGTTGATCAGGGAATCCCCGTCATGTGGGGTGTAATGCTAGGGCTCTTGCCTGAGCCGGAAATTCCCCAGGCTTCAGGAGGTCACATGCGCCTCATTATTGGCTACAACCTCAAAACCAACGAGTTTCTGTACACCGACTCTTGGGGGGCTGAGCACGCTCTGAAACGCATGCCGATTGCCAATGCCTATACCATGACCACGGGCATCTATTACATGGAGCCGATGAAGTAGATTCGCCACGCGGCATATGACCGAATAAACGCCCGTCAAATGAGTTGCTGATTATTGCATAATACATAGTGGTAATTCACCGCTATCTGTACTGACAGACGGAATTAGTGTCCGGCGTTTGACTTTCCTCGTGTTCATTTAACAATGATACTTGGCCTTCAGCGAATCTGTGGTGCTGGGTAGAAGCGTCGTTTTTACGTTGCCATCGCCCTGAGCAGACAGCCATTCGCTGAAGGTTTTTTTCATCTTTGTAACGCAAGAGTTCCAAGGACTCAGCAGCTTTCATTTCCGTCAAAACAAACTCTGGCATCCGCCCATAGATTGATTTTGCTTCCAGAGCGGTCTCGCCATTTTCTTCCCGGGTGGTGAAATAGGCTGCGATGGGACCCTGGTCTGTGGGAATGGTGGTGATGATGGAAAAGGCCTTGGTATCCCCTGGCGAGATGTAAACCATCATGGGGTCATTGAGGGCTCCGGGCAGTTTTTTCAAGGCCTCTAGCTTCAGCTCAGAATGCTTTCCACGCTTCTTGCGGATCTTGCTCTGGCGAATGCGCAGCGGTATTTCAGGCAGGCCTGCTGCTTTTAAAATAGCCCCAGGTGGACCTATTTCCAGGATAGCGTTGGGAGGCAGTTTTTGTCTGAAGGCAGCTTCAATGTTATCCGCGTATGGCACTGGCCTAACACTGAAGGTGGAACCAATGATCTTGAGAGCCGCTTGCTCCACAGCCACCACATGGGCAGCTTCTTCAGTAAGGCCGAGGGATTCATTGAGGAAGGCTTCGAGGTTCCCTAGCTTGCCCTCACGCTGGGCTTTGGCTAGGCGGGCGGCCTGGCGCTGGCGCTCCACGTCGAGCCGCTCGTAAAGGGTGGTGAGGGTGGTCTGGTCTCCAGCGGCTTGGGCCTCGGTTTCAAGATCGGCCAGGGTGAGGCTGCACTGGCTGAGGGTGAAGCGCGCTCCCTCGGCGGCGTTTTGGCTGAAGGCTTCGAAGACGGCGAAGGTGCGCTCATCTTCCTGGATGCCGAGATCAGCGACCTGACTGCGAAAGAGGGCCATGGCCTGCTCCGCTGTGGGGAGGAGGGCGGCGGTGCCATCGGCAACATTGGAGACTTCCCACTGCTGGCCGACTTTGCGGATGCTGATGCCGGCGTGCTGGAGCTGCTGCTGCTCGGCCTGCTGGGTGCGGTGCTGGATGCGCAGGGCGGCGGCCTGGCGTTGCTCAGTGGTGGCGGTATCGGCATGGCCCGTGGGCTGGGCGAGGCGGGGGAGGAGGCGCTGAGCCCTCACCAGACCGAATTGATATGAATCAATCTTTGGTTAGAATCAATATGCGCTCCCAGATGAGGTGTCTGTGCCGTTTGAGTCTGCGGCTTGCGTCGGAATCCCTGCAGATGGGGACCCCTTCAAGGGGCAGAGCCGAAGAAATTCAAGTGAGGCTTTAGTCTTTCTTGAGCAAAACTCCTGACCTCTATGAGATCAGAAGTTTTTGTTTGTAGGGACTACTTCACTTTCATAGGCAAAGACTAATCCTGGATGTGGAGCTCAAAGGACTGAGCCTGGAGCTCTAGGCTTAACCAGGCGGCGGGAGCATCCAGCTTGACTCCTTCCAAGTAAAAATCCGTGAAGGTTCCGGTGCTAGGCCATTGGTTAGACTCCACCTGCGCAGGGCCAAACCCACCTTCCTCCGGTGTTTTCAGATAAGGACAAATTGTCAGCTTGTAGGACCTGACTTTGTTAAAGACAATCTGGGCCTTTGGGCACTTTTTGCCGTAAATGGCATAACCAGGATGTGCTTCCATGAATTCGAGCCCGCTCAGGATTTCGATGATTGTCCGCTCCGCCTGGAAGGTCATTTTTCCATAGACGGTATCCATCGTATGCAGGTCATCAAAGTGTGTGAGAAATATACTCATAACATTCAGTCGTTAATCTTTTCAATGATGGTTGTCATCACCGCCTTGTGAAATAACTCTCTTCCATCTGTTGTCTTAAAGAAATGAACTTTGAAATCTTCCGCCAAAGCGGTCTTCTCAACAACAAGTTTAAATCCCATCTCTTTTAAAACTTGGTTTTCGGGCACCTTGATAAACTTATTACCCTTGGTGCCATTTATAACGATTCGTCCTCCCTTTTTTAATACTTTGGAAGCCTCTATGAGCCACGCTTCCATAGGGAGGCCATAAGGATTGCTCGCCACTATGAGATCCTGACTTTTAGGGGCAAAATGCCGGGAGATATTTTCGACCGAATCCTTTATTCCTTGCTGGGCTCTCAGATCCACATTAATCGCCCCTGGAATCTGGCTATTTTCCCCACCGAACACCTCCACGATCTGTTGGCCCGGCACGAACAGAGGCGAGGGTAGCCGAGTGTAATCCTGGGAGCGGCTATTTCCTTCACCGGGCGGAACTTTGCCTGACTGAGACGTTAGACCTTCGGGTCCTTTGGTCCCCTCATTGCCAGGGTTCACAGGCTTTTCGCCAGACGGTATAAAGGATGACAAACGTGCTGTAGCATCCCCTGCCTGCGTAGCGCGTGGCTGGGCGAGGTAATCGGTGAGCTGGGTGAAGCGTTTTTCAATCTCGGTATGGCGGGCAGCGGCGGTGCTCAGGCTGCTGAGCTGGAGGAAGCCGCCTAGCTGGGCACGGACCTCGGGCGGCAGCACGGTAAGCACGGCATCCAGGCTGCGCAGGGCCTGCTGCTGGGCGCTGGTGGATGTGGGCTGTGCAGCCCAGGTGGCGTGTGCGGTGGCCAGGTGCTCATGTGCACGCTGGAGCAGGGCGGGCTGCTGTTCAGGCTGTGCCTGCACCTGCTCTCCTAAGTCTGCGGAGAGGGCCTCTAGACGATCACTGAGGATCAGCTCTGCTTTATCCTCAGACTTGACTCCAGCCATAAAATCAGTTAGGCTAAAGCTAAGCTTGGTCGCAGCCGATGACGGTGCCGATTGTTCGCTCGGTTCCCCATCGTTGAAAGCCTCCAGTGCATCGCGGACCTCCAGGGCCTCCAAGGAATACATTCTTGGAGGCTCTGCTGTTTGTAAAAGGTAGCGAACTGTCATCAAAACATGACGCCGTTGGCCGTCCGGAAACACAGCCCATGCATAACGTCGCTCATAGAAGGCAACATCCTTTCCTTCAGAGTCGGGCTTTCTGGCAAGCACTTCTGAGTTTTCCAATAGTTCAGGAAGTGCAGCCACTGCCTCAAAATGAGCAGCCACATTTTCTCCCTCATAAACTTTCACTTGCTTCATTTTATTGACACCGCGCTGTGAAAGCACAAACGGCGCAGGCATCCTTGCTGCAATTAATGGCGCAGTTGCAGTAAGCCAAGAGCGCCCTTCCTGAGCCACTTCTTTGGGTGATCCTGAGCGCAGACTAATGCCCTCTAGTTGCAATACTGGAGGCGCTTTTGAGGGAACATTAAACTCTGCATTTTCAATTCTTAAACGAAGGCTGAAGGTGGAACCAATTATCTTCAGGGCTTCACTCTCCACCCCCGCCACATGAGCGGCTTCTTCGGTGAGGCCGAGGGATTCATTGAGGAAGCCTTTGAGGTTCCCTAGCTTGTTTTGCGCTGGGCTTTGGCCTGGCGGGCGGCCTGGCGCAGGCTTTCGCGGAAGAAGTCCAGGGTGTCTTGCAGCCGGGCCATGAGGCCGGGTGCGCTGCCCTGCTGCGCGGCCTGGCGCAGGCGCTGCCGCTGCTGCCGCGCGTGGCTGGCCTCTTGGCTGCGCACGGCCCGGCTGATGGGGCTGCCGTGGCGGGTGCCTGTGGCCCACAGGCGGGCGAGGTGGGAGTAGGCCTCAATGATGGCGGTGGGGCTGTCCCCATGCAGGTAGGTGTCTCCGGTGGCTAGCTCCACTTCCCGGATGTTGGCGGCGAGGGCCTCCAGGCTGGTGCGGTTTTGATTGACGAAGAGGCGGGCGTCGTTTTCGGACTTTTCCTCGACGAGGCCGATGGCGCGGGCCCCCTGGTGGATGCGGCTGGCGTAGGTGGCGAGGCCTTGTTTGAACTCGGTCACGGACTGGCCCAGGACGTTGAGATCGGCCAGGGTGAGCTGGGCGTTTTTTTTGACGTTGGCGATCCGCCCTCACCAGGCCGAATTGACATGAACCGATCTTTGGTTAAAGCGCACAATGCGCTCCCAGATGAGGTGTCTGTGCCGTTTGAGTTTGGGGCTGCTTCCGAATCCCTACAGATAGGGACTCCTTTAAGGAGCAAGGCGGGAAACTAAAACCTGGCAAAGCACCGCTTTGCCAGGTTTTTTATTGTCAGTGTGCCTTTTCCACAATCGATTGTGCGCCAAATGGATGCTTCGCCATGTCAGGTGGATATTGGCTTATAAGCACCCAATTTTGGTCCAATCCTTTACCATCTGCGGTCACAACCAAAACTGAATCCATCTTCTTGTTAGGCCAATGAATGTTACGCCTTTATTCGGGTGCCAGTGTCAGGCACCTGCCTCTTCACACTTGGGTGATTTCGCTCAAGATTGAGCCTCACTTTTCCACCAGCTTTTTCCGCCACCGTCAGGAAGGTCATCTTCAAAATGACAAGCGGCGACGGCAGGGATCTTTTGCTCCCACAAACCGGTCAAAAGCTGGCTGATACCTTCCACATAGGTGGCTTTATCCGTGGACGCTACAGGTTCGATTTCCAGCTTGTAGCGGTAGTATAAAAATAAGTCTTCTTCTCCCGCTTCCCCGAGGCCTGAATCTATGTTCTTACCAAAATAGATCTCTGCCCAAGGACACTGTATATCACATAAGATCTCCAATCTTCCTTTCACAAGCCTCGCAATGGTTTCACCTAACTCAGACTTTTGTCGATTGAACTCAATAAAGACACTGCAATAGAAGTCGTCAGTCATGAATCAAAACAAGGGTGTTCTTCGGGAGGGTCAGTTGCGGGGCCTAGGCGACAATCTTGCAGAGGACTCACTGCATCGCAAGAATCCGTGAGGCTTCAAGGGGTTTATAGGCTTGATCCACGCGAGCCCGTTCAGGTAAAATCAATGGCGTCGTCTCCAACCTTTTCCGCCAATGTCCTCTCCATCTCCCCATTCCCCTGAAGACTCTTGAAACGATCAAAGTTGTGAAGAGTTGATGAATGAAGCCATCCGCCTTGAAATGATGCATCAGGGCCTGCCTGAGCGCGAGGCGGATGCCGTGCGCGCACGCTTTGAGTCTTTGGCCCTCACCTGCTCCTTCCTCCGCAAGGCTGATTTCGCCGCCTTCACGCGCAGCTTTCGGGGCATGTGCGCTAACCGTGAGTTGCACCCTCTTGCTCTGGAGGCTTTCTTACGTGCCGCCTGGAAAGCTAGTGATGAGGATGCCAAAGGCCTGCGCCTCATCCCCGGCAAAGCGGAGATCCAGGCGCGAGCACGCGAAATGAGGCGAGCCATGATCCTGGATACCGAACAGTCCTGGGCCTATGAAGGCCTAAACGTCCAGTTCCGATCTGACTTGGAGGAGGGCGAGGACCCCGCTCTCTTGGCCATCTCTTATGGCCAGCCAGCTCATCTCAACCTAGACGAAATCCGGGAAGGTATGCGCGAGTACATTGAGAGCGGGCGCTTGGAAGCCAAGTTTGCCAGGATCGCGGCAGATTTTGAAAAGCAGCAGGCCCAACGGTCTCACAGTTAGTTAGGCGAACCTCCCTTCATCCGTTCTTCAATTCCTTAGAGTAACCTGTACAGGGAACGGTGGACGGAGCACTTTCAGTGTGGATGGGCGCAAGCCGTACCTTTCCGCATGGTAGTTCATCAGTGGACCTAGGTTAGACGGCAGTTCTTTCAGCGCGTGCATGTAAACGGCGCGTGGCACATGCTGGGCTCTTTGAGTATTGGGAAGCAATTCTTTTTCCAAAGCAGAAGTCATCAAACGGGTCCATCGGCCATTGCCATCTTGGAAAGGATGGATGAGCACAAGCCGTGCATGAACGAAGCCCTGCAGCATTAGACGATCCGAAAGGCCTGTGGGCGTATCGATGCCCTCCAGATTTTTGGAAAGAGACTTCACTTGATTCGTCAGCAGTTGAAGCTCGGCCTGGATGTTTTTGCTATCCGCCCCCACTCGTCCGCTGAAGGCAGCTAGGTCACCAGGTTGCCGCAGTTGTCCTGCATGCGGGTAGATCTCATCAAAGTAGAGCCGATGCAATTTGGTCAGATCGTTCACTGCCCATTCTGAAAAGGGTTTGGAATGCTGCTTCAGGTAGTGTGACGCTGCCTGATACCCGCGCTCGGAGGCGGCTTGGAAATCTGCTTCCGTATGAATCTCGGGGAGGGTTTTCACCTGCTGAATTTCTTTGGTCATATTCGAATGTTCTCCAATATTAAGTAATTTATCCTTCAAAGGTAAACTCTCCTTGGCTGATGCGGGTCGCTCTTGTCTGCGGGTGTAATGCAGGGGGGCGATGATCCATTTGGCTGTCTTCGATGAGACAGACCAATGAGCTGTGCGTTGTGCTGGCGCTGACAATGACTGTCTCTTGTGGAGTGCCATCCTAGGTTCTTCAAGAAGGATGTTATCTCCGCATTCATCGCAAACCCAGGCTCCTCACCTGAATCCCTGGCCAGGCTTCTGACTTGTTCTTTAAACACTTGACGCGGGCTTCACGTTCCGGCTCATCGAGGGGCGGCAAGGGCTACTCGAATGTCCTCAAGGCTGGCGTTGTCACCGTTGAGCTACAATCGATTTTAAGGTTTTCTCCAAACCGTACTTGAGGTCTTTGTACGGCGGTTTGTTCCAGCCTACTTACCGGAAATTCTTTTTCTGATTTACTACTCCATGAAAGGCTCCTGCGCGAATGTCGCGGTGGCTAGGGTGTCCTGATTACTGCTCTAGAACGCTCGACGAGAGGTTTTGTCGAGCATCTACCCTCTAGGGAATAATTTAACAAGGGGTTTCCGCTCCACCCATCGGCTGAGCCAGGGCACGATGAGGACGCTACCCATGATGATGGAAGCGCCGATGTAAAAACCGCCGCTCATATGCTCTTGCGACCCAAAGATCAGCACGGCCAAGATGATGCCATAGACGGGCTCTAGATTATAAACGACATTCACCGTGAAGACCGACATACGGCGCAGGACGGCCATGTAGCCAGCATAAGCCCCAACCGTGCAGACTGTGGCCAGGAGAAGGATCCATAGGCAGTCCGAGGCTCCAGGTATGTTGAATTGTCCTGGAGTCGTTACCAGCCAAGCAAGCATAGCTATCACTAAAGCCCCAAGCATTTGATAGTAACCCATGACCGCGTAGTGGCTGCGAGCGACTAGTTGTTTATTCATGACGGCAAACAGAGCCGCTAGGAGAGCGGAGACGATGCCTACGGTAAAGCCTAACCAATAACGCAATTCGACCTCATAGATCATCCATACCGCTCCCACGATGATGATGCCGACGAGAAGTTCTAATGGTCTCCAGCGTCGAGTGCCATCGGCATAGGGCTCGATGAGGCTGCACCAAAGCATGGCCGTGGGTAGAGCGGCAAGGCTAACGCTGGCCGTGGCGAGGCGGGCAGAGAGGAAAAAGAGGATCCAGTGCAGGCCTAGAATGGCCCCTACGCCTAACATTTTCCAAAGATCTGTGCGGGAGACTTGGAGGTTCTGCTTGAGCCCACGCGTCAGGAGCGCAAAGCCTGCCGCAGCAATGGCCGTTCGCCAAAGAACTACCTCAATGGGGGGAAGTGTGATCAGCTTTCCCAAGATCGCGGTAAAACCCCAGGCGAGAATCACCAAGTGCAAAAGCAAGTAGTCACGCATACTCAGGTGAAGGCGTTCGCGCAGAAAGTTATGCAGATCAAGCCTCCATGCATGAAGCCTGTGAACGACTGATGCTGAGGCCTTGGTTGGGAGCTTTGGCAGCAGATTGCGTGGCTCACGCGACACAGGTTTTCAGCTCGGCCATGGCGGCAGCGGTGTCTGAAGGACCGTAAAAAGAAGTGCCACAGACAAACAAATTGGCACCGTTGGCCTTGGCAATGGGAGCTGTATGGGGATAAATGCCGCCATCCACCTCGAGATGATACTTCAGACCGTGGGCATCGCGGTAGTCGCGTGCCGCAGCTAGTTTGGGCATGGTTTCTTTTTCCATGAACGGCTGCCCACCAAAGCCTGGGACCACGGTCATCACCAGAAGAAGGTCAATGTCATTGACGTAAGGTAGGGCGGCTTCAAAAGGCGTGTCTGGATGAAGGGCAATGCCTGCATGTTTGCCAGCAGCACGAATGTGGCGCAGCGTCTCAAGCACGGAGTTGTCATAGCGGGCTTCGACGTGAATGGTGATATTGTCGGCCCCAGCGTGGATAAAACGGTCCACATAATGGTCTGGGCGATGGATCATGAGATGCACATCTAGATACATGGAGGTGCATTTACGCACAGTCTGCACCATTTGAGGGCCGAAGGAAATGTTGTCCACAAACGCTCCGTCCATCACGTCCAGGTGTAGCCACTGCACCCCAGCATCTTCAGCACGTTTCACTTCTGCGGCGACACGGGACCAGTCAGCGGCGAGGAGAGAGGGCAGAATGAGGGGTGTTTCGTGAGTCATGAGAGATTATTTCACTGGGTAGAAGTTCCAGGGCTGGGGAGCAACTGAGAAGTGATGAAAAGGTGACTGTCTGTGGCTTTTACCAGGTTTAAAGATGGTCGGTTCACATCCAGGGTTGCCTTTCCTGCTCGGGCGGTGTTTGAATCCCACGTGTTTTCTTTCCGCCACACGTTTGGCTTAGCCCTTTTACTGACTCTCACGGCCTGTCGTGTGTCTCCCCCACAGACACCGGATACGCCTGTTTTGGCTTCGGATCCTGCAGGTAGCGTGTGGGTGGTGGATGCGCCTAAAACGGGGGGGCGCCTGTTTCTCTGTGGGACGATTCATATCCTCAGGGAAGGTGATTATCCGCTTTCTCCGGCCTATGAGGCAGCCTATGCCAATGCCGACCGAGTGGTTTTTGAACTGCCTCCAGGAGCCGGTGAGGGCAGTAGCATGACCTCTCGCATGCGTGAATTGGGGGTGTATTCAACCGAAAGCTCCTTAGAGGCCAGTGTGAGTCCGCAAACATGGCAGGCGGTGAAAAAATGGGCCCGTAGTCGGGGTGTCGAACCTTCGTCACTCAATCGTTTCAGACCCTGGTTTGTGGCCTTGCTGATCACTTCAACGGAGTATGCGGCGCTGGGCGCAAAACCCGAATGGGGGGTGGATAATCATTTTGAGGCTAGGGCAAAGCGCGATGGGAAACCTGCCACGGGGCTGGAAACCGTGGAATTTCAACTCCAGCTTTTTGCCAGTCTGACACCCGCTCAGCAAAATGAGATGCTGGATCAGACACTCGGAGAGGTTAACACGCTCCCTCAGGAGTTTGCGAGCATGATCGAGTCCTGGAAGCACGGTCGGTTGGATGCACTGGGCGAAATTCTCTTTCGTGAGCAGGCAAAGTTTCCAGATCTCATGGATCTATTCCTGTTCCACCGGAACCAGGCGTGGCTGGGACGCCTGGACGAGATGCTGCAAAAAGGAGAAAAAGTGATGCTGCTCGTAGGTACGGGCCACTTTGTGGCGGACAAGGGCTTGATCAAATTGCTAGAGGCCCGTGGCTACACCGTTCGCCATTACAATGAAGTAAAGGCTGAAATGTAGCACTAGACAGCCCTTTTGTTTGACCTCACGGAGGCACTCTCAGTTGCAAAGGCGTTGTCTATGTCTGACGGTATGGCTATTCTAATCATCCATGAAGATTCTTGTCACCGGCGGCGCCGGATTCATCGGCTCACACACTGTTGAACGTCTGCTCAAAAGCGGAGGTCATGAGGTGACGATTTTCGACAGCTTCAATGACTATTACAATCCGGCCATCAAACGTTCAAACGTGCGCCATTTTGGCGGGCAAGTGACGGTGCAGGAAGGTGAGCTAACGGACGCTGCATTCGTCCGACGTGTGTTTGAGCAAGGCCAGTTTGAGGCCGTGATTCACCTCGCCGCACGCGCAGGGGTGCGTCCTTCCATTGAACAACCTGAGCTGTACATTGATACCAATATCAAAGGTACGTTTAATCTGCTGGAAGCGGCGCGGAAGATCGGCTGCAAGCATTTCGTTTTTGCCAGCAGTTCCTCGGTATATGGGGTAAACAAAAAAGTGCCGTTTAGTGAAGAGGACCCCATATTGCAAACCATCAGTCCCTACGCGATGACCAAGATGGCAGGAGAGCAGATGTGCTCGAATTACAGTCACCTTTACGGCATTAAAACGGTGTGCCTACGCTTTTTTACAGTGTATGGTCCACGGCAGCGCCCCGACTTGGCCATTTCTAAATTCACTCGTTTGATCGATGAGGGGAAGCCAATTGATAAGTTTGGAGAAGGGCACACAGCGAGGGACTACACCTTTATCCATGACATTGTGGATGGCATCATTGGAGCGCTTCATTATCGCTCCGGACCTATTTGCGATATCTTCAATTTGGGCGGTTCACAGACGGTGACACTCAATGATCTCATCTCCACCATCGAAAATGGAGTGGGCAAAAAGGCGGTGATCCATCAGTTGCCTGAGCAGCCTGGAGATGTGCCGCTGACTTCGGCCGACGTGAGCAAAGCGAGGCAGTTGCTGAATTTTAAACCCACCACAACGATAACGGAAGGGGTGCCTGCATACGTGGAGTGGTATCGTCAGATGCGTGCGGAAGGTGTGGCTATTTGTTAGCGGCGGCGGCTACCTATTTTCTCCGCAGTTTATCCACCAGCACGGCCCCCAGGATCACGGCCCCGAGAACGACCTTCTGCGTGTAGCTTTCCACGTTGGTCAGGTTCATGCCGTTTTGGATCACGGCAATGATGAAAGCACCCGTGAGTGTGCCGACCATGCTGCCTTTGCCACCGCTGAGGCTGGTGCCACCCACCACCACAGAGGCGATGACGTACAGCTCATACATACCTCCGTAGGTGGGGGATCCGCTTTTGAGTTGCGACGCCATCACCACGCCGCCCAGGCCCGCCAGCAGGCCGCTGGCCACATAGGCAAACATCAGCACTCGGTCCACCGGCACGCCGGAGATGTGCGCGGCCTCGCGGTTGCCGCCCACGGCATACAGGTAACGGCCCATGCGCATCTGCGTCATCACCAGATGCGCGGCGACGTAGAGCAGCAGCATCAGCAGCACCGCATTCGGGATGCCCAGTACATCGGCCCCACGGCCTAACCAGACAAACGTGTCCGGGATCTGATAGATGGACTGCCCCTCCGCTAGCGTGTAGGCAAAGCCGCTAGTCACCAGCATCATGGCCAGGGTGACGATGAACGGCGGGATGCTAAAACGTGTGATCATCAGCCCGGAGAAGCCGCCCGCCAGACCGCAGGCCAGGATGGCCACGGCACTGGCCAGCACCATGCCGCCCGTGCCCGCCTCCAGTGCGCCCGCTTTTTCTCGGATGGACCAGGAGACCAGCACAGCAGCGAGTGCCAGCAGGCTGCCCACGGAGAGATCAATGCCAGCCGTGATGATGACCATCGTCATGCCGATGGCGATGATGGCGATCACAGCGATCTGGTTGGCGATGTTCAGGAGGTTGTCGCCTTTGAGAAAATTGGGCCAGCGATAGCTGTCGGGTTTCACTACGCGTGGGGACCCCAGCGGGGCGAAGTCCTTGGCCAGTTCCTCCAGCACCAGCCAGCGCACGGTTTCCTCCGTGCCGATGATGGCATTCACCTTCGCTCCGGTGGCGGCCTGCTTTTCCAGTGCGGCCCGCACATCGGCTGGCGCACCCTTCACCACGGCCGCCACCGTCGCACCCGCCGACGTCACTTGCGTGGCCACCGCATCCGCATAGGCGGAGTCGTCGGCAGATGGCCTAACCACAACCATGACCGTTTGCCCGGCCTTCACTTCCTCCACCACTTGTGCCACTGCTGCCTCGCCCGTCACGGACTGGTCCGTCAGCGTGACTAGGCTGAAGAAGGCGCACAGCGCGGCCAGCACGAGGATCATGCCGTGGTCGGACAGCAGGAGGAGCAGGGGACGTTTCATAGCTGGGAAAAAAGGAAAGGGGGTTACTTCAGTTCAGGGTCCTGCTGCGCGTCTGCCTGGCGGTAGAGCTGCGTGGGGATGAGGATCTGCGGCGACTGTGGCAGCCCGCGTGACCACGTCATGATGGACTGCACCAACTGCACGCCCATTTTGTCAGGGAATTGGATGGGGTCCGCGTAGATCTTGCCGTCCTTGATGGCTTGCTTGCCCTCCGGCTGCCCGTCGAATCCGATGATGACCACCTGCTTTTCCTTGCCCGCCTTTTCCAGTGCGGCGCGTGCGCCCAGGGCAGCGGGATCATTGATGGCAAAGATGCCGCGCAGGTCCGCATGGGCCTGCAGAGTGTCCTCTGCCGCCTTGTAGCCCAGGTCCTTGGCACCGCCGCTTTCCAGCTCCGCCACGATGTCAATCTTCGGTTTGCCGCTGGCATTGTGCGCGTCAATGACTTCGCGGAATCCCTTCACACGTAGCTGGCAGGACTCCACCTGCTTCAGGTGCAGCACGGCCACCTTGCCGCCCTGGCCGCCCAGGGCCTCGATCATCGCCGCGCCCGCCTCTTTCCCACCGCCATAGTTGTCCGTGGCGATCTGCGTCACCAGTTTCACGCCCGGTTCATTGCAGGGCACATCCACGGTGAAGACGGGGATGCCCGCCGCATTCGCCTCCTGAATCACCGGCACGATGGACTTGGAATCACAGGGGCTCAGCACGATGGCGCTCACCTTTTTCACGATGAAATCCTTCACCTGGTTGCTCTGCTTGGCCACGTCCTTATCACCGCTCACCACGATGACCTCGTAGCCCTGCTTGCGCCCTTCGGCGGCCAGATTATCGCCGATGACTTTGAAGAAAGGATTGTCCAGAGTCAGCAAGGATGCACCGATGGTGCCGCGTGTGGGTGCCGGGGCCTCCGGCTGGCCGCAGCCTGCCAGCGCGATGAGGAGGCCGAGGCCGAGATAACGGGAAAGAAGTCTCATGCGTGGGGTCGGTGGGGTACAGGGTTATTGCCGATGCTGAAGGGTCCCTTTGAAAATGACAATCATGGAGTGAGAGAAACCCTCATCTTTGCGGCGTTGGTTTATCCCGTCATGCTCCGCCCATTCCTCACCGTGCTCGTCCTCCTGTCCGGCCCCACCTTCGCTGCGGAGGAGGCCCTGTTTCAAGCCAGCCCGCTGACGGAAAAGGGCCTGTTCACCGATGGCATCGAAGGCCCCGCCTGCGATGAAGCGGGCAACATCTACTGCGTGAAATTCGGTGGCGAGCACACCCTGGGCAAAACCAGCCCGCAGGGGAAGGCGGCCCTGTTTGTGAACCTGCCCACTGGCAGCACCGCCAATGGCATCCGCCTCGGGCCCGACGGCTTTCTCTACGTGGCCGACTACACCGGCCACAACATTTTAAAGGTGAACCGCCAGACCGGCGAGACCATCGTCTGGGCCCATGAGCCGACGCTGAACCAGCCCAATGACCTCGCCATTTTGGATGACGGCAGCTTCTACGCCAGCGACCCGAACTGGAAGGCCGGCACCGGGCAGATCTGGCGCATCAGCCGCGAGGGCAAGTTCACCAAAGTCGCCCCGGACATGGGCACCACGAATGGCATTGACGTCAGCCCAGATGGCAAGACGCTGTATGTGAATGAGAGCGTGCAGCGGAAGGTCTGGGCCTTCAGCATTGAGTCAGATGGATCGCTGAATAACAAACGATTGCTCAGGGAGTTTCCCGACTTTGGCTTTGATGGCATGCGTCTGGATGTGAAGGGGAATCTCTACATCACCCGCCATGGCAAAGGCACCGTGGTGAAGCTTTCGCCCAAGGGCGACATCCTGCGGGAGATCACCCTGCCGGGCAGCAATCCATCAAACATCTGCTTCGGCGGTCCCGATGGCCGCACCGCCTACGTCACCGAGATGCAGAACGGCCAGCTCGTGCAGTTCCGCGTGGACCAGCCCGGCCTGGAGTGGCAGCGCCTGCAGGACTGGCGTGCGGCGGATCAGGAAAAGAAACCCGCCCAGGTGAAAACAGCCGCCGCCATCCGCGATGTCTGCGCCTGGCCCAATCTCACCACTCTGCGCGATGGCACCGTCATCGCCGTGGTGCATAACCAGCCTGGGCACGGCACGATGGAGGGCGACATTGACTGCTGGGCCAGCAAAGACGGCCTGGCGTGGGAAAAGCGCAGCACCATCACCCGCCACGTGCCCCACACCATCCGCATGAATCACGCCGTCGGTCTCGCCGCCAATGGCGACCTCATCGTCCTCTGCTCCGGCTGGACGGATGTGAAGCAGCCGCAGCGGCCCAAGCAGGCCCCCTTTCGCGATGACATCCTTTCCAACTGGGTGCTGCGTTCCACCGATGGTGGCCGCACCTGGACCCAGCATGAAAACTTCCCCGCACCTGAAGATGGCTGGACGCACTACATCCCTTTTGGCGATATCTGGGCACGCGACGGCGCTCTCTACACTTCTTGTTATCACGGCCAGTTCACCGATGCCACGAAGAGCACGAAGACCAAGGGTTACCGCTCCTGGCTCTTCCGCAGCGATGATGACGGTGCCTCGTGGAAGGCTGTGTCCGTCATCGGCGCACGTCACAATGAGACCGATCTTTTTCCCCTCGGTGGTAAAAGCTGGCTGGCCGCTGCCCGTGTGGAGGCCATGGATCTCTACCGCAGTGATGACGATGGCGCCACTTGGCAGGCTCCCCTGCGTGTCACGGGTCGCAACGAGATCAATGGCCACCTCACCCGTCTGAAGGATGGCCGCCTCCTCCTGACCTACGGCGTCCGTGTTGCCCGCCAGTATGGCGTCCGCGCCAAGTTCAGCAGCGACGATGGCACCACCTGGAGCGACCCCATCCGTGTGGCCCACAGCCATAGCTGGGACTGCGGCTACCCCAGCAGCGTCCAGCTTGCCAATGGCGACATCGTCACCGCCTACTACTCCAAAGACTCCCCCCTCTATTCCGGCTATCACATGGGCGTGGCCGTGTGGAAGCTATGAGGAGGTGATTTCGCCACCTGTATACCGAGCTTCCTCAAGGCCCAAGGAGCGGGACTTGCCAAGTCCCGCAGCGGAGACACACCGCAGCCGCGAAGCGTCCTGGACTGCGCCAGTCCTCTGGCGATTTCGAAAGCTCATAAGCCTCCGTTACCACTCTTGCCACACTTCCTGTTAATCCTGCCAATTCTGGAATCCTGTTTAAAAAAGCCCGCAGCCCTTCCGCCCCTGTCTAAAGGCCCACCTGGAATTCCATCCCCTCACGTCGGTCTTCTTGAGATCATTTTCCACAAGACTTTGCCTCGGGGACTTGCTAGGAAAGGGCCATGCCCTTGCTCACTGATCGCAAAACCCAATCGCAATATGATGTCATCGTCGTCGGCTCCGGCGCGGGCGGGGGCATGGCGGCGATGATCCTGGCCCTTAGTGGCGTGAAGGTCCTCATGGTGGAGGCCGGGCGGAACTACGAGCCCGCCACCGAGACTCCCATGTTTAACACGCCCGAGATGGCCCCGCTGCGTGGCGACCGCACCCCCGTGCGCCCCTTTGGCCACTACGATGCCACCATCGATGGCGGCTGGCAGGTGCCCGGCGAGCCCTACACTAACAAGGCTGGTACCGAGGGGGCCTTCTGGTGGTGGCGCGCTCGCATGCTGGGTGGCCGCACCAATCACTGGGGCCGCATCTCCCTGCGCTTTGGCGAGTTCGACTTCATCCCGAAATCCCGCGACGGCCTCGGCGTGGACTGGCCCATCAGCTACGGCGACATCGCCCCCTGGTATGATCGCGTGGAGCAGCTCATCGGCGTCTACGGCGAAAACGACGGCATCGCCAATGCGCCGAATTCATCCCCCGGCGTCCTCTTGCCACCGCCGAAGCCACGCCTCGGCGAGCTCATGGCCAAGAAGTCCTGCAAACAAAGCGGCGTCCCCATCGTCGCCGCCCACCGTGCCGTGCTCAGCCAGCCGCTCGATTGGAAAAACCTCCCCGCCCAGCTCTTCCCCGGCAACGCCAAGGCCCAGGAGATCATCGGCAAGGACATGATGCTGCGCGCCCCTTGCTTCTGGGCAACCGACTGCATCCGCGGCTGCAGCATCCGCGCGAATTTCCAAAGCACCACCGTCCTCCTCCCGCCCGCCCTCGCCACGGGGAATCTGGACATCATCACCGATGCCATGGTGCGCGAAGTCATCATGGAAAATGGCAAAGCCGCCGGGGTCCATTACATTGACAAAAAGACCCGCCGCGATGCCGTGGTGAAGGCCCGCATCGTCATTCTCGCCGCCAGTTCCTGCGAAACCTCACGCATCCTGCTGAACTCCAAATCGCAGGACAAGGCTGGCCTCGCCAACTCCAGCGGCCAGGTGGGCAAAAACCTCATGGACAGCGTGGGCACCACGCTCGGTGCTCACATTCCTGCGCTGGAAAATGCGCCTATACTCAATGAAGACGGGGCAGGGGGGCTGCACGTGTACTCCCCGTGGTGGCTCGTCAATGAGCACTCCAAGCTCGGCTTCGCCCGCGGTTACCACATCGAGATGGGCGGTGGCCGCCGGATGCCGCAGATGAGCAGCTTTAGCCGTCTGGATCAGACCAGCCCCGGCATCTATGGCAGTAAGTTGAAGGAGGAGGCCAAACGCTACTACGGGGCCAGCTTCAGCTTCAGTGGCCGGGGTGAAATGGTGCCTAACAAGGATTGCTACACCGAGCTGGATCCCCAGGTGGTGGATCAGTGGGGCATCCCCGTCCTGCGTTTCCACTGGAAGTGGAGTGACCATGAAATCAAACAGGCCGAGCACATGCAGCAGACCTTTGCCGAACTCATCGAAGGCATGGGCGGCAAGGCCAGCCCCAAGAGTGGTCGCGACGCCATCCAGCGCCCCGGCGAAATCATCCACGAGGTGGGCACCGCCCGCATGGGAGCCAATGCCGGCGACTCCGTGACCAACCAATACTGCCAGACCTGGGACGTGAAAAACCTCTTCCTCATGGATGGGTCCGTCCTCCCCAGCAACCCCGACAAAAACCCCACCCTCACCATCATGGCCCTCGCCTGGCGCTCCTGCGAATGGCTCATGGGCGAGATGAAGGCCGGTAATGTTTAATCCAAACACACTTTCTGTTATGTCTGAAAACCTTTCTCGTCGCCACGCCCTGAAATGGCTCGCTGGCACCGTCGCCGCCCCGGTCGCGCTGAAGGCTGCCCCTGGCGAAACCGAACCCGCGCCCCCGGCCTACCCGCAGCGTTACACCCTGCACGATCCCGACTTCTCCAAGGCCCTGCCCGGTCCCTGGGACAAGCTGATGACCGAGGCCGAGCTGAAGACCACCACCGCGCTGGCCGATCTCATCCTGCCCAAGGACGAACACGGCCCCGCCGCCAGCGAAGTGGGCGTGCCCGCGTTTCTCAATGAATGGATCAGCGCCCCGTATGAAAAGCAGCGCGAGGACGGCGAAGTCATCCGCGGAGGCCTCGCCTGGCTGAATACTGAGTGCTTCAAACGCCACGCCAAACCCTTCGAGGAACTCACCACCGAACAGCAGTCCGCCATCGTCGATGACATCTGCGGCCTGGAAAAACCCAAGCCCGAACACCGCATCGGCGCTGCCTTCTTCAAGACCTTCCGCCAGCTCTGCCTCGGTGGCTACTACACCCACAGCGCCACCTGGAAAGGCCTCGGCTACATCGGCAACATCAGCCTCGGCGGCCCGTACCCCGGCGTCCCCCAAGACATCATCGAGAAATACGGCCTGCAAGACGTGGCGTGAGGAGGTGGAGGGGAGGAAAGTGCTAAGTTCGGAGGTCAAGGGGTCAAGAGGTCAAGAGGTTAAGAGGTCAAGAGGTCAAGAGGTCAAGAGGTCAAGGTGGGGCAAGGTGGGGCAAGAAGTCGCAAAGCGTCCTGGACTGCGCCAGTCCTCTGGCGCTTTGAAGGCTCTCCCACCTGCAACGACCACCGACCTCGAGAGGAGCGCGGACACTCCTGTCCGCATCCTAAAACACCGGATGCGAAGCATCCCACTCCCACCGTCCGCCCTGTATCCTCCGAGCTTCCCCAGCGCCCCCAAGGAGCGGGACTTGCCAAGTCCCGGCCCCTGAATCCGCACCCACCCCTCCGCTCTCGCCAGCTCTGCGGGTGTCTAGTTTTGGGGCGATCTGGAGAAGGTCCGGCAGGTCATGGAGTCGCCTAAAGGCTAAACACCAACAGACCGAACAAATCTGCCCCCTTTTACACACTTCCTGTTAATCCTGCCATCTTGTTAATCCTGTAAAAACAGCCCCCATTCCACGACCGATCGCCGTCCGCCCCCAAGACCCCCAAAACCACGGGACTTGGCAAGTCCCGCTCCTTGGGGACTTCCCCGTCATCCTCACCTTCTGTGTTTCCCGTCCTTTCCGTGGTTGAAAATTTCCCACAAAAAAACGCAGGCCAGTGCGCGCTTTCACGCTCCCAGCCTGCGTCTCACAGTCACGCTTTATCGCCTTACACCGCCTCGCGCGAGTAGCCACCATCCAGCAGGCGCAGGGCCTTGGTGGGGTTCGCGTTTTGCAACGCCTCCGGCAGGCAGTCATCGGGGAAGCCCTGGTAGCACACGGGCCGCACAAAGCGGTAGATGCTACCGGTGCCGATGCTGGTGTAGAAGCTGTGGCTGGCTGCCGGGTAGGGGCCGCCGTGGTGCATGGAAGGGCAGGGCTCGATGCCAGTGCCGAAGCCGTTGAAGATGATTCGGCCCACCTTGCGCTCCAGCACGCGGATCAGCGGAGCGTACTCGCGCAAGTCCTCCTCCGTGCCGTGGATGGCCGCCGTGAGCTGGCCTTCCAGATTGCGTGCAAAGGCCAGCAGATCTTCCAGCGTGGGGCACTGGGTGATGATGGAGCATGGGCCGAAGACCTCCCGGCGTAGTTCCTCATGCGACTCCAGCACCTGTAGCGTCGTCGTGTAGATGCGGCACGCGGCCTGGGTGGCGTCAAGGTCTGCCGGTGTGGCCGATTCACCGGCCAGTTGCAGGCCGTTGATGGTGGACCACACCGCCGTGCCTGCCTCATAACTTTCGCAGATGCCGCGATGCAGCATGGACTGGGGCGGCACCTTGGCGGCGAACTCGCCCGCGTTTTCCACAAAGTTGGTTAGCTCCCCGCCCTGCAGGCCCAGCACGATGGCCGGATTGGTGCAGAACTGGCCCACGCCCATCGTCACTGAGCCCACATACGCCTCGGCGATTTTCTCCCCGCGCTCCTTCAGCGCCCCTGGCAGCAGGAAGACCGGATTGATGGAGCCCATTTCGCCATAAAAAGGGATCGGGTGCGGGCGCGCCGCTGCCACATCCATCAGTGTCCGGCCACCGCGCAGTGAGCCTGTGAAGGCCACAGCCTGCGTTAGCGGATGCTTCACCAGCTCGGTACCGATGTCTGTCCCGCGCCCGTGCAGCAGGGAGAATGCGGCATCGGGCAGCCCCGTCTTGCGCAGGGCCTTCACCACCGCGCGGCCCAGGAGCTCGCAGGTGCCAGGGTGCGCCGGATGCGCCTTCACCACCACCGGGCAGCCGGCAGCCAAAGCGGAAATTGTGTCCGTGCCCACTACACCGATGGCAAAGGGGAAATTGCTCGCGCCAAAGACCACGATGGGCCCCACCGGCAGCAGCACACGCCGCACGTCCGGCTTAGCCAAAGGTTGGCGGTCGGGCTGCGCGCGGTCAATGCTGGCCTCCGCCCAGGATCCCTCGCGGATCAGCGCGGCGAACATCTTGCACTGGTTCACCGCACGGCCACGTTCACCCGTCAGGCGTGCCATCGGCAGGCCCGTCTCGGCATGGGCACGCTCCAGAAGGGGCTCGCTCAGTGCCAGGATTTCATCTGCGATGGCCTCCAGCAGAAGAGCCCGTGTCTCCGGCGTGGCCGCCCTCAGTGCATCAAAGGCCCCATCCGCAGCGCGCAGCGCCTCATCCGCGTGGGCCGCTGTAGCTTCGCAAAAGGCAGGCTCCAGCTTCTCGCTCGTGCTGGGGTTGGTAGCGTGGAAAGGAGCGTGGTCGCAAGGAGCCTCGCGTCCGGCAATGAGTTGGTGGCCTGAGATCATGGTTGGAGAAAGAGTAAAAGAGTTTAGAAACGATTTTCAGTATTCAGACATCCGGCAGTGAAGCAAATGCCTTTGCACTTCCCGGAAGTCTCAACTTTAAGGCTGGGGCAGCGATTGTGCCTATCAAAGAAAGAAGGCGAGCCGTGACCTTTGGCATCTGAACTTATGGCCACTTACCCCATCGGATTCGCCAGCGTGCCGATGCCATCAATCGTGATGCTCACCACGTCCCCGCTTTTCAGGGTGAATTCATCGCCCGGCACTGTGCCTGTGCCGGTCATCAGCAGCGCCCCGGTGGGAAAGGTGTTATCGCGGTAAAGAAACTCCGCCAGCTCCTGCGGCGTGCGCTTCAGTTGATCTAGCGTCGTGTCGCCCTCAAAGGCCACTTCCTCACCGCGCGTGATCTTCACGCCGATCACCGTCTCCGGTGGCAGCAGGTCTGGCGTCACATAGATGCAGGGGCCTACGGCGGCGCAAAGCTTGAAGCATTTCGCCTGCGGCAAATACAGGGGGTTTTCACCCTCAATGTCCCGGCAAGAAAGGTCATTGCCCACGGTATAACCAATGATCTCACCACGGCTATTGATCGCCAGTGTCAGTTCAGGCTCAGGCACCATCCAGGTGGAGTCACTGCGCAGGTGCATCGCCTGCCCAGGGTGCGCCACACGTTGAGGGGTTGCTTTGAAAAAGATCTCTGGCCGCACGGCTGCATACACGCGATCATAGAAAGTGCCGCCGCCTGCGTCTTTGCTCTCCTCCATCCGTGCGGTGCGGCTGCGGTAATATGTTACCCCGGCAGCCCATACTTCCTGGGTGCCGATGGGGGCCAGCAGCGTGCTGGCTTCCGGTGCCGGGACCGCTGTATATGTCACCACAATTTCTGCGAGGTAAGCGTGCAGGTCCTCATGATTGAAGAGAGCATCCCACTCTAAATCCGCCAGGCGGTACCAGTGGTTCGCATGGTTCAGGTAGATGCCTTGGGTGGTGCGGTAAAGGTGCATAAGGAAGGGTGGCCGAGCCTAGCGGAAGCCTTTAGCATGTCAAACATCACGCACCTTGGCTGAGGGAAAGCTTTACCAGCAGTTGATCCAACTCTGTGAGATCCATGGCCCAATGGATGTTTAAATCCGTCAATTGTTCCGAATACCCCCTGGCTGCTCTGCCACCGATGATGAGAGCCATGGATTCAGGCAGCAGATTGCGGATCTTACGCAGCTTTTCTTGAATCACAGGGCACTGGTCCGGATACACCACACTGAGAGCTACCGCCCTGGCCTTTCGCGCCCGTGCGCAGGCCACGATTTCCTCCGTCGGGAGATTGGGGCCTAGATAGGTGACTCGCCACCCCAGATCCCGTGCTGAGGAGGCTACTAGCAAAGCACCTAATTCGTGCACCTCACCCACCGGGGTCGAGATGACCACCTCGGGCGCAGATGCAGCGACTTGACTCCCTGGGACAGGAGTCATCAATACCTCCCTCACCACCGAAGTACAGATGTGTTCATGGCTGGGACGAATATCCCCCGCTTGCCATGACTCACCGACTTTTTGAATCAATGGACAAATCACTCGATGCACGGTGCAGCGTTGGCCAAACAATATACGTGCTCGCTGTAGCAACCGTCGGAGCCTATCTGCGTCATAACCCTTAGCAGCCTCCAGGCAAAGTTTAACAAAATCCGCTTCCGTTTCTAGTGGGCTGGTTGCATCGACTGTAAAGCTGGCGGTGGCCGAGGTAGGGCGTTCGAGAGTTTGTTTGAGCAGGTTTTCCAACTCACTTTTTTCCAGTTTTGCGATGTTGCCGATGCGGTGACCATTTTCGGTCAATTCACGCAGGAGCGTGAGTCGTTCGATCTCATCAGGGCTATACATCCTTCTGTTTGTCCCTGTACGTGTGGGGGTGAGCGCCTCATAACGACGCTCCCAGATGCGGATCACATGGGGACTCAATCCGCTGCGGATGCTGGCGGCCTGGATGGTGGAAAGCATAAGTTGGGGAGCATTACGACATCTAAAGCCGCTTGGTAACAACTGTCTGTGTCTGTTATCCTCGAAAGTTCCTGGTTGAATCTTCGCCCACCAGCATTCCTATCCATCTCATGCTGAATTACATCTGGGCCTCCCTTATCCTCATCGGCCTTCTTGTCGCTGGGCTGCTAGGCCGCTTCACCGGGGATCAGGGCGTTATCACCGCAGCCCTGGAAATGTCTAAGACCGCGGTTATGGACATCGCCTTGCCCCTCGCTGGCATGATGATGTTTTGGCTTGGCCTCATGCGCCTGATGGAAAAAGCTGGCCTTCTTCACTTCGCCGCCCGCGCCCTCTCCCCGGTCATGCGCCGCCTCTTCCCCGATGTGCCTCGGGATCACCCCGCCATGAGCGCTATGATCATGAACCTGGCTGCCAATATGCTAGGCCTCGGGAACAATGCCACCCCGCTTGGCCTCAAGGCCATGACCCACCTCCAGGAACTGAATCCCCACAAGGACACCGCCAGCAATGCCATGGTCACCTTTTTGGCCATGAACACGGCTGCATTCACCCTCATCCCCATGACGGTGATCAACTATCTCAGTGCCGCCGGCGTCAAAGGGGCCTATCAGATCATCGTCCCCACCATCCTCGCCACCGCCTGCACTACCCTCACCGCCATCTTCGTTGCTAAGGCTCTGCAAAAGCTGCCCATGTTTCGCATCCGCCCCGGGGAAGGGGACAGCCCCCTTGCAAGTCGCATCCCGGGCACTGATCCCGCAGCCCCTGCCGCAGAGGAACCTCCAGCAGAAACCCCGCGCATCACTGCCCGGGGTCGTATTTTCTTGGCTGCCATCCTGATTCTCTTCACCGGCGGCGTGGTTCTAGAACTCGCTGCGCCAAGCCTTCGCCAGTCTGTGCTCGATGCTACCGGACTTACCCAAGTCATCCGCAGTGCCGAACAACGCGCTGCCAGTGCAAAGGCCGATGCCGCTGCCCGCGCCGCCGAAAAAATCAAAGCTGCTGAGGCTGCCAAAGCCACTGCTCCGGCCACAGGCCAAAACACCGCTCCTGCATCCGCCACTCCAGCCGAAGATCTCTCTACCTCAGGGCTCATCCGGCGCCTTATGGATGGGGCGTCCGGCGTCGCCATTCCCTTACTCGTCATCATCACCCTCGGCATCGCTCTCGCGCGACGGGTAAAAGTGTATGAAGAATTTGTCGAAGGTGCCAAGGAAGGTTTCGGAGTTGCCACCCGCATCATGCCCTTCCTTGTGGCTATGCTCGCAGCCCTTGCCATCTTCCGTAGCTCCGGCGCTCTCCTCTTGCTGGAGCACGTACTCACCCCCGTGCTCAACCGCGTTTCGTTTCCAGTCGAGCTGCTTCCCATGGCCCTCATGCGCCCTCTTAGCGGCAGTGGCTCCCTCGGCATCCTCAACGAGCTCCTCGCTCGCAACGACATCCTCGAATACCTCAAATACACTGCCGCCATCATGTTCGGCTCCACCGAGACCACCTTCTACGTGCTCGCCGTTTACTTTGGCTCCGTCAGCATTCGCAAAACTCGCCACGCTCTTGCCGCTGGCCTCACTGCTGACCTTGTAGGTCTCTCCATGTCCGTCGTCATTGGCCGTCTCATGTTTGCGTGAGTGGGAAGGGAAGGGGGGGAAGTGCTGAGGTTAAGAGTCAAGACGGTCAAGTAGTTCTCTGGCGCCGCCGCGCTTCCCAAATTGCCCTCGAGAAGAGCGCGGAGATTCGCTTCGCGGCTTCGCACTTCTCCACATCCGAAAATTATCGGATGCCCAGCGTCCCACTCCCTCCGTTCGCCCACGCCATCGCCGAGCTTCCCCAACGCCCCAAGGAGCGGGACCATGAGGCCAGCGTGTAAAGGGCGCGCGTCCATGATATCGCCGAGCTTCCCCAACGCCCCAAGGAGCGGGACTTGCCAAGTCCCGGCCCCTGAACCTGCGCACACTCTCGCGCCCACGCACGCCCCTGGCGCACAATTCCTCCACCCCCACATCCTCACGGCCTCGACCCCTCCCAAACCACGCGACTTGGCAAGTCCCGCTCCTTGGGGGCTTTACCCACTCCCCACAAAAAATCCCGTTGCCCAGGAGATCTCTCCCCCAGACAACGGGACTCTAAAAAAGACGATACCTTTTGTTAGGCGGGCACCACCACGAAGCTTCTTAGAACTTGATCGTCGCGCCGGCCACCAGGCCAAAGCCCGGCTCGTTGCTACCAGACCCCGTGTAACGGTACTCCTCATCCAGCAGGTTCTCCAGCGCCAGCGTCACCCCGATGTTCTCGGTGATCTGCCAGCCGCCGCGCACCGTCAGGATGTTGAAGCTTGGGTTGCCATCCGCTGGCATGCGCTGCGTGTCTCCCTTATCGCCCGCGTTCAGATTATCATACTGAGAGTGGGACAGACTCACGAACTCGCCCCAGAAGCGGCGGTCTGTGCTCTGCCAGCGCACCCCAGCGCGGCCCATCCACGGCACCACACGGCTGAGATAGTCTCGGCTCTGCGTCGGAGCGCTGGTGCGATATTGATCCGCCTCACCTTCTGTCCAGGTCAGATGTCCAAAGATCGACCAGTTGTCATCAAAGCGCACTTCACCAGCCAGTTCCACGCCTTGCATGTGCCCCTCACCCCCATTGGCTTTGGTGACGATGAAAGGATCGGCGCTCGTTCCCGCCCCTTGGCCTGTGGGACGGCGGACGATCATGTCATCAATGACCGTATAAAAGTAGCTCAGGCTACCGCTGAAGTGCTTGGTTTCCGCCTTGAGGCCGATCTCCATGTTGATGAATTTTTCCGGGTCCAGTCCTGGGGCCCCCACTTCGCGCTCACCGCTGCGGGCCGTATCCAAACGGGAAAGGTCAGACAAGTTTGGCGCACGAAAGCCTTGAGAAATTCCGCCAAAGACCTTGAAGCGATCCTGCGTGTCCAGATCCACCACGATGCGGCCACTGGCCGAAAAGTTCGTCCAGCTATCGCTGTAGGAGTCCACCGCCTGTGGAGTAGAAGGGTCCTGATAGCGGCCGATATCCGCACGGGCATACGTCTCACGTGCACCCAGGAAAAGATGCACGCGGGAGCCCAGGTCCACCTCATAGTTCAGGAAG
This sequence comes from Prosthecobacter dejongeii, assembly GCF_014203045.1. Classification (NCBI taxonomy): domain Bacteria; kingdom Pseudomonadati; phylum Verrucomicrobiota; class Verrucomicrobiia; order Verrucomicrobiales; family Verrucomicrobiaceae; genus Prosthecobacter; species Prosthecobacter dejongeii. The sequence continues at coordinate 325,036 of NZ_JACHIF010000004.1, forward strand.
GCACCCAGCAAGTCGTAGGTCGAGTCATCACCCACCGGCCCCTGCACACCCTGCGAGTGCAGCGTTCCGTTCAGGCGGTATCGCTGGCTGCCACTGCTCACCCAGTCACGGTAGTAGTCCACTCCGTAGATAAAGCGGCCGATGGAGGTATCGCTCTGCAATTGGAGATCCAGCCCCAGTGTGCGCAGCTCCACCTGTGTGTAGTCCACACGGTTGTCAGCTTGACGGCGAATCCGGTGCTCATACTCATCCGCACTTTGCAGGGAAACGGTCAGGCTCGCAGCATCAATGAATCCCGCCAAATTTTCTAACTTTTCACCACCGAGCCGCACGTATGAAAGCGTGCGCTCCTGGTCATACGCGCGCTTCACATCCGTGCCTACCGTCGTCCCGTGCCACGAGATACCCTCACGCGTTTGGTGCGTGCGCCAGGCATCATTTTGGCGCAGTTGCTGGTGCACGGCCGTCAGCGTCCAGTTCGCATCCAGCGCCACATCCAGACGCATGTCATAGGCCCACTCATCATAGTCCGTCTCCGGTTGGTCGCCGATGCCCGCCGCGTGCACATCACCAAAGGACTTCAGGCTCGCGCCCAGGTGTAGTCCCCAGCGCCCCCCTTCACCGAACTGGAACTCCTGGCGTCCTACATTGCTCTCCTCCGCTGTGGATCCGCGATACGCCGTCAGCCCGTGGAAAAAGTAGCCCGCCTGCTCATTGCGGAAGTCCGCCCCCTTCGTGAAAAGGTTTAATGTTCCGCCAATCGCATCGCTGCCATACAGTACCGAACCTTGGCCCGGCACCAGCTCGATGCGGTCAATGGCAAACGAATCAATCGTATTCCAATATTGGTTAGGACCATCGCGGAAAGTCGAGTTGTTAAAGCGGATGCCATCGATCAATGCCAAATTACGAAAGCCTGTAAAACCGCGAATGTAAGGGGAGCCCTGCGCATTCGCTGTCTTTTGCACCATCACGCCCGGAAGTTCTTTCAGCGCCTCTGGTAAGGAGCGGACCTGGCGTTCTTGGAGTTTTTCTGCGTTCAGTTGCCTTACCTGTGCCGGGGCTGCAATGGCAGCCTGCTCAGTACGAGTGGCTGTCACGACTACTTCCGGCAGGATGGGAGTTTCTTTTACTTCAGTCTCAGTCGCTGCCGGAGTCTCCGCAGTCGGGGGAACTTGTGTTTTTACGGCTTCAGCCGCGTGGGTCGGGGCTAGCCCCGCCAGTATGATGAGCGTCGTGATTAAAGTTGGTTTTAACATCGGGAGATTCCCAGAAATCCCATTGTCGTCACTTTGTCATTTTTTGTTGGTGTTGTGAGACGCGCAAATTGCCCGATGGATAAAAAATGGACTGCCATTTTTAATTTGGGGCATATTTAATGCCCCTTTTCCAGGCTCGGCAAATTCGCACCCATCACAGCGGACGATCATAAATCTTTTCAAACACGGCATCTGGGCCTTCTGCAATGCGGTTAGCATCCACAATCGTGATGCCATCAGGACCAAAGCGAGCTGTCACAGTGGCTCCTTTACCCTCATTCAAGTATTTGAAATTCAGGTCTCGCACTCGTGCGGCAGCATCTACGAGGGCACAGGTGATGCGTGCTTCCTCGGCAGTGGGATATAAATCCGCCACGGCATCCCGGCTTTCTTTAGCAAATTTGACCCGGCACACCGCCACAAGACCTACGGTCAGACTGTCCACGCCGTAGCCGATGTAGCCCTTCGTTCCATCTGGGCGTGCGACATCTCGTGTGAAATGGTTATTGCTTGTCCGCGAGCCACCGCCCTGGTTCCACCAGCGAAAACCGCGATACTGCTGGTCACTTTCCACCTTGCCATCTGCACCTACGATCTCGTGGCCCTGGTTCACAGGTCCTTCAAAGTCCGCCGGGGTCACCCAGTTGTTATGAAAGTTGATGCTCATGCCGTTTTCGAAGTCCACACGCACCTGCACCGCATCATAGGCATTGATACCATCGCGGATCAGTCGCTTCTTTTGCCCCACGGCTGTTAGGCTCACGGGCTTCGACTTGTAGTAGCTCCAGATGAGGTCCGTCCAATGAGGGCCGACATAACTAAAAGGATCGGAGGATTCCACCCACTTAAAAGTGCTAGTGCTCACTTCCAGAGGTTCTTCCAAATAAGCTGTGCCATACAGCGGTGCACCGATGCGGTTTTGAATGTCATCGCGGATGCGCAAATGATCCGGGTCGTAGCGCTTGTGCATGTCCACTGCGACAATGCAGTTCTTAGCCTTCGCCGCCTCAATGATCTCATCGGACTCACTTGTGCTGAGGCACATGGGCTTCTCTGTGAGCACATGGACACCTTTGGCCAAGGCTGCCAAAATGGGTTGGGTATGGAGATGATCCGGGGTGGCTACGGCCAATACATCCAGGTCAGGGAAATCCCGCAAAATTTCATCCCAGGGAGCATCACCAAAATAAACTTTGGGTTCATGCCCCGTCCATTCTTTGAAAGCAGCAGCAGACTTCAAGGCTGACTTTTCTGAGCGTGTAGCCACAGCCACCAGATCAAACTTCACGGGGGCGAGATCTCGCGCATGTTTGTCCAGTCCCACTCGGGCCAGTTGCCCCGCGATGCCAAAGCGCTGCAGGTCAGCATAAGCACGTAGGTGGACATCTCCGCCGAACATCCCGGCACCGACAAGAGCAATCTGAATGGTTGGTTGCATAGAAGAGCTTGAGTCAAGGCAGGCGAAAGCACTCCGCAAGGAAGGACGTCAATATCGAAGTGACCAACATCCGCGTTCCGATGACAGCTCTCGTAAAACACGCTCCACAGCCGACTCTGATGCATGATTGAAAGTCAATCATCGAAATGAAGGCTTCATTTACGCCCTCTTCTCCTAAGTCATCGGCCGTGCTGATTCGTCATTTAAGGCAGCCTTTGATTCACTGGCTTCGCTCTGGGGAGACACAGGTTTGAGAGGGATCCTACCTGTGGTTGTCAGGAATTTGTGAAAAATATGAAAATTAAGTTTGCATGAATTTAACGAATAAGTTATAAATACCATATTCCGAGCAAGAAGCCCTTCACGAGTTTCGGGTTCGGAAGACAACGAAATCCAACAGCCCAAACTGAAAAACAACGACTATGAAAAAAGTTAATCTCAATGCCTCCCTTAAGGCTGGTTTCTCCCTTGTGGAAATGCTGGTCGTGATCGCCATCATCGGCATCATCGCTGCGATCGCGATCCCAAACATTGGTAACATCAATGACAGCGCCAAGCAGGCTACCGCTCAGCGCAACGCCCAGTCCGTCGCTTCTGTGATGAACGCCGCTATCGCCGCTGGTTACGTTCCAGCTTGGGCTACTGAAGCCGAAGTTCTTGCCGCCGCTCAGGGTGTCACCGTCTTCCCAGCAACAGGCCCATTCAAAGACAAGGTCTTCACCGTCGGCAACATTGACGACGAAGAAGAAGCAGCTGTGCTGACCTATATGGACTGGGACAACGTCAACAAGCAGGTCAAATACATCGCTCGCGACGACGGTTAATTCCGACTCGCAGCTTCGCCCGGCTCCAGGCTTTGGACGCCATCTCTGATCCTCGGATCATGAGCTGACGAAACCGGGCACACCTTAGATCCGCCGGGGATTCGACTCCTCGGCGGATTTTAGTTTGATTAACCTCTTGATATTCCTAAGGAAAATGGTCGGTCAAAAACATCCAAGAAAAGGCTTCACGTTTGTGGAGGCTGTATTTACCATTGCTATTATTGGCATCATGGCATCCTTGGCTGTTAGCGCCATTTCCAATGGAGCTCGTGATGCCAATAGGATCATGGCACGCCAACAGCAGGCTGCCGTGCAGGAAGCTCTCAATGCCTGGGTCCTTTCTCAGGGTAGAGTTCCTCTCGAAGGCGGCAGCACAGATACGGCACAGGTGCAGTCCCTGGAAAATATCCGGACATTGTATAACAATCTGCCTAGCACCGTGGCGCGTTTTCAGAAACTGCGCCCGACCACAACAGGATCCGATCCATTGAAACAATTGGGGTTTCTGGATGCTACCACATTGGCTCATTTTGATGCTTATACCGTGGGGTCAGATCGCCTCAAAACCGCTGCTTTGGAAGGGGCACGCCAGTACTTGAGTTTGCCCGACTGGGCGCCGGGTGAAGAGCCCCAGGTTCTTCTTTTGGATGAGTAATGAGTTTGATCGTCTCACCCCGATTCTTTTTTCCTATGACTTACTTCCATCCCGTTAGGCTTTTGGTTAGCCGCGTTCGCCGAGGGTTCTCATTGGTCGAAATGATGGCCTGCGTTTCCATCATCGGCATCATCGCGTTCATGGCCATTCCGTCCATCACTCGCATGCGGGGAGAGAGTGAGCGTAACCTCGCTATCACACGTGCTGAAGCTTTAAATCTCGCTCAGGCCACTTTTATCCAAGTCAAAGGGCGGACCGAGGCGGCCTTGCTTTGGAACAACGCTACTTCAGACGAAAATAGATACAAACTTTTGAAGGAATACATGAGCTATCCAGAAGCATCTCTGAGTCTCTACATGCCTTCGGGTTACTCACTGAAATTCAGCAACAAGATCACCAACATGGAGAAAGCGGAGCTGAAGCTCGGCAATACGAAGGTTTTCTATTGAACTTTGTGTTCTCATGAATTCGTCCCAGAAAAACATCGCCTTCTACAAACCTGCCGCACAGCCCACGCGCTGCCGCGCAGGTTTCTCCATGTCGGAGATGATCGTGGTCATTGCGATCCTGGGTGTTCTGGCTGGTGTGGTGGTCATCATGCTCCAAGGGGCCTTCGGAGCTAGTCAAGAGGCCTTGGCGAAGGCCCGTGTTGAGATGTTGAATTCAGCTCTCCACACTTGGTCCACGGCCAATCGAGAAATCTATTTTCCTCCTAACGATGGTAGTGGAGAGGAAGAACTTTATATTTTACGCGAACTGCAGTTCCGTGATCCAAATCCGCTGAAGGCCAAGACGGGTTCCCCCTACGTTCCGCCCGAATACAATCCTGTTGCATCCTCAAACAAGACGGACTTCCGCATTCGCTGGAATGGCCGTCTCTATGAACTTCTCTTGCCTGATCAAGAAGGCTCAGGGCTGCTCATGGATTTTGCTGCGTCGGACTTTACGACGCCTCATCAATTTCCAGAGAACTACAAATCCGGCAGTTTTTAAAACTGTTTTCTCCGCTTCTCGCCCATGTCTGCGAATCTACTTCCATCGCCACCGCTTACTCCACAGTCCTTTGGAGAAGTGAGTAATCTACCTACCGCGACAATTGATGCAAAGGCTGCGGCAATTCTTTCGATCGAGGGTATGGCCCTCCAATACAATCTGCTTCCGGTCACACTCCTGCGGGAATCATGCTCGCCAGAGGCTGAGCGCATCGTCCGCAAGCTTGGACGTGTTCCTTATGTTGCGGATCCTTGGTTGCCTGTGACCATGGTAGGCCCGCTTTTGGTAATGGCCCATCACAACCCGCGGGCAGGGGATACCTGGGGGGTTCCTAGCTTTCTCACCATCCGCATTCTCATCAGTCCAGATCAGTATCAAAAAACCCGCAAGGATCTGGTACAACGGTTTGGTCAACTACCCATTGCCCAGCAGAATGCCTTAGAAAATGTGCAGCCGCCACGGTTCCCAGAACTGGGCCTGGAAGGTTCCTTTGAGTGGCTCATGGAGCATTATCCTTTTGAGCCTTCTGAAGTGACGAAAATGCGTGGCTTTTTTGAAAGCCAAAAAGAAAAGCATTCAGTCTTAGAGCCCACTCATTTTAATTCCGTGCAGCGGAATCTCGGACCCGCTCTCCAACATTTGGTTAGTGGTGGTCGGCATCTTTGCTTTGCTGCCAGCGAGGCCCAGCGCCAGACCTTTTTCCCTTTGCCTCTCTTAGAACGGCATACTGTCTATCCTCTCTACATCGGGAAGAACGCAGTGTTCTTACTCAGTGAAAACACGGATTGTTATTCTTTTGAGGATGAGTGGCTTTCCATGGGAAATCCAGCGGTCAAGATCATCCCTGTTTTGGCAGATCCTGCGGCCATCCGTGATGCCATCAATCGAGCTGGAGCCACCTTTGATCCCAGCGGCATCGCCCGCATGGATAAGTCCACTCTCACGGCCTCAGTGACGGGCAATGAGGGTGTTGTGGACATCATGGCTGAGGACATGGCGAGGATCAATCCTTCGAGCCCAAATCACACGGCAGAGGAGCTCGTTCAGTGGGCTCTTTTCACTGCCATTCGCTGCCGGGCATCAGACCTTCATTTGGAGAAGTTTTATAACCTCGCTCGTTTCCGTGCCCGCATGGATGGAAACATGAAAACCATCCTCACAGCGCCTGAATCTCAGCTCAATCGCTTCGTGGCCTTGCTAAAAAATTATGCAGGCATGAATCAAAACAGGCAGGAGTGCCAGGACGGCCGCTTCAGTCTCAGCATTGGTCGCCGCCGCTTGGATGTTCGTGTCGCGGCTGTCCCCACCCGACGTGAATTTCAGAAGGTCATCATGCGCTTTTTGGACAAGCAGGATGGTGTCAAACGGCTGTCGGATTTCAATCTCAGCCAGCGTCAAATTGATATTCTTACGCGTACGATGACGCGCGACCAAGGCCTGGTGCTTGTGACTGGCCCCACGGGTTCAGGGAAGACCACCACACTCTATGCTCTGCTCAACAGTGTGAATGATGATGGTGTGAATATTCAGACCATTGAAGACCCCATCGAATATGAGGTGGAGGGTATTAACCAAACCCAGACAAATCATACGGTGGGACTGGATTTTGCCAATGGACTGCGTTCACTTCTGCGTGCCGACCCTGACATCATTCTCATTGGGGAATCTCGAGATGCGGAGACGGCCAATGCGGCGGTGAATGCAGCTCTCACAGGCCATTTGGTTCTCACCACACTGCATGCCAATGACAGCCTACGTGCCGTCTCCCGTCTCATGAGCATGGGGGTGGAAAAATATCTTTTGGCCGATTCTCTGGCCCTTTCTCAGGCCCAGCGGCTGGTGCGTCGTCTCTGCACCTATTGCAAGCGTCCGATGCCCGTGCCGCAGGATGTTCAGGAACTCATGGCCAAGCAAGGTGTGATCACCCAGCCATTGACTCAACCCATCTACAGTCCCGTCGGTTGCCAGGAATGTCACGGTACTGGTTATTCAGGTCGTGTCGCTCTCATGGAACTGTGTGAGATCAGTTCTGAGCTGCGGGATCTGATTGAGGAAGCTGCGCCCATGTCTGCGCTCCGGGCCTGTGCTTTTAAGAACGGCTTTTTCTCACTTTACCAGGAAGGTCTCATGCAGGTCATCGCAGGTCATACCAGTCTGGATGAGATCAAATGCCTAGCTTACACCGCCGCTTGATTCGTTTCCTCCCTTTTTGTTAGCCGATTCTCCCTCTCCCTTCATCTCTTATGTTCACATCTACTCCCGCCCACTCTCATCGCTCTCATGGGCGTATCTTAGTCGTGGATGACGAGCCGCAGATGCTCGCTGTCGCCAAGGCTATCCTGAATGCTCACAGCATGGATGTTGAGGTCTGTGACTGTGGTGCGCAGGCCCTGCAAGTTTTCCAGGCGGCCATTGCTACACCAGGTCGGTTTTCATGTGTGGTTCTCGATCTCACGATGCCGGGTGGCCTTTCAGGCTTTGAGGTTATGGAAGAGTTGCAAAAGCTGGACCCGGATCTCTCTGTCATCGCTTGCAGCGGATACTTCCAGGAAGATGCGAGGGATCTTTGTCAGGCCATCGGCTTTACTGATGTGCTTCAAAAGCCCTACACCTTAGAGCATCTCGTCGCCACTGTGCGCCGTGGCCTCATGCGCGACCGCGCTACTCACGACCAAGCATGAAGCTCCGCTTCTCCATTTCTGCACGCTTCATGGTCCTGGGCCTTTTGGCCGTGGTGATCGCTGTGTGTGTCACTGCGTTTGCCTTTCTTTGGCAGGATTTTCAGATCTTGCGGATGGTGCAGCGCTCTTATCTGGGCTCGATTGTACAAGCCGCTCAGACGGAACTGCGCGCACAGGGGCATTCACCGGATCAATGGATCTCAGCTCCTTCACTGACGAGTGAATCCATTGTTCATCTAAAGATGCGCCTTCAGGTCGTGGACGTTCCCCCCATGATCCAAGACCTCGGTCTGCGGATTGAGATCGTAGCTCCTGGTGCTGCGGCTACCCAAACTCCCGTGGAGAAAACTCCGTACGTTGTCGTTCATGATACGCCCTTGCAGTTTCAGCCAACGGAGCCCGAACCTTCGCAGCTTCATGACATTATCTATCGGGTCATGGCGGGCTCTTCGGTCGTCATTGGAGACTCGACGCCCTTAATGCCAACTCAGTTGTTGGATGCTCCGCACGAGTGGCTTCTTGCGGGGGCTCCACTTACCAATCCCACGGGGCGTATTGGCGGGGTCATCATCGCACGGCAGCCGGAAGTACACTTCAAGCACCTGCTGAATCTTCCACGCCTGATGGTGCCGATATTGGGGGCCTGTTTGGGTCTTTTACCCGCGATTTTGGGTTTCTATTGGGTGGGACGTAGCATTTCACGCAAAACCGCGCAGCTTCAAGAAGGCTTCGAGGCTCTGCGCCAAGGTAACCTGAACCACCGCCTGCCTGCCACAGGAAGGGATGATCTGGATGCACTCCAGGCCCAGTTCAATGACGCGATCACAGGCTTCCAGCAAGAGGAGTCTCGCAGGCAACAAATGGTAGGTGAGTTTCAAGCTGCCCGGAAGCAAGCTGAAGTCGCTACGGCTGCGAAGGGGGACTTTCTGGCAAACATGAGCCACGAGATCCGCACGCCCATGAATGGCATCATCGGCACCACCTCATTGCTGATCGAGATGGGCCTGGACAATGAACAGGAAGAACTGGTCCGCATGATTCGGAGCAGTGGGGAGTCCCTCCTACATCTCATCAACGACATCCTGGATTTTTCCAAAATCGAGTCTGCTAAAATGGAGATCGAAGACATCCCTGTGGATATGGAAAAACTCCTGGCTGAGGTGGCGGATGTCTTCTCCTACCGTGCTGCCGAGAAGAAGGTGGAGATCAATTTTCACATGGATCCAGCCCTACCGCGCATGTTCCGCGGGGATTTTCAACGCATCAAGCAAGTGCTGGTGAATTTGGTCGGCAACGCCATCAAATTTACGGAGAAGGGGGAGATCCTCATTCTTGCGCGTCAAGTAGCACGTAAGACCCCGCAAGGTGACATGCCACACCTCCATTTTTCAGTGCGGGATACTGGCATCGGCATTTCAGCCGATAAGATAGGCTCACTGTTTCAGGCTTTCACTCAGGCAGACACTTCCACCACGCGTAAGTATGGTGGCACGGGTCTGGGACTCGCGATTTGCCGGAAGCTTTGCCACCTGATGGGGGGAGAGATCAGCGTCATCAGTGATGAAGGGCATGGCTCAGATTTCTTCTTTGAATTGCCCCTGCGCATCGCGCAGGACGAAGCGGGTCGTGAAGAGGAATTTAGCTGGTTGGACAGCATCAAAGAACGGCGCATTACATATCATAGCCCCCACACGACTACTCAGCAGATTTTGCAGCAAACCCTTCAACAATGGGGCGTGGCTGCCATCCCGTTGGCGATTTTACCTGCGACTCCAGAGGCCTTGAGTCGAGAGTTGGGGGATACCCCAGTCTTCATCATGGATGCCAGCGAACATACGCCGACCTCCCTGGCCCCTTTCCTCCTCGCAGCTTCAGTTCACGGTACGGGAATTCTCCTCTTATTGCCTCTGACTTTATGGAAGTTGCGTGATCAATTTGCTCCTCCGGGTTATACCCGTTTCGTCAAGCTCAGCAAACCGGCCAAGCGCCGTGAACTATTGCGCGCATTAGCCGAACTCGTTCGCATGCCTCGAGTGGCGAATGTTCCTGCTAATGCGGTGGCGCCGATGCATAAGCCTATTTCGCTAACCAGTCCTATTACCGGGAATGGTGGCTCGTTTCATCCCGCCAGTGCGCCGGCCTCAGCCTTGCCACCTCTGGTCAGTCCCTTCCCCAGCAGTCCTCCTCCCATCGGTAGTGAGTTCAATGCCGCTAACGTGAGTGTAGCACCCGTATCTTATGTACAACCCTCATCGACCGTGTCTCCCGCTTGGGGCGGCACTGCTCCTGTTTCTGCTGCTGCCTCTCTAACCCCTCCGCCTGCTATGCCCATGCCAGATCCAAATCCAGAGTGGCTGAAGCCTGCCCCCCCAGCCCCTCCGACACCTCCTTCACTCACGGGGTTCTTTCACGAGCATCCTGCGCCTCTCCAGAATCACAGCCGCGCGGGGCAAGCAAGCCACGATGCCCAAATCTCACAGGAGACCAATCGCGCCATCGCTGCTGCTGCAAATGCGAACGGAGATAGCTTTGCTAAACAGCATCCGGCACGCATTTTGTTAGTCGAAGACCAGCCCCTGAATCAAAAAATTGCGACCATGCTGCTCCAGCGTCTGGGATACGCGCAGGTAGATGTGGCTAACAATGGGCAAGAAGCTGTGGAGATGGTCTCCGCAGGTTCTTATGATCTCATCTTTATGGATCTTCAAATGCCTGTGATGGGCGGCATTGATGCCGCGCGGGCCATTCGAGGAAATTTCCACCTTAAAAACCAGCCAGCGATCATTGCCATGACCGGGCACGCACTCACGGGCGTCAAAGAAGAATGTAAAGAAGTCGGGATGAATGCCTTCCTGACCAAGCCTGTGAGCTTGGATGACTTCCGCAAGACCCTGCCGCCGTGTTTAGAAAAGGAAGCCGCGCTGCGCCCGATGGTGCTCTGATCTGGCTTTTGTGCCCAAGTTCAATCCATGACATAGGTTGCGTGTACATGGCTGCTTGGCTAGTCTTGCGGTCTCATGTCTCTCGTTCGTAAAGCTGTCATTCCTGCTGCCGGTTACGGTACCCGTTTTCTGCCCATCTCGAAGGCCATTCCTAAAGAGATGCTGCCGCTCGTGGATAAGCCTGTCATTCAGTACGTGGTGGAGGAAGCCGTCGCTTCTGGGATTACGGATATTTTGATGGTCATTAGCCGGAGCAAACGCGCGATCGAGGAACATTTTCACCCAGCGTTTGACCTCGAGGCAGAGTTGGAAGCTAAAGGCCGAAAAGAAGATTTGGAAGATCTTCGCCGACTGCAATCACTGGCAAAAATACATTTCATCTGGCAGCCGAAAATGGGTGGTCTGGGGGATGCCATTTTGTATGCACGAGATCATGTGGGCAATGAGCCCTTTGCCGTGCTGTTGGGAGATACAGTGGTGACCACGAAGGACGAGTCCCGCCCCTTGACACGCCAGTTAGCAGATGTGGTGGAGCAGCGCGGTGGTTCCGCTGTGGCTTTGCAGGAAGTTTCTTTGGAGAAGGTGAGCCGTTACGGCATCCTGGGTGGGGAGGAACTGGAGCCTGGGCTGATCCGCGCACGACAGTTTGTCGAGAAACCAAAGCCAGAGGAAGCGCCGAGTCGTCTCGCCGTGAGTGCCCGGTATGTCTTATCTCCGCGTATCTTTGACCACTTGGAAAAGACACCGAAAGGTAAGGGGGGAGAACTCCAACTGACCGATGCTATGGCCTCCTTGATGCAGGAAGAGGCGCTGTATGGCTTGCACTACGAAGGGCAGCGGCATGACATCGGAAACAAGCTGGACTTCATCAAGGCAAACCTACACTTTGGCCTGCAACACGCAGATATTGGCGAGGCGTTGCGGGAATACGTCAAAAGCTTATCTTGAGTGGATCGCGGAAAAGACGGGCCTAACCTCAACTTTGAAGAGAAAGATGGGAGGAAAAGAGTGCGGCGAAATCAGCTGGCTTTTTTAGCCGCCGCCTTTTTCACCGCAGGCGCTCCCAGGTTTTCCTGAAGCTCTGCAGAAGTGATGCCGAGAAGTTTTGAGGTCTTGGCGGCATCTTCCTCGTAATGGCGGTATGCCATGCGCGAGAGCTCACGCTGGACCCAGGGTAGCAGCTCAATATCCGGGCTGTTTTGCGCGGTATTCAACAGCATGGTCAGGGCATCCCGCATGCGCGTGACGGTGCTGGCAGAGTTACCATGGCGGCTACCCGTGCTGCCCAGAGGAATATCTGAGGCAAGAAGCACGTCCGAATTACACAGCGCGCAGGCACGCTGAATGGTATTCTCCAGTTCACGCACGTTGCCTGGCCAGTCATAGGCCTCCAGCAGTGCGAGGGCATCTTCCGTGAAGCGCATGGTCAAACCCCGCCGGCGGGCAGATTGACGGTGGAGGAAAAACTCGGCCAGCAAGCGCACATCTTCACGCCGTTCGCGAAGCGGCGGGATGTGGATACGCACAACGTTGAGACGATAAAAAAGGTCTTCGCGGAAGGTGCCCTTCGCGACTTCTGCTTCCAAGTCTTTGTTGGTGGCCGCCAGGACGCGCACGTCACATTTCAACACTTGATTGCTACCGACACGGCAAAATTCGCCTTCCTGGAGCACTCGTAACAGCTTGCTCTGGACGGCTAAGGGCATGTCACCGATTTCATCAAGGAAGAGAGTGCCGCCGTCGCATTGCTCAAAGCGGCCGATGCGCTGGGTCACAGCTCCCGTGAAGCTGCCTTTTTCGTGACCGAAGATTTCGGACTCCATCAGATTATCTGGAATGGAGGTGATATTGATGCCGACGAATTCTTTCTGCGTACGCGGGCTAAACTTATGAATGGCGCGGGCAACGAGTTCCTTACCACAACCGCTTTCACCTGTGACCATGACAGGAGCGTCGCTACGGGAAACGCGGCCGATCATCTTGAAAACATCCTGCATCGGGCCTGAGCGGCCAATGATGGTCTCCTGAATGGTTTCAGCGGGAACTTCAGCCGCATTGGCCCGGGTGACGCGGCGGGATTCATTGGCCCGAAGTGCACTCTCCACCACGGTGCGTAGTTCATAAGGCAGCTTTTCCTTTCCCAGCACATCGTATGCACCGAGGCGCATGGCTTCGATCACGTTGCTGGTACTAGCGATACCACTGAAAAGGATGACCATCGCATTGGGATCAGTCTGGCGCAGACGCTTGAGCAATTCGATGCCTGAAGTGCCAGGTAATCGCACCTCTGCGAGAACGAGATCGGCACGCGTTTTTTGGTAATTGGCCAATCCCTCCTCAGCACGTTCTGCGGTGCTCACGGAAACGCCGGGAGCTTTCAGGTGTCCAGATGCCCAGACGAGGAAGTCTGGATCTGTATCCACGATGAGAATTCTAGAATCCGGGATGTCTGCCATGGGTTGCACTAAGACTGCGTTCCTATCTTGATTCAGCGGTGGCGTCAACACGTGAATCGGAGCAACCCAGTGCTGATCTGGTGGCGTTCACGCAGTCTTGAGAGGCTTGGAGCGTAAAAGTCCGAGGCTGAATTCCAAGTTTTCACCATCTCAGGCTTACGCAACGGCGGCTGCATTAGGCACCAAATGTTCGGCCGCTTTGGCTGCCTGCTCACGCAATTCCGGGTTGGCATTCTTCTGCTCGAATTCTCGACACCAACCTTTGATCTCGAGTTCGTTGAAAATTTTGCCGATCACCCGGCGAAGCAGACCTTTGAGATTGGGGAGCTCGACTTCTTGGAGACTGCGAATGGCTGCTTCTTTGTAGGTTTCCAGCATCAGGGTGGATTTATCGTAGGCCCCAGATTCCTCGGCCCAGCGACGGATGGTAGGCTTGTCTGGCAGCGTGTTGGCTTGACCATTCCAGAGTGCTTCCATGATCTCCTTAACCTCTCCCTTGCCGCGTTCCCGCAGCAGAGCCAAAATAATGCTTGGGCGAATACTGACATTGTTGTCTGCCGCAGAATCATCGCCAAGATCATCCAGATCATCGCGAATCTGGTAAGCAATCCCGAGATTTTCGCTGTAGGAGTGAAGGGCTTCGGCCGTTTCTTCGAGCTGTCCTGCCATGGCTGCGCCAATTTTGAGAGCTACCTCAAACGCAGGGGCCGTCTTGCTGCGGAAGATCTCCAAAACTTGGGTATTGCTCAAAGCGACTGGGTGATTATTCCAGAGCAATTCGGCACCTTGGCCACGGCAAAGCTCTCGTTGACCTTCTGCGGCCACTTTTAAACAAGCGCTGCGGATGTGGCTGGCGCATTTCATTTCAGCAAGCAGGCGATACCCTTCGCCGATCAAAAGATCTCCCACATTCAGGGCCACGGGAATGCCGTATTCGGAATGCAGGGTGGGCTCGCCATAGCGTTCTGCATCGTTGTCCTCAATGTCGTCATGAATGAGGGAGGCTTTATGAAAAGCCTCCACGGAGATGGCCGCCAGTTTAAGATCGTCTGAAATGGGGGCTTCTGGATCTTCGCGTAATGCCTGGTAAGCGGCGATGGTGAGGAAAGGGCGCCAGCGCTTGCCGGCGCGGCCTAACCGTTCACGGGCGATTTGTTCGGTCTGGCAGCTGGGTTTGCCCAACAGCGCTTCCAAGGCCTCTGGGGTGAACCAAGTTTTAACTTCTTCATGCAAATCATTCAGATTTAGACGGCGAGTTTTGTCTTCGCTGGTGAGGTGGATGTAATCCCAAACCCAATCCACATCCACCGTGGTGTCAATGCAGTCATCTTGTAGCAAAGGCACGGCGACAGCGGGAATGGCGGCCGCTTCAACGTAGGGAAAAGTACGCTCCAGCACAGGTAAGCAGGAGATACCTACGATGGCCTCGATTTTTCCCGTCTGAATCAGAGACATAACGATGGCACTGCCTTCAGCGACAAGAACCGCATAGCCTAGCTTTTCCGCTTCATTCTGGAAGTCCTGGATGCTGCAAAGGCCGCATTGCTTGCATAATAGGCCGAATTCATCAAAAGGGGCTGGACACTTGCTTTCGATACGTAGGCATTTGGGCATCAATAAAAGCCGCTTTTCAAAGGGCACTGTGGCCAATGATTCGCGCCAAGTTTCATTGGCGAGGAGCACACCTGTGTAGTCGCGATAGATTTTTTCGATCCCATTGAGGGCCATGATTTTATCCGTGTGCACCTGGAGCTCATCAATGGGCACTGGAGGAACGAGTTTTGTCTGCTCAGCATACTCCCGCACTGCTTGAAGCACAAAATCACGATCCTGTTTGGTCTGCGGAATGTTCTTTTTAGGCTGCCTAAAGCGCCGCACAAGTCCAGGAATGGCGGGGGGCAGGGAAGCAGAGCGGACAGCGACGGTGGACATGGGGGAAGGGGACAAATTTCCTGAAAGCAAACAACCATTAATCCATACGTCCTCGTTGAAGCAACGAATGGGAAAAGAGTCAGCCTTGTAACCGTGCCGCTGCCTGGCAGTCTTGCAAGGATTGCGAAAGGATGTGCGGATTTTGTGCTGATTAAGAGGCGATCACGTGGCGTTTTTGAATTCTCAGACCACCGTGCCTCGGCTTTTGCCTTTGTTACCTTTGGGTTTAGCGGGGGCTCCCGGGATGCCTTCTTCTTGCAGAATCGTATCCTGCGGAAGTGGTGCCGCTTCTGAGTCGGACTTCGGTTCGGTGTCCGTGTAGGGAGTTTGTTTCTGGTACAACTTGAGGCGTGTTTGAAATTCAGTTTCCAGATTGCGGCGATCTTCTTCTGCCAACTCTTTGTCGGCAGGCAGCAGGGCCAGGGCTTTCTTTTGCCAAAGCACAGCTTCTAAATACTCACCATTTCGAGCGAGACAGGCGGCTTTGGTATCGATCATTTCATAACGCTGCTCTTCCCCTGCTTCATCCATGATGCGCAGTGCGCGGGAGGAAAGTTGCACCGCTTGTTCGCCATTGTGAAGGCTTTCGTCAGGACATGTCGCCATGAACCAGGCCAGGTTGTTGGCTGCCCAGGGGTCATCACTGCGGGCTGCCCGCTGATACCACGCACCTGCGCGTCGGTAATCGACAGGAACCCCTGTGCCGGAATAGTAGAGATTTGCCAAACGGCTCATGGCTGGCACAAAATCTTGCTGCGCTGCGCGAAGGTAATAAAGAGCCGCTTTAGAGGGACTTTTTGCAGTGCCTACTCCCCGCTCGTATTTGGCTGCGAGCGCAGTTTGAGCTTGTGGATAATTTTGTTCGGCCGCTTTTTCTAGCCATTCGGTGGCCTTTTCGGCATCCAATTTGACGCCACGACCTAGATCATACGCCATCGCGACGGCATGCTGTCCTGCGGCAAACCCATTTTCGGCGGACTTGCGATACCATTCGAAGGCTTTGGCATCGTTTTTCTTCACTCCCACGCCATCTTCATAGAGGGAACCCATTACGAACTGCGCACGCAGGTGTTTCTGAGCGGCCGCTTTTTCCATCCATTGCATCCCCTCAGCTTCATTCTTCTTTAAACCCTCACCCGTGAGCAGTCGCAGTCCGAGTTCAAATTGAGAGTCCGCGTCGCCATCATTGGCCCAAGCTCGCAGTTCTTTGTCGTTGATGACCTCTGGGATCTGCTGCGCAGAAACGGTCATGAAGGCGAGGCAAGTGAAAGCAAGACAGCGGAAGAAAATTTTCATGATGGAAAACACTACGTTTCGAGAATCGTGCCTACAACAGACAAACTTACGGATTGCTTGCTCGATTGCGGCATGATTTGGGCCAGTTCTCAAAAAAGAAAACACAAGCTCCAATGCAAAGCGATCACGAGAACCACGAGTGGTGTATGAAAAAAACACCTTTTGGCCTCAATCCATAAGGGCACACTGAGGGTAATGCCTGTGGGTGAGATCATTGAATCTCTGCAATCAATTAAAATATTTGGATATTTGACCCTGTGGGAGACTCATGACTTTCTTTGTGGTTAGTCAGCCTATGATCTAGAAGCCTGTAGCAGTGGGCCGCATGAAAAAAGCAATAAGGATGAGGAGCGAGCCACGCGCTCATACTGCTGTCCTTGAGAAATGATGGCATTTTTTTAAATTTATCTGGGAGGCTTTGAATAAAAATCTTGTCTTTTCGGCTGTCATGGTTGATAATTCGGTGTTGTTGAATTCTTGAGTTTGAGAATTTAGTATTCAGCAAGGCCTGTAATTTATGGATTCTATGGAATTAGCTTGCGCTTACCATTGGTTCTGGTTACATTTTAAATAGATATTCAAAATTTTCCTGTCCGGCCAAGCCTCTAGCTCCCCATTTATGTCCAACACACTCCAGCCTGAAATCAAGGATCACGCCAAATTGGCCGACTTCATTTTGTTCAGCCAGCGGGAATTCTTGCTCAATTTGTCCAAGGAGCTGAACCGCGATAACATCTCCTTCGCTCAGTTCTTCCTGTTGAGTTATTTGGCTACTTCGAAGGAGCTGACGATGACCGATATTGCCCGTAAAATGGGTCATTCGACTGCTGCTGCGACTGGGTTGGTGGATCGTCTTGAAAAGCTGGGATACATGGAGCGCACCCACGCGATTGATGACCGCCGCAAAGTGATGGTTCGTGTTACCTCCAAGGGCTTGGATCTTGTGAGCCGTCTCCGCGATGGTCTTCAGGACCAAATTGCCGAAGCGATGAGTGAGACTGACGCCACGGATGCTGCTTCTTTCATGACCTCCTACCGCACGATGGATACGAGCGTCGCCAGCAAGTAAGATTTCCCGTTGTATTGTTTGTTTCGAAAGCGCATGGAGCTTGTATGCTTCATGCGCTTTCTGCTTTTAAATAGCTATGGATGATTCTCTTTGGATGACTTTTCCTCTCTTGAGTGACTTGCCGGGCTTTCGGCATCGTTTCACCCTGAGGCACCCAGACATAGCGGTGGATGCTGAGCGCGTCGTGGTGGTGGAGCGTCTGTGGGACTGGCACCGCGAGCAGGCTGTCGAGTTGGGCTTCCATGCCCATTCTTTATGCACTGCAGAGCAAGTTCACGGTTCTAGGGTCGTGGCAATTGATTCGGTGCCTACGGCCCCTATTCTTGGAGCGGATGGCATTGTCACTGGCGCAGCCGATTTGGTAATTGGCATCTATGTGGCAGATTGTGGAGCCCTTTACTTGGCTGATCCAGTTACAGGAGCTTGTGGAATCGTACACTCGGGGAAAAAAGGATCTGAGTTGGGCATTGCAGCCGAAGCGATACGCCTCATGCATGCAAAATATGGCTGTGACCCAAGCAACATCCGTGCGCAATTGGGGCCCTGCATTCGCCCCCCTGCTTATGAAGTGGATTTCGCCTCTCAAATCCGGGAGTCTTGTCTGCAAGCTGGGATTTTACCCGAGCACTATGCGGACTGTGATATCTGTACTTCCAGTGACTTGCGGAGATTTTATTCTTACCGCATGGAGAAAGGTCGGACTGGTCGCATGCTTGCCTTAATGGGACGACTGTCCTCGAATACTTAATTTCACCTAAAACCGACCTGTTGTGGAGCTTTCCTCACCTGCAAAGATTAATCTCTGGCTGCGTATTTTAGATCGCAGATCCGACGGATTTCATGAAGTCGAGACGCGACTGTGCAAAATAGGTATCTCGGATACCGTGAAATTGGAGTTGATGGGTCCAGGGAAATCCGTCGAGTTGACTTGCAACATTCCCGGTATTCCGCTGGATGATTCCAACTTAGCTATCAAAGCAGTACGTGCTTTTGAACGCCGTCTCGGCAGAACAAACTCTTGGCACATCCATTTGGAAAAGAGAATTCCCTCGGGCGCAGGGTTGGGGGGGGGCAGTAGCAATGCGGCCTCCATTTTAAAAGCAGCTAATGAACTCACGGGAAAGCCTCTCCCGCTCTCGGAGCTTCTAGAAATCGCCGGAGATATAGGCGCTGATGTGCCCTGTTTTTTATTGGAAACGGGTGCGGCTGACGGAGCCGGGCGTGGGGAAAGAGTGACTCCGGTGGAGTTTTCTTGGAAGTTGCCTTTGGTGCTTATCAAACCGGCCTTTCCCATACCAACCCCGTGGGCTTACAAACACTGGAAGGACTCGCAGGAGCTTAGGGGAGTACTTTATGCACCGCAGCACTGTCCATGGGGACACATGGTGAATGGCCTGGAAAGGCCAGTTTTTGAGAAATATCGCCTTCTCGCGGCGCTTAAAGGGTGGCTGCTTGAGCAAAAAGGAGTGCAGGCAGCACTTATGTCAGGGTCTGGCTCGACCATGTTTGCAGTGACCAAAACGCATGCTGATGCAGCCGCTCTGGCTGAAGCTGCCCAACTTTGGTGCGGTCCCACCGCTTGGGTGAAGGCTACGGAAACACTGGTGTAAAAAAATTGAGGCCGGGCGGCTCCCGATTCCGCCCGACCTCTTTGTTTGCATCAACCTCAACACTGACCTGTGTTTCCACAGGGGTGATGACAACAACCAATCACTCTCAAGACCAGTTAGGGGGACTCTCTCCCGCCATCACTGTTGATAGATTAGATTCCTCTCCTGAGGAGATGTTGAATCATTTTTGATTTTTTTTGATGATTCTTTTCGGCACCGATTCAGATCGGCGAGCCGTTGATATGACGAGTTGAATCGAGGGGCGGCATCGCCATGATTTATTTTTGCCTTTTTTTGATCATGAATTCCAAATTTGCTGCCTACCACACCCCTGAAATCCTGGTTGATACGGATTGGCTGGCCGCCAATCTAGAGACCCCCGGCATTCGAATTATTGAAAGCAATGAAGACCTGCTTCTTTATGATGTGGGCCACATCCCAGGTGCCGTTCACATTGACTGGCGCCGCGACTTGAATGACCAGACGACTCGCGATTACATCGGTCCGCAAGCTTTCGCTGAACTTTGCCGTCGCCATGGCATCACGCCAGAGACCACCCTCGTTTTTTATGGGGATAAATCGAATTGGTGGGCCTGTTATGCCTTCTGGGTTTTTCAGCTGTTCGGTCATACCAAGGCCAAAATCCTGGATGGTGGCCGCGACAAATGGGAGGCGGAAAACAAGCCTTTGACCCGCTCTGTAAACGCCTTCCCGGCCAGCGATTATCCCGTGCCATCCAAGCGTGATGATGAGGCGCATCGTGCCTATTTTCAGCAGACCTTGGAACACTGTAAAGCTGGTAAAAAGCTTGTGGATGTGCGCAGCCCCAAGGAATACTCAGGTGAGGTCACCCACATGCCTGAATATCCTCAGGAAGGCGTGCTGCGCGGTGGTCACATCCCAGGAGCGAAAAGTGCTCCGTGGGCGCGTGCGGCCAATGCCGACAAAACTTTCAAATCTCGTGAGGAGCTGGAGGCTATCTATGCCAATGAATTGGGGCTGAAAACCGATGACGATATCATCGCTTACTGTCGCATTGGTGAGCGCAGTAGTCACACTTGGTTTGTGCTGAAATATCTTCTCGGGTATAACCAAGTGCGTAACTATGACGGCAGTTGGACGGAATGGGGCAATATGGTGCGCACCCCAATTGAAGTGGGTGCGTAGCATTCTCAAGTCTAGAAAGGTTTTGGTCTCTAATTCCCCCCTTATGCCCTATCCCACTGCCCTCAACGAGATCATTGAGCTGTTTGAGTTTTTGCCTGAGGCTGCACGCCGGGAAACTCTCATCAATTACGCAGATGCAGCCGCCGCCTGTGGCCGCAAGGAGGGGGTGGCTTACAACCTGGAAGATGTGCGTAAGGACGAAGAGTGCACCGATACCGTTGGGGTCTTTGTGCGAGTGGATGACGAAGATCGAGTTCATTTCGCCATTGAGTTAGGACCTAAAGTTCAAACACTCACCAAGGCGATGACTGCCATTCTCTGTCGCGGGCTTAATGGGAGCACCTTGATTGAGGTGATGGCGGTGCCTGCGGATTTTGTGCCACGCATCATCGGTGCGGAATTAGTTCGTTTGCGGAGCCAGACGGTCTATTATGTCCTTGGTCGCATGAAGACTGCGGTGAAGATGTTTACAGATCGTCGCCGCGCTGAACTTCCTTGAATGAAGGTGGGAGTGCACAAAGGCTTTGAGTCGTAAAAACCCTCTTTCCCAAGAGGCGTTCTGGCTTCGCTTTTTCTTTCGGTAAAAAGTTGCGAACAAACCTGTCCGGAATCGGCAAATTAGGTGACATCATTCTTGCCATTTTAGGCAGTGCTCCGTACTCTCGCGCGCCATGCAAGAAAATAAACGATCGGTGGATTGGGACAGACTCGAAGCAAAGCCTGAGTTCCGCGCTCTTCTTGGGCGCAAAGCCAGCTTCATCATTAAGGCTACCATCTTCTTCATGGCCTACTATTTGGCCCTACCTATTTTAGTGGGCTACGCTCCTGATTTGATGAAAAAGAAAGTCTTCGGTGAGGTGAACATTGCCTATCTTTTTGCCCTCTCTCAGTTCTTCATGGCCTGGATCATGGCTTTCGTTTACGTCCGAGTCGCCTCCCGTTGGGATCGTGAGGCCGCAGCTGTGATTGCCGATGTGAAGTAAACAGTCTTCGATTTCTTTTCTTTGCTGCGGGAAACCACAGCGCTTTCCAAGCCTTTCTTTTTTTAGACTTCATCTGCATGTTCATTTCTCTTCTTTCAGCGGCTGCTGCGACGGCGGCCTCTCCGGCTTCTTCCAAAAGCTTGATTCCCCTTATCATGTTCACTGGCTTCGTGGCGCTCACGTTGCTGATCACTTTCTGGGCTGCTAAGCGCAACACAGGGGCGAGTGCTTACTTTGCGGCGGGTCGTAATATCACTGGCTGGCAAAATGGTCTCGCTGTCGCGGGAGACTACATGAGCGCAGCCTCCTTCCTGGGAATTTCAGGAATGATCTGTTTCTCCGGTTACGATGGGTTTATGTACTCGGTGGGCTTCCTCGTGGCTTACATCACGGTGCTACTCATCGTGGCTGAGCCTCTGAGAAATGCCGGGAAATATACCATGGCGGACCTGTTGGCTTATCGCCTCTCGCCACGGCCTGTTCGTGCCATGGCCTCCCTCAGCACGCTCACGGTTTCTACTTTTTACATGATTGCTCAGATGGTGGGTGCCGGGGTGATCATTGAGCGCCTGATCGGTCTTTCCTTTGCTCCTGCCGTCATTGGGGTGGGAGTGCTCATGCTGGTCTATGTTGTCTTTGGGGGAATGCTCGCTACCACTTGGGTACAGATCATCAAAGCGCTGCTGCTCATGGCAGGTGCGATCCTGCTCAGCTACCTCGTTCTTCAGTATCATCACTTCAGTCTGGCTGGCTTCTTCGATGCCGTATCGAAAGCGGACTACGCAGGCACCGCTGAACCGAAAAACCTTCTGGAGCCCGGCCTCAAGTTTGGCGTTGCTGTCGCAGGTAAATGGGGCCCACTCGATCTCGTCTCCTTGGGATTGGGACTCGTTTTGGGAACGGCTGGTCTGCCGCATATTCTGGTGCGTTTTTACACAGTTCCAGATGCCAAGACGGCGCGTTCCAGCGTGGTTTGGGCGATGGCCATCATTGGTATTTTCTACATCATGACCACCTTCTTTGGTTTTGGTGCAGCCACCATTTTGAAAAAGGCGCTGATCCTCACGGAAACCGGCGCGCCGAATCCGAATATGGTCGCTCCTATTCTGGCGCAGGAATTGGGAGGAGAGCTCTTTTTTGCCTTCATCAGTGCCGTTGCTTTCGCCACCATCCTGGCTGTGGTCGCTGGCTTGACCATGAGTGCCTCGGCCTCCTTCGCTCATGACTTTTACTCGAACGTTCTCCATCACGGCAAAGAAAACCGCCCCGGAGCTGAGGTGAAAGTCGCCCGCATCACCGCCTTCATTGTGGGGGCAGTCAGCATCGGTATCGCCATCTATCTAGGCCCCGCCGTGAATGCGGCGTTCCTCGTCGGACTTGCTTTTGCTGTGGCTGCCAGTGCCAACCTTCCGGTCATTATCTTCAGTGTCTTTTGGAAGCGGTTCAATACGACCGGTGCTGTGGCCGGTCTGGTCACCGGATTGGTCTCCGCCATTGTCCTCATCTTGCTTAGCCCGAATGGGCTTTTTGGCAAAGCTGGGGCTCCATTTCCCCTGGAAAACCCAGGAATTGTCAGCATTCCTCTGGGGTTCTTGGCGGCGTATCTGGGCACCATCCTGACTCCACGTGATCTTGAAGCTGAGGCTAAATTCTCAGAACTCACGGTCCGTGCTCACACGGGGCTGGGGGCTGAAAAAGCGACCCACCATTGATCGTCCAGCGCTGTCGGCGCAGAAAATTAAATTTTGAGTGGCCATCACGTTTCACGTGATGGCCATCGTCATTTTGGCCGCTCGATGCCAGTTTCCAGCATCCATTCAGGGCTTGCCCGAGTTGCCCTTCATGAGGTTTTCCACCTAGCGCTTCTTTTCTTTGGGCTGTTTGCCACGCACACTCATGCGGAAGGGCACGCCTGGGGCAGGCCATTCTTTGCGAATCACGCTTTCGAGGAAGCGCAGGTACCCGTCGGTCATCTTGGCCGCGCGGTTGGCGAACATCACGAAGTGAGGCACGGGAATGGAGACATCTTCCGTCTCGTTTACCTGCGTTACGTAGAGCAGCTTGAAGGTCTGTGGACTGCGGCCGAGCGGGCCTGGAGTGTTTTCGATGGTTTCATGCATCAAGCGATTCAGCACGCCTGTCCCGATGCGACCCTGCGCGCCTTTTCGCACTTTTTCGATCTGCACAAACAGCTTGCCCACGTTGTCGTTATTCTTGGCTGAGATGGCGACCAGGGGAGCGTAGCTGAGGAAGAAAAACTCGCGACGCATGGTTTCAGCCAACTCTTCCAGACGATCCTTTTGCTGGGCATGAGGGTGGAAGAGGTCAAACTTATTCATCACGAGGATGCAGGGCTTGCGCTCTTCCACGATCATTTGGGCGATCTTGCGATCCTGCATCTTAGCACCGTCTGCGCAGTCAATGACCAGGAGGCAAAGGTCTGCCCGCTTGATGGCGGCGTAGCTGCGCTGGATGCTGAAGATTTCCACGGCATCTTCCACCTTCGCTTGTTTGCGGATGCCGGCGGTGTCGATGAGTTGGTAATGTTTGCCGTTATACGTGCAATGCACGTCCAGGCTATCGCGAGTGGTGCCGGGAAGGTCGCTGACAATCGCTCGTTCTTGACCCAGGACGGCGTTTACCAGAGAGGACTTGCCTGCATTTGGCCTGCCCACGATGGCTAGCTTGAGCGGGCGGGCAGAGAGGCGTTCGTCGCGAGCTTCTTCGGTTTCTTCCTCGGTCAATTCCAGTTTCTCTACAATGGAGTCCACCAGGTCATCAATACCGTAGCCGTGCACGGCGCTTACTTCTGCCGCATTGCCAAAACCGATTTTGGCAAACTCACCGGAACCTAAGCGACGCTTTTCCGAATCTGACTTGTTGGCCACCAGGATGACATGCTTATTGGTCCGGCGCAGCATCTGGGCTAGCGACTGGTCAATCGGCGTGATACCTGCCGTCACGTCCACTACAAAGAGCAGCAGATCCGCCACGTCTAGGGCGATGGCAGCCTCTACCTGTACCTGCTCGGTCAAGACATCCTCCGTATTGGCTCCGATACCGCCCGTATCCATGATGTTAAAGACCTGCGGCCCACGGCGGCATTCAGCCGTGATACGGTCGCGAGTCACCCCTGCGAGGTCATGAACGATGGAAATATTCATGCCGGCAAGGCGATTGAAGAGGGCAGATTTGCCCACATTCGGGCGGCCTACGATGGCGACGGTTTTACGCATGGGATGTTTTTTTCTAAAAGGGATGGAGACAGGTCAGTCATGCTTTCCTGAATGCTCTTGTACCTGGCGCACGCCAGCCGCGAGATTGAGGAAGCCTGAGATGGCCGTAAAAGCTCCGGCCAAAGCCGTGGGCCAGATAAGGAAAGGAATATCTAACATCAGCCAGAGGACGGCGGCAAACTGGGCAAAAGTGGCTACTTTACCTGTCCAATGTGGTTTGATCACGCATTTCCCCGTGAGATAATCAATGAGGAAGGCGCCACCGATGCTGGCGAGGTCACGGAAAATGACCAGGGTAGGGAACCAGAGTGGAAAGTGCTGTCTCCAGCCGGTAAAACTCAAAGTGATAATGCCGGAAAGCAGCAAAAGTTTGTCCGCTAGAGGGTCTAAAATGGCACCTAAACGGCTGCGCTGATTGAAATGGCGGGCTACATAACCATCCACAGCGTCGCTCAATGCTGCGATGGCAAAGGTGGCGATGGTCCACCAGCGTAGCGTTTCATTGGCCTGTCCCGAGGACACACTTTCCCCATAATAGACCGCCAACCCGATGAAAACCGGGATGAGAAGGATGCGGAAAATCGTGATCTGGGTGGCGAACGTCACAGCGAACCTTCCCTTTAAACCCTGGGGAGCGGATTGCAATGCCGACTGTTTTGTTCGTCTTTCTGAGAGAGCCTGAAAATGCCTGGGATCAATTTAAAAGTAGTGTTTCTGAGCGTGGCAGCAGCTCTCCTAGCGGCTGCCGACCCTCCTAAATCTATTTTGGGAAGGCGTTTCTTCCGCTGGGGCATTGCATTCGCTGCTCTTGCAAGGCCGTCGTGATGATCCAGATTATGGTTGAGTGAATCTGATTTCAGGGGATTTCCTCTGAATTTGAACGTTGGCTAACAAAGAATGAATCAAAACTAACGACCCAGCACTTGGAGGAGTTCCACCTGGAAGATCAGGTCGCTATTAGGTGGGATTTTTCCGCCGATGGCGCGGTTTCCATAGGCCAAGCGTGCAGGGATGTGCAGCAGCCATTTGTCGCCAGGTTTCATGAGTTGTAGCGCCTCCGTCCAGCCGGGAATGACTTGGCCGACGCCAAAGCTCGCAGGTTGACCACGCTCAATGGAGCTGTCAAAGACCGTTCCGTCAGTGAGGGTGCCATGATAATGTACTGAGACGGTATCCCTGTAAGTGGGTGAGATCCCAGAATCAGGCCCAGAGCTCAGAACACGATATTTCAGTCCGCTGGCGGTCGTCACCACACCGGATGGTGAGATGCTAGGGGTTGCCGCTGGAGGGCTAGTGTTCTGGGGGGCCTGGGATGGGGGCTGTCTGACGGTCTTCTTTTTCGCTGGGGCTTCAGTCTGGCAGGCCGTGAGGCAGAGCAAAAGGGCGGAGGACAGGGTAACGTAAAGGGACTTCATGGAATGAGAAAAGAGGTACTGAACGCCTGCCAGTATGCGCCGGGTGGCGTGAGGTGTGCCAGTACTTTCTCCCACATCAGTGCTGATCTAGGTTAGGCCTTTTTCATCGGCTCGCATCTCCGGTAGGACGGACCTCTAGACGAAAAGAAAATTTCCAGTTATTAATTGTCACTGATGCGTGCCGTGCCGCGTATCGGTGAAGCCTTCGGCTCATCGCCTTCTGTCCATTGATCCCCAAGAGAATACTTATGTCAGACGAAGCTCAAACTTGCCCTGTAGCCCACACTGCTGCTGCCCCTCAAGGAAAGTGTCCTTTTCACCACGCGCCCAGCACGGGTACGACCAATCGCGATTGGTGGCCGAAGCTGTTGAAGATTGATCTTCTGCATCAGCATTCTTCCAAGTCCGATCCCATGGGAGGAGACTTCAATTATGCCGAAGAGTTCAAGAGTCTGGACCTCGCTGCGGTTAAACAAGATCTCGCTGCGCTGATGACGGATTCTCAGGACTGGTGGCCAGCAGATTTTGGCCACTATGGTCCCTTATTTATCCGCATGGCCTGGCATAGCGCTGGCACCTATCGAACAGGCGATGGCCGTGGGGGAGGTGGCCGTGGGCAACAGCGTTTTGCCCCGCTCAATAGCTGGCCAGACAACGTTAGTCTGGATAAAGCACGTCGCCTTCTTTGGCCCATCAAGCAAAAGTATGGTCGCAAAATCTCATGGGCGGATCTGATGATCCTCACGGGCAACGTGGCGCTAGAGACGATGGGATTTAAAACGTTTGGTTTTGCCGGTGGACGTGAGGATACCTGGGAGCCGGATCACGATGTCTATTGGGGCCGTGAAACTACCTGGTTAGGCGGCGATAAACGCTATGCTCACGGGTCTGAAGGCGTCGCCAAAGCGGGTGGTGTGGTCGTTTCCGATGATCAGGCGAATGGGGACGTGCATTCGCGGTTGCTTGAAAATCCGCTGGCTGCGGTGCAGATGGGGTTGATCTACGTGAACCCTGAAGGCCCGGATGGCAACCCCGATCCCTTGAAGTCTGCCTATGACATTCGTGATACGTTTGCTCGCATGGCGATGAACGATGAAGAAACCGTGGCCCTCATCGCGGGTGGTCATACTTTTGGTAAGACCCATGGTGCTGGTCCGGCCTCTCATGTGGGCGCTGAACCAGAGGCCGCTGGCCTGGCTGAGCAAGGGTTTGGCTGGAAAAATAGCTTCGGCACCGGCAAAGGTGGTGACACCATCACCAGTGGTCTGGAAGTGACATGGACCACCACGCCCACCCAGTGGAGCAACAACTACTTTGAGAACCTTTTTGGTTATGAATGGGAGCTGACCAAAAGCCCGGCAGGAGCCCATCAATGGAGGCCCAAAGATGGGGCAGGGGAGGGCACTGTACCTCACGCGCATGATAAGACGAAACGCATCGCGCCGAACATGCTGACGACTGACATCGCTCTGCGCGCAGACCCGGCTTATGAGAAAATTTCACGTCGTTTTCTGGAGAATCCAGATCAGTTTGCCGATGCTTTTGCTCGTGCCTGGTTCAAGCTCACCCATCGTGACATGGGCCCGCGCGATCGTTACCTCGGGCCTGAGGTGCCTGAAGAAATCCTCCTTTGGCAAGACCCCATCCCAGCTGTGGATCATCCCTTGGTCAATGCGCAAGATATCGGTGCTCTGAAAGAGCAGATCGTGGAGTCGGGTCTAACTGTGTCGGAGCTTGTCTCTACGGCCTGGGCTTCGGCCTCAACGTTCCGCGGTTCGGATAAACGAGGTGGGGCAAATGGTGCCAGAATCCGTTTGGCTCCGCAAAAAGATTGGGAGGCCAATCAGCCTGCTCAACTGGCTAAAGTCCTGGAAAAACTAGAAGGTATTCAAAGTGCGTTCAATGCCTCCCAGTCTGGAGGCAAAAAAATCTCGCTGGCTGACCTCATCGTTCTTGGTGGCTGTGCGGGTGTAGAACTAGCGGCCAAGAAGGCTGGCCATGAGGTCATGGTTCCCTTCACCCCAGGACGTATGGACGCCACGCAGGACCAGACCGATGTCGAGTCTTTCGGTTTCCTGGAGCCTTTGGCCGATGGCTTCCGAAACTATCAGCGCACGAAGTATAGCGTTTCAGCGGAAGAACTCCTCATTGATAAAGCACAGTTGCTCACACTCACGGCTCCTGAAATGACCGTGCTCATCGGCGGCATGCGTGTCTTAAACACGAATGTGGGCGCAGGCCAAGCTGGATTGTTGACTCAGCAACCCGAGGTGCTGACCAATGACTTTTTTGTCAATCTGCTGGACATGAGCACTGAGTGGAAGCCTCTCTCTAAGGATGACGATGCCTTCGAAGGGCGTGACCGGAAAACCGGAGCTCTCAAATGGACGGGCACACGAGTGGATCTGGTCTTTGGGTCCAATGCCCAGCTCCGTGCTTTAGCTGAAGTTTATGCCACTTCGGATGCTCAAACCAAGTTTGTGCGCGATTTCGTGGCCGCTTGGAACAAGGTCATGAACCTGGATCGCTTCGACCTTTTGTGATGCGGTAAGACACGCTGCGCCGTCTCAGAATCCTGAGGGTGGGAGATCATCTCTCCCACCCCGTCATCGATGAATAGGGCGTATCGCCTCCCTTGATGTCCTGGCTTAAATTCGACCTTCCAATGGTGATTGAGCATCCATCGCCAGGAACTGCTTTTTTCGGCAAACTCTCCATCTGAGGATGGGTGCCTAATAAAGGCACGAGCCATCATCATTGGCGCGATGAAAATTGGGTAATTCGTTTCATCGCTCTCATCTTACCTAGATCCTACCCAGGGGGGAGCTGATTCTGTGCCTGTTCAAACCAGCAGGTCGGCATACCCTCTACCTTCAGATCGACTTGAGCTCTTTGCGTTCCAATTGCGCAGGCCATGGAAAAAACACGGAGAGGCAGCCGCTATGCACAGGAGGCGCGATCAAAATACAGTGACTGGGACATGGGCAATCATGGGTGCGAGTTAAAACACTCATAGAATGCTTCAATCGTCCACATCCAACCAGTCTCTTTATTGCTCTACGTCTTTACCTCATGAAACGCTTCATTCCATCCGCCTTCGCCACCCTTGCCATGCCTTTCCTGGCGATGGCGCAATCCTCCGCTCCAGCTCCAGACGAGGACAAGCCAAGGGCCCCGGAAGCCCCTGCCACGGCTCCTAAAGTTGTCGTGCCGGAGACCCCTCCTGCGGTGTCTGCCGAAAAGTCCCCTGATAGATCTACTCCTCCCGGGGCCAGCAGGCGCGAAAGACCTGCCGCCCCAGGAAAGGATCGCCCCGAGCGCTCGGGCCTTCCTGGAGCTGACCGTCGTAGCCCTTCCGAAAATGAACGCCCAGGCGGTCCTGGCGCTGCTGAACGCCGCAGAGCATCTCGAGCAAAAGATCAAACTGGTGAGCCAGAGGCTCCGGGTCGGGCTCCTGGGGGCACCGCCCCGAACGGGAATCCATCTGGCGATCCCGAGCGCAAGGCACCGGGTCAAGAAAGGGACAGGCCTTCGACCCGCCCGGTAGAAACCCCTGATGCACCACCGACCCCTCGCGAGGTGCCGCCAGCCACTAGCGACGCCCCACCGACCCGCCCTGGGAGTCGTCCCGTGCCTGGGAAAAAGCCCACCGATCCGCAAGAACGGGGCGTTGATCCCTCGGTGACCGCTCCCGGTGCCCCGATGCCAGCCGAGACTCCTACGCCGGCAACTCCTGGTGAACCTAAATCCACAGAGCGACCTGTACAGCCAGAACGGCCTGGACAGCCTGAGCGACCTGGACAGCCTGAGCGACCTGGACAGCCAGAACGGCCTGGACGGCCAGAACGGCCTGGACGGCCAGAGCGGCCTGGACAGCCAGAACGGCCTGGACAGCCAGAGCGGCCT
Source organism: Prosthecobacter dejongeii (assembly GCF_014203045.1). NCBI lineage: Bacteria > Pseudomonadati > Verrucomicrobiota > Verrucomicrobiia > Verrucomicrobiales > Verrucomicrobiaceae > Prosthecobacter > Prosthecobacter dejongeii. The sequence continues at coordinate 354,898 of NZ_JACHIF010000004.1, forward strand.
GGGCAGCCAGAACGGCCTGGACAGCCTGAGCGGCCTGGGCAGCCAGAACGGCCTGGACAGCCTGAGCGACCTGGACAGCCCGAAAAGTCTGATCAAGCTGAGGGGCGCGAACGGCCTGAACGCCCTGCTGCCCAGAAGCCCCCGACGCAAGAGACTGCCGAAGTGCTTGCCGATGAACCCAAACGTGATCGCCAAGCCGATGCTGCCCAGGCGCGCAAGATCGAAACCCCGGAAGATGCCAAGCGCTTGCTCATGAACATCCTCGGTGGCGGTGCCGCTCGAGCTGATTCTGATGATCGTCGTGGTCCCAATGATCGTCGAGACTCAAACGATCGTTCTGAACCAAGACGTCGCCGGGACGATTCCAGGCCCCGTTACCGCCCCTCCTTCGAGGAAGTGGGCCGGACCCAGCAGGATCGTGACCGCGCGGTCAGTATTATCGTGGACAGATTCCAGGGCCGAGTCCCGCAGGCGGCGCCTTCAGGCAACGTATATCGCGAACGCCGAATTTTCGAAACCACCGAAACCCAACGCCGCACTCAGTTTTACGATGGCAACCGCCGGGTGATCCGCTACTCCTCCATGCAGGAGATCCCGCCGATCATCGTTGCATCTCAAGAACTTAACCGAGTCCAACTCCTCCCCCAGTCGCAGAGCACTTACCGCGTCATGCCGCAGGCAGCCCAGCAGGAGCGTTATCGGAATGATATTCCGGCCTCGTACACCAGTGGCGACGCCTATGCCGTGTCCTACAGCGTCGATCCTGATTCGGCCATCAGCACAGATGCCATCCTCTTCCGTCAGGGCTCCACAGACTTTGCCGATGCCTATTCCTATGACCTTGTCATTGATATGGCAAACGCCATGAAGGCCCCGGCCCTAGCCAATGACACTTTCGTCATCGAAGGCCATGCATCCGCTGAAGGTGACTATGGGCAGAACCTCCAGCTTTCTCAAGAACGCGCGGAGCGGATCTCCCGCGAGCTCGTTTATCATGGCGTCAATGCCGAGCGTCTCATGCCTGTAGGCTATGGCGAAGCCGAAGCTTCCTCCCCGGCCGATGCCAATGAAGCTGCTCGTCGGTTGGACCGCCGCGTTGTGGTCTTTCGCATGCGCTGAACTTTGATGGAATGTCGGACGCGCTGTGGCGCGTTCGACGTTTCAAGGAGCGAAGCGCCCAGCAAGTGACACACTGCGTCGTGTCTGACCTCACTAAGAGTAGCAGTAACACCTCATGCTGAAGACCTAACGACAACTTCCTCCGTCCTATCCTGAAGGTCATCGGCAATGCTGCCCAGGGAGAGTTCGGGTTATTCAGCTACAGTATCATTTAATAAAATTTAATGCGGAGCAGACTCCTTTCAATCTTAATGGCCTAACAAAAAGTGTTCCGGATTCAGCTTGGCACACCTCATTTCGGCCGTAATGGCCCGCGCATTTGTGGCGGTATCGCCTCCATGGGTAGCTTTCGTCCCAGTGCTTTCTCAAACCCAGATCGGCAAGCAGCCGACATGTATTCTGATTTCGCATCATGCTCCGCCAGGCTCGCTGGGTAGGCACGCGCGCTTGTCGGGTCCGTTGGCCGGGGGACACCTAGCGCATAGCCGATCCCGCTTAGCAATTGCTTGTGCAGTCGGCTCAACACCTTCTTCCGCTCCGGTGGCCCGTGATTAAACTCAGCCGTGTAGCGTGCATACGATGTCACTGCCAGCTTCCCGCCCGTCAGAGCAGATCCAAAGAGAAAGTTTACATCATCATCACACAGGTCCGCCCCCGTCACCCCCACCACTGTGACGTTCCCAGGCATGGGCGTCCGTAGTAGATAACTCTGCAACATCTTCAGCAGGCCTGACGCCCGCCACTGCTTATCCCATTTTTCAAAGTGAAGTATCTCTTTCTCCATGTTCTCAGCCCGCACATCCTCACCCTCACTACGCATCAGCGCCACCAGTCCTCGTAGCAATTTCTTTGGTGCAATGTCTGTGGGTACCTCACCACCAAGATCTTTTAGCATTTGCCTCGCCACCGGGTGACTCCACTTGATCCCTGGGATCACCTGCCTCGTCACCCATCGGTCCAGAGCACTGCGATCTGCCGCCGGCAGTCCCACTGTATCAGGTGCCAAATAAGCAGGCATTCCCAGCGTCAGGCTGATGCGCTCCATCGCCTCTTTCATCACAATGTCTTCCACTGGCCCCACCTTAATAAAACATAGCCATGGCCCTTCGACCGGGCCTTTAAAAACGGATGGTCCCTCTACAGGACCCCGGCCTAGCATCTTTAGCGCTGCATTCGCGAGCTCATCCGTCTCCGCACGCTTCACCACCATCTCGCCGATCTCTATCGCCTCCTCCTTACGCTTTAGCTTCCGCAGCACCTCCGCATACACCAGTTGTTCTTCCAGGCTCCACGGGCTCAATTGCAGCCCCTTGGTAAAATACTCTGCGGCCCGCGTTTCATCGCCCTTCTCATGCAGCGCCCGCGCCGCCTGAAAGACCAAGCTAACATCCTTAGCCGCATTCACAAAGTCCTTGTTTGAAGCTGCTATCACCGCTTCCGCTTGGCGAATAGCCTCATCCAAATTCGTATCCCGCACAGGCAGTTGTGCCATAACCATCTTCGTGCTCAGCAGCACGACCAGCCGCAGCAGTGTATCCCATCTTAAATGACCCTTCTTCATGACTCCATCTTAAGTAAAAAGAGGGGTCCTGCAATCCTCGCTTCTAAACATTTTCAGGGCCTGCTCGGCTCTGATGAACTTGATCAAAAAACAACTTCGTCCTTTTCAACTCGTCGAGATGCTTTAAACTAAGTTTCTGTTCCCCGAACGCATCATGGAGAGGTGGTCGAGTGGTTTATGGCTCCAGTCTTGAAAACTGGCGTGGGGTAATTCTCACCGTGGGTTCGAATCCCACCCTCTCCGCCACCCCGTTTTCGAGCACCTTAGATGCTTGGACGGCCTTGGGGATGAAGGAGTAAGGTAGTGACATGGAACCCCCAACTGTCACACTTGCCCTCTCTGAATCAATGTCCCGCCAACAAGGTTTGCTGCGTCGCGGCTCACGCTGGCACAGCAATTTTAAAGTGCCTCTCGACCTCCAAGCGGCGCTTGGAAAGAAGCTCATCCGCGAATCTCTCGGAACCTCCGACTACAAGGAAGCCTGCCGGAGGGTTGTTTACGAACGGGCGCGAGTCACCGCGCTTTTTGAAAACGAGCGGCGAAAACTGGTGATCCTAAAGGCCCCCAAGGCCAAGCACGAAAAGCGTCTTCTTACGGTCATTTCAGAACGCGAAGCGTGGGAGATGGCAGCCCGCTACCTTGCCACGTTTGAACACAAGTTCGGAAATTGGATGCAAGAGGAAGGCCGCTTCCTTGGCGAGCATGAACGGGAGCAAATGCGCTCCAATGTTCAGGAGGATGAATACGACTTGGCACGGGGAGAGGAATACAAAGGCCAGCCGTTGGACGGCACCCGTGAGTTGCTGCGCTTCCTTCAAAGCGAAGGCATTGAATGCGCCGTCACCAGCCCTGCCTTCAAGACACTCCGGCCTCTGTTCTTCAATGCACATCTGGAGTATCTAGGGCGTGCTCAAGACATGCTCAAAGGCGATGCAGCAAAGGAACGAAGCCACCAGTTCAAAGGCGTGCATTTTCATTCGCCGGCGATTGCTGAGCAGAAGAAGGGGAAAACGATCAACGATCTTTTGGAACTGCGGAAGCAGACCATTCAAGAGTTCAACCTCTCTCGAAAAAGCGCCGATGCCTCACAACTCACGGCCCGCCTTCTTCGTGAGTTCTTTGGAGGGGAACGCCAGCTTTCGGCCATTCAGCCGGAGGACATCCGGCAGCTTTTCGATTTGCTGCGCCGCATTCCCCCGAACGCCACGAAGCGTTACAAAGGAATGACGCTGGAGCAGGCGGTTGCGGCAGCCGACAAGGCAGAAGACCGGAGGCGCTTGAGTCCGAAAACGCTCCGCAACAACTACATTCAAATCACAGCCCTGTTCAATCTGGCGATGGGAGAAAAGTGGATCAGTGAAAACCCTGTCAAAAGCAAACGACTGAGCCGGTCATTTGAAGACAACGCCGATTCACCTCCCCGCCCACAGTTCACGATTGAGGAACTGAACCGCCTTTTCCGCTCGCCGTTTCACATGGAATGCGCCCAAGGCAAAGAACGCGGAGGGCGCTTTTGGGTTCCGCTGTTGTCCCTGTTTCATGGCTTCCGCTGCAATGAAGCCTGTCAGCTTTACACGGAAGACGTGAAGACCGTGGAAGGCATCACCTTCATTGCCATCCGCGAAGAACGGGAAGACGGCAGCAAATGCGAAAAGAAGCTCAAGACAAAGCAGAGCAAGCGCGAGGTTCCCTTGCATCCTGAGTTGATCCGGCTGGGCTTCATGGATTTTGTTCAAGAACGCAGGCGTGACAGTGCATCCCCTCGCTTGTTCCCGGAACTCACGCCGGGCCACAAGGGCTATTTCTCCGATGCCTTTAGCAAATGGTTCGCCCGCTTCGTGGAATTGACCGTTGGCAGCGAATGCCGGGCAACCATGCACAGTTTCAGGCACCAGTTCAGAGACGCCACAAGGGCGGCAAGGCTCCCCGCTGAAACGGTGGCACGCCTCGCAGGCTGGGAAGACGGTGAAGGCCCGGCAAGCCGTCAAATGAACCACTATGGCAGAGGAGCGGGCTACCTCCGCACACTCGCGGAAGACATCGCCAAAATCGAATACCCCGGCCTTGATCTGAGTCACCTTTGCGCTGCAAAAACGGTGAAATCGGAGCCTGCCGAAGATTGAGACAATCCAGCTTTTCACTCTTGCGTGCTCTCTGCCGACTCTCTAATTTCACAGTGCTGATCGAGAGGTCAGACGAGACTTGATAACCTCGCGTATAGCGGCGGGCGTGTGCCGCAAACACGCCGCTTCCAGACCTGAAAATGGCCCGGAGGCGGCGGTTATGTCCAGAGCCTCCGGCTTAAAGGCCGTCGCGGTCGTCTATACGCGACTTATCAACTCTCGGGTCACCCGTTTGGAATTTTTCCAGGCGTGGTGACAGAGATTGATTTTCTGCCTTTGAACACATGGACAACCAGCAAGCATCAAACGAACGGTGGTATTACTCCCAAGGAGAAGCCGTCAATGGCCCCTTTTCTCTCTCTGAACTGCTCCAAAAAGCGGAGGAAGGAATTCTCAATTCGGAAACGCTCGTTGTGCCAGAGGGCAGTGAAGATTGGCGGCCATTCTCTGCCATCGCCCCTGCCGACACCAATTCTCAAGAAGCCAAAGAAGCGCCGTCACAACACGCGGAGCCTCCCCCTGTTCCGCACGAATCAGCGGGGACTATGCCGAATGACAACGTGGACAAACCAGCCCCCAAAAAGTTACGCGACAAGCTCTTTGAATCGCCCGTTGAGGCATCTGCAAAACCGGCCCCAAACAACAAAGACGCCCTCAAGGGCTGCGGCGCGCTCGTTCTCCTTATCGTTGTGGCTGCGATCTTGTGGCATCACTGGCGCTTCCTGCTTACGATGGGTGGTTTTCTTGGCGTTTGGTATGGCTTTGCTAGTTCCGGCCTCCAAGCCAAACGGAGCAAAGTCTATTCAGTGGGCGGTGGTTTCGTGCTGGGCTTACTGACAATGATGCTTTTGAGAAGCTGCGTGGGGACGGATGGCATTGATTTTTCAAATCCTCCTGCGGCAATAGAAAAACTGGCGAAGGAGTCTCTTGGATCGGCAGAGGGCTTTGAATACATCAAGGTTGAAAAGACAGGCCCGAATCAAGACGGCTATTTCGTGAATATCAGCTATCGTTCACCGGGGGATTTTATCGGCGGTGAGAAAGGTTCATTCCAGCGAATCAAGCGGGACATGAACGACACATACAAAACGATTTTGGCTCATCCAGAACTGGCGGTCGTTCATTTGAAAATCAATGCGCAGCTAGAGCTAAAAGACAAATTCGGCAACACAGCTTGGGTTGATGTTTATCGAACACGTTTGGAAGAAGCAGCTACCGGGAAGCTCAATCGCCAGAATCTCAACCTCGTGGATTTTGAAGAAATTTGGGATGTGGTTTTCATTCATCCGATATTTTGGCCCTTCGATGAAAAGCAATCTCGGTGATCTAGTGAAACGAGGGCGGCTTGCCTCCCTCGCGTTGATAATTCCTGCGCTGTTTGCGGCTTTAGGATGCGGCAAACACGGGCAGGATTCACCTTCCGAACAAAGAAACTCAAGGACGCCGCCCAAGAGGTATCATCATGCCCAAGCAGGAACCCCGGTTTATTTCTTCAAGCCGCTGTATGCTGACAACCCGCGCTGCTCATTCGAGTATGAAACCCTGCCAAGCGGGGCCGTGCGTTTCATAGACGCCTACGATCATCGGGAATACTGCATGACGCAGCCTTTCGAGATGAAGGAAAGGCCGTTGCCAGAATCAGCCGTGAAGGACGCGCCTGCGAATATGGCCGAAAAGGAACGGGCGATGAACGAGCCGCTGAAATACTACCTCATCACGTCGTATGCCACGGTGAAGGGCTACCGTTACAGCGCGTTCCGCTATGCGATTGACCACAACGGAACTGTTCGTTTCGATCAACGCGGCAGCAAGCTGGCGATTCCACCGCCCTACATCATCGAAGAAAACTTCGTGGGGAAAGGAAATCACCCAAAAATCCCGGACTACCCGCCTTCACCAGACAGGGGCTAGCTGTTCCGGTTTGAACACATGTGCGAGCCTACTAAAGAGAGAAGTCACACGAGCAAAAACCATCGAATATGCCATTTTTGAAGCAGTCCCCCTGCTCAACCATTGAATTCATCACCCTTCTCCCTCGATACAAAGTTCCTTCCCGAAGATGCTGCGGAGGACAAGATTGATTTAGACTTGGGGACGTGGCGTGTGTTTGGCCTGACTCCCGGCGATGAGATCGTTGATGAGTTCAAGAGCCATCTTTCTTCGCCACCGGATGACAAAGAGAAGACGGGCTACATGGATGATTTCGCATGGGATTCCGACATTGTTCCCGGCGGCCAGCCGTTGTATGGAGCGTTCCTTTGCCGTCTTTCGGGGAAAGACGACCGGAAATTCTGGATTCGGAAACAGGCTTTAATCCATCCCACGGATTCACGCCGTATCGAGCCGCCCCTTTGCTCCGGCTGCTGCCGCTTTCGTCTGGACAGTCAACTGCCCATCACTGGGGACTTCATTCACACGGCCAAGCTCTACCTCTCCCTGAATCTGCAACGCTTCATCAGGCATCAGCCACCGCAGGACAACCCCAAAAAGCCGCACACTCCGCGCCTTCAAAGACGAAAGGGCAAACGCTGTGTTCATGGAGATGAACAATCCCTTGATGAGCAGGACAACTGGCTGCCCGACACTCCCGAATGGCGAAAGTATGCCACCAGAGAACACTTCCCGAAGTATCTGGAGTTGATCGGCGATCAAATGGGCAAGGAATTGTCCCGTGCCTGCAACGTCATTGAAAAGAGCGTGCTTCAAATCGACCCGGAAGCCGATTGGCCGCAAATGGGCTGGGAGCGGGAAGACTCATACAGCCTTAGCCAGGTGGAAACGCTCTGGGAGTTCCCCGCAGACAATCCCATCACTACCGTCTGGGAGCTTGGAACGAAGCTCATGCACCTTTCCAAGACCGGAGGGAAAGTAGCCATGCACAAAATGCAGGCCAAAGAGGCCGGGCACATCTACAACTCCCCCTGTTTCAGCATCCCGATAGCCAAAAATGTGCGCTTGAAGCTGTATGCGAAAACCAATCGGCGGATTCGATTCGAGATTGTGCATTCCGAACTCTGGAATCAGCGGGCCGCGCTTCTCAAAGAGGCCGGATTGAACCCGGAAGCAGGCGGGCGCTCTTGGGACGATGTTCCGCATCTGCTCAAAGCACTCCGGCAACGGGCGGCGAAGCACATGAACAACGTCATGGAGCATTTGCAAACCGTGCAAACTCCCGAATTGAAGCCCAAGACGCTCTTGGAACTGATTACCGCCGTCTTTGAGGCCATTCCTCCCACGATCTTTAAGCAGACACGCATGGATCGAATTCAAACCATGCTCATCTGGCTTTGCTTTCACAAAGGCTACCGGGGCGGCATCAAGAAGGGGCCGTATTCCGATGCTCTCAAGACACTGGCGGAGCGCGGGATCATTAAGTTTGACCACAAACGGAAGTTTTATGTGCTCACCAATGCCTACAGAGACGCCGCAGCGGCCCTTTCCTCGATAGCAGGTGATCCTCTTTTAGCCTTGATGGGCATTGACCTATCCGAATTCGTCCTGCAACCCACCAGCCTCTCGCCTCCCGTCCGTGTCCGTGAGTGACATTCCCCGGCCTTAGCTCTGCCGCCAAGGCTCGCACATGTGTTCAACTTGGCCGTCTCCGCTTCTGAAAGTGTGTTCAAACAATCGTTGCCCGCTTTTTGCCCCGAAATCGCCCGGTTTTCCGTGGGAAGGGCTAATCTGAATGTGTGTTCTCGAAATCACTATTTTATTAAGGCCTACAGCGCGAGGCTGTTGCTTCTGGCAAGAATCGCGCTCTAGGACTTGCGCTCCCACACACGCACATAGTCCACTTCCATTGATGTGGGAAAACCCTTCTCCGTTGCTGCCAGTGGTTGGGGTTTCATCTCTTGCCCCACCCAACCGATGTGCGGATACCTTAGTCCAAGGGAGAGAGTGAGGTTCATCGGCAGGTGCCAGTATTGGTTGGGCTTCCGGGCAACTTCCTTGCCATCGATATACCAGATGATGTTTTCAGGGGTGACATCGCAGCCATAGACGTGAAAATCCTCACGCGGGTCCCAAGGAGCCGTCCAAGCATTCTTACAGAGCGCAGGGTCCGTTCCCGGCCTGACCCAGCGGACCTTCCCGTCTTTGTCTGCAAGTCGCAGATGAAGATTCATGTCGATCTGATTCACGGAGTCGCGCACCTTGGTTTCGCGATTGAGTTCGTTCATTTGCAGTTCGACGAAATCGATCTCGCAATAGCGCACCTCGCCTGTTGAGGTCTTGCCATCGCTGTAAATCCAGAACGCGGGACAGGCCCCAGGGAAGAGGCTACAACCTTTGATTCGCGCCTCGTAATAGCCGTAGGTGCGTTTCAGCTTCGAGCGGAAGATGCCCGACTTGTAAGACAGCGATAGACCGTTCTTCCGTGTATGCGGTTCATAGGTCATGCTCAGCACTAGCTTGCCGTCCTTCTGAACCGCGTTCTTCTCATCCCATGTCCAGGGTCCCCAACTCGCAATATTTGTTGTCCACTTCTTAGGATCGACTGCCGCGCCATCGAATTCATCTGAGAACGCGGGCTTCTGCTCCCACAAACCGGTTTGGCCCAATGGTTTCACAAGATTGGGTTGAGATGGGTCTGCATGAGCGTTCGCGAACAGCAGGAGTGTTGTGAGTGCGCAGAGAATAGTTTTCATAGATGAAAAGAATGGACACCATTCAATTAAAGCCATCAACCGCTTCGCACATGGCATTTCGTCTTCGACACATTCAAAAATAACACTTTCCTTTTGTGTTCACACATATACGAGCATATATGTGTGAACATGGATGGCAAATTTGTAGCTTATTACCGCGTTTCGACAGCGAAACAGGGCCAGAGCGGCCTTGGACTAGAAGCCCAAAAGGCAGCCGTTGAAAGCTACCTGAACGGCGGCAAGTGGAACCTCGTTGGCGAGTTCGTGGAAGTGGAGAGCGGCAAGCGCAAGAACCGCCCGCAGCTAAACGCCGCCCTCGCTCTATGCAAGAAGCAGAAAGCAACGCTCATCATTGCCAAGCTGGACAGACTGGCCCGCAATCTCCACTTCATTTCCGGCCTGATGGAGTCCCGGATTGAGTTCTTGGCAGTGGACAACCCGACCGCTAACCGCCTCACGGTGCAAATTCTCGCCGCCGTCGCAGAAGAGGAAGCACGTGCCATCTCCTCCCGCACCAAAGCCGCTCTCGCCAGTGCCAAGGCAAGAGGCGTGGTCTTGGGCAAACACGGTGCGAAGCTGGGCAAGGCCAATCACGAGCAAGCTGTGAAGACAGCACACAACTTGGAGGCCACGATTGAAGCCCTCAAATCCGAAGGCATCACCGCCGTTCGTGAAGTTGCCACTGCGTTGAATGCTCGTGGCATTGCCACCCCGCAAGGCAAGCAATGGCACAGCACATCAGTTCACCGCCTTTTGAAGCGTCTCGACAATGCCACCTAAAAAGCCTTCCTTTCGCACATGTGTTCAAGCCCCCTTGTTGCAACCGGTGCTCACTTGCCGGGAAGCCTGATCTGCCACTAGTCAGAGCGTCCTTTTTTGCGGCGCATACATGCTTTGAATCGAGGGGGGCACCGTGCTATCCTCTCCGTGCCTTGGTTTGGCTTTGCGTATGGTAGTTCCGGGCATTGAACATCGCCTGATGCCCCACCATGCCCAAGCCCGTTTACATTCCCAAGAATCCTGCCAAAAAGCCCGGCAGACCCACGCTTTTGAACCCCACTAGGCAAGCCGCGCTTCTGGAGGCGATTGAACAGGGAATGCCGCTCAAACAAGCTGCCGCAGTCGCGGGCATGTCATACGACACGCTCAATCATTGGCAAAAGCGGGGAGAGAATGAAAGTGCCCCGCCTGAATATTGCCAGTTTTACCAGCAACTTCGGCAATCTCAAGCCGTCGCCATGCAGGTGCATGTTTCATCCATCTGTGACGCGGCAAAGCGCGACTGGCGGGCCGCAGCATGGATGCTGGAACGACGGTTCCCGGAAGACTTCGCCAGACAGCAACACCATGAACATGCCGTGTCAGATGCGAAGCCTTGGATGCCTGACCCCGACGTAACGCCTGAGGTTTTGATTCGGATGAAGAGACAGCGGGGGATTGCCGAACTGCTCAAGAAGCTGGGCAGCATCATTCTGGAAAAGAAGCGCCAGCGGGAAGAAGATGCCAAGGCCGAAAGAGAAGCCGTTACGCTGCAAACGCCGCTCGTTTTGAACACAAAGCAGACGAAGCCCAAGCGTGCTCCCTTGCGCGAGTGAGTGAGCAAGTCACAAAACGGTTGCAGTGTCACACCGAAGCGGCACACTGATTCACGATGTCACGGGCCTAAGCCCTTGATTTCCAAGGAAAAGACGGCGTTTGGGTATTCTCCCACCCTCTCCGCCACTGCGAAAAGCGCCCCGAGCCTTGTAAAATATGGCCTCGGGGCTTTTTTGTGGGGTTGAGGGGATTTTTGCTGAATCATGCCTTTTTAGGCCTTTTCATGCCTTTTTACTGGTGTAAAGTGGTGTAGAATTGAAGCGGAAAAAAGCCATCACGGAGAATGAGAAGGGCATCATCGCGGTCACCTTTGGGACGGCGGTCGCTCAAGTATTCCAGCGGGGGAATGGCTATTGGAAGGTGAATTGGAGGGAGGCGGGCAAGAGTAAGTCCACCACAAAGGCGAAAAGAGAGAAGGCCATCGAGTTCGCGGAGTTGAAAGTTCGGGCGCTGGATGCGGGGCAGGGGGGCATGATGATGACCACGGCGGACCATGCGCTCTTAACCCGACTTAAGGCCGTGAGTGGGGATCGCTCGCCTTTTGCGGTGCTGGATGAGTTGGAGTCTGCGGCCCAGAAATACGGGGGCTGGCAGTTCTTCAGCCGGGCGGTCTCTCATTATGAGGCCTCAGGCCTGGCAAAGGTTGAGCTGGTCACGGTCCAGAAAGGATTTGATCGGCTGATTGATAGCTACGGGAAGCGAGATCCTGAGACAGTGGAAACGCTGGAGAAGGAAATTGGCCTCTTCTGCAAGACTTACGGAGATCTGCTGATCTGCGATCTCACGGAAGAATTCGTCGAGCGCTGGGTGAATCGCCGGAAATTGAATGGCGAGGTAGCAGCTCCTCGAACGCACAACAATCGGCTCGATTGTTGGCGTACTTTTTTGAATAAGGCCCGAAAATGGAATTACTGGCCCCAGGGAGAGAAACACCCAGGAGAGACGCTGGAGCGAGAGCGTGTGGCTCAGGGGATACCTGAGATTTTCACGGTCGAGCAGGCCACGGCGCTTTTGAAGTTGGTCCAGAAAGAAGAACCGAAGGCGCTGAACTACTTTGTCACGGCATGCTGGTTGGGTCCTAGACCAAAGGAGATCCTTCGAATGACCCCTGAGATGTGGGACTGGGAGCGTGGCTACGTGGGCCTTTCAGCGAAGGTGGCCAATAAGGTTCTGCGCCAGCGGTTTGTACCCATTCCTGACAACGTGAGGAAGATCCTGGGCGGGAAGATTGAGGATCCTCGGGACAAGGTCTTTTACGGCAAACGTGTTCGAGGGGCGCTCTGCACCACCAAAGCAGGCGATGAGATTTCAGCGCTCGCTAGAAAGCATGGCATTGTCGAGAACTGGCCTGCTGATGTGATGAGGCACAGCTATATTTCCTACCGGCTGGCCCAGGGGCATAGCCGCAGCCAAGTGGCGGAATGGTGCGGGAACAGCGAGGCGGAGATCCGTCAGTCGTATCGGCGTCCTCTGATGAAAGAGGAGGGCGATAAGTGGTTTCAGATCGGGCTTTAATTCGCATTAACATTGAAGAAATTAATATTGGCCTTTTCTGCTAAATAAGTCTATGACTTAAGTATGAAAAAAGAAGAATTCGATAAGTTGAAGGGTCTACCTGCAGCCAATGAAAGCCAACTGATTTTAGGTAGTCGAGTGGCAGGGACTGGCAAGCTTGAATTCCTTGATTGGGATGACCTCAAGGAATCGGGTAAGCTTAAATTTACTCCTACAGCTCCTCTCAATGTTAGGCTGGAGGGGAAAGGGGAAGTAACCTACTTTCAACATCGAATTGAATTTAAAGCTGCCACAAAGAGCGGTGAAGCCTACTATCTGTTGACCTAGATTGAATGGGATTATCTCTCTATTAGATAGCCTAGCGGCAGACTGAGCATTTACCACCGGCGTTGCAATGTCCACAGTACTTGCAGTTTTTGCAGGCTCCACAGAGGCCGCTGGGGTTGCAGTAGGCGCAATCGGGACGGGCGGCGGGGAGTGAGAGGGTGATTACCAGGGCTAAGGCAGCAACGGCGACAGCGAGAGCGATTTTCATACTTGCATCGTGTACGTTCTACGGGAATTTATTCTTAGATGAATGTTTATTGGCTTTCCCGTGATGGCGTTTCCCCGGCCGAGGGGCCTTTTGCTATTGGGCAACTGCAGCGGATGTATGAGGCTGGCCAGGTGAATGCTTTGGCTCAGGTAAGCAGGACGGGGGAGGATCTCTGGATACCGCTGTCTGAGGAATTAGAGGCCGTGCAAATGCCGACATCATTTTCTCAAATTAAGCACTCCATTCCTCCAGCGATTGGCCGCGTAAAGTTGGTTAAAAGCAGCGGATGTCCGGCCATACTTTTGTTCTTTGGCGGCGTCATCATGTGCTTCATTTTCTTCCCTGTCGGGATTCCGATGATCATCATTGCCTTCATGATTGATTTCGCGAATGGCCATCATGTGTGCAGCGAATGTGGCAACAAAGTGATGAAGACCTCTAGCTTTTGCCCTGCCTGCAAGGCTGAATTAAAATGAAAAGCTGGTGGTTATGTCGAGATGGCGTAGTGCATGGTCCTTATGACCAGGACACCGTTCATCGATGGCTAAATGAGGGTGAGATCTTCGAGGGAGATCAGCTTGCTGAGGTTGGGACAGAAGCTTGGCAAGATGGGAGATCTTGGGCTCTAAAGAATGATGAATCATTTCTCTTCGAAAATCTGCTGAATGAGATTGTGGATGAGATGCGTGCTAAAAGGGTCTGGCGAGGGATAAATAACGATTCGCCAAGTCCTGATTTCCGGTGGATAACGCTCAAGGAATCTATGGCCGTAACAGAATATTTGAACCGAACGCAACCAGGATGGAGCGCTAACGAGAAAGGCGAGGAGCTGTATTTCTGGGAAAGTGACGAGATGGCTCTGAAAGTTCGCGTTGCCCTTGCGAAGCTCTTTCCTGAAAAGCTGAAGGCTAAGAGTCGTGTGCGATACCAATAAAAAAGCCCGTCTCAAGACGGGCTTTGAAAGGGGATAATGTTAGACGATTGGTTAGGCTTTTTTAGGCTTTCTTGCGCTTGCCAGAAGTATAACTGACCTTCTTCGGCGACTTGGGATCTGCTGCCTGAGACTTTTCGTCTTCGGCTGCGATGTGTTGAGGCGGCATCTTGGTGATGTTGCTGGAGGAAACGGCAGGAGCTGCAGTCTTGGCCCCCGTGTTCACGGAGTTGGGGGCTTGTGACTTTGACCGGCGCTTGACGAGCACATCTTGAATAGCCTCGGACAAGAGATCATCAAAGCTGATGTTTTCCTCTTTGGCCATCATGAGGAGCTCATAAAGCTCAGAGAGCGGAAACTTAATCACTGACGCCCCCATCATTTTTTCCTCCACCCACTGAGGAACAGGAGAGATGCCTCCTTCCCATTTAACGATTCCTGATGCTGAGCAGTTGCCGAGTTGAGCAGCAAGCTCTTCCCGAGTGAGGTCTCGTGATTCTCGCAGTGTGCGTAGTTGTTCGCCGGTCATGGGTAAAGGATCATGATTTAAATTTACCCGTTTGGCAAATTTTTGTTTGCCAATTAACCAGATTGGTAACAATATGCGGGTGTAATTAACCTATTTGGTAAATATGAACGCGACCATCGAAGTCAATTTGTCGGACTCCTTAAACGCTGAGGAGCTGTGCGAACTCACTGCTGAAGCAGAGGAGCAGGATAAGCCGATTGCACGTGTGCTTTATGAAGCGGCCAAGGAAGTGGCGCGCCGTCGCAGAGAGCAGCGCGAGGGCAAGGAGCCTGCCCTTGCGGCCTAACATCAAACACTTGCCTACCTATGAGTGCGACTAACAAGAAGGCGAAGAGCAAAGGGCCGGGGATGCCTGGCTACAGCGACCGGGAATGGGCGCTGATGGACTTTGGGCGGTGCCGTAACATCGCGCTCCGGGCTCTGAGAAAGGCCAAAGAGGAGAAAAGTCCTATCGCGGCCCGAGGCTGGGTGGGAATGGCGCGTGAGTGGGGGAAGACTGCGCGTGAGGTTTATGCGCGGGCCTTTCCTGAGCGCGTCCCTACCCAGCGTAAAGCGGGCAGGAGTGCCCACGCACCTCTCAGAGCGGGAGGTGGGCGATGAGTGCGCCGATCTACACACGCCGCATTGTGCGGGAAGCGATCCGTGACTGGCTGGTGAAGATGAAGTTGGTCAAGGGGGCTCCGGCTGTGCTGGATCTGATGACTGATGATCTCATGGCTGATATCGGCCTGACGTTTGCCTTTGAGATGGTTCTGACGGAGCGGGCGGTGCAGCAGGCCAAGGGCTACGATGCAACGCACGATGATGAGCACACTCACGGGGAGCTGACGCTGGCAGCGCTGGAGTATGCGCGGCATGCCTATGAGCAGGATGGCAGCGTGCGAACGGGGCAACCTTTGACCCGGCCCGCTCCATCGAGCTGGTGGCCTTTCCGGGCGTGCGATTGGCACCCGAGAGATACGGCCAAGGCCAATCTGATCGTCGCGGCGGCGATGCTGATCGCGGACGCGGAGCGCCTGGAGCGGGCTGAGGCCACGCCCATTTCACAACCCCAGTTGGATCTGAACCTGAACCTAGAAAGACCACGACCATGAACCGAGTACCTGTGTTGTTCCGCAAGGCGGACGAACAATTTCGAATCGCGGGGGCCGATACGGTGCTCGTCACGATCAATGCGGGCAATCGCCTGCATTACGTTGCCGGCAAAGGCGGTAAGGCAGTGATGGAGGAAGCGGAGTGGGAGGGTTACAAGCTGCTCTGCAAGCGGTTCGCGGAATCCCCCATGGATCGTCAGGATGCCGATCCCTTTGCGGCGCTCCTGGAGCCACGCCTAACGACTGAGGATCTCTGGCATATTGTGACCTCACTCGCCGCCGAAGCTGCGGAAGTGCTGGTGTTGATTCGAGGGGCCATGACGACTCTGAGTGTGGAAGATTATAGCGATGCCCTGGCAGGTGCCGAGCGACGGCAGGAAACCGTGTCGAGCTGCCTCAACCAACTCATGGTTAGGCTTCGTGGTGAAGTGCCGATGACACCGCAAGGGGAGCCGCTGCCCAAGGCCGAAGAGACAACCACGGAAGATGCGGAACAGACGGAAGGGAGGGCGCGCTGATGCTTTGTGAATGCACCATTCGGGCTGAGGGCCCAGGAAAACGCTGGATGCGCAACGTGGAGGCGACCAGCACTTTCGACGCGATGCAGCAGGTGCTGAAGCTGCCTGAGGTGGCGGTCTATTTTGCCGATCGGCCTTTCGCGCCGCTGTGCGTGCATGTGCAACCTCACCAAGCTGAGGAGGTCAAGCAGGCGGCATGAGAGCGGGGCTTTATCCATTGAGTGTGATCGCACGTTTCCTGGGGCAGCGGCCCTCGGAAATGACGCGCTACATCGAGATGGATGCCCTGCCTGCGATCAAGGTGGCCACGGCAACGCGGCCGGCTTGGCGAGTGGCGCTGCCGACCTTCCACCGATGGCTAGCGGCCCGCTCTTCGGGCCTCACGCTGACGGTCGAGGAACTGCGGGAAGAGCTGAGGCTCTGCGAGGAAGCGGAAAAACCGAAAAAAGGAAAGGAACAAAGCGAGCATGAATGAAGAACTAAATCAGGAGGTCGAGGACCGGGTAAATCGAGAGGGCGGGCGGCTTGCGAAGGTTATCTCCCAAGCCCTCTCGGACGCTAGAGATCCCGCGATGAATGGCCAGGAAGCCAACTATGCCAGCATGAAAGCCCTGCTCACAGTGACGGCCATTTATGCCGTGGATTTAAAGGTCCCTGACCAGACGCTGGAAGGCACAATCGCTGATTATACTCAACAAATGGCCAATGCCATGAGAGTGGCACACCGCTTAATCATGAAAGGAATGCCCCACGGATGAGAGTGCAGGTGTCCCATCATCACTCCTGTGCTTACGGATACTTTTCCGATGCAACCGGGGAGACATGTCTGATCTCTGAAACGACGGCGAATTGGCCAGCGATCGTGATCGGGTATGAGCATCATAAAATGATGCTGAGGGTGGGACATGTGCGGGAGCTTTTACCGCTGCTGCAGCGCTTCACGATGACGGGGAAACTGATCGAACCGGTGTGGGAGGATTACTTGATATGAGCAGTGACCAACGACTCCAGGCAGAATGCGCGCGCGCTGTGGAAGCGGAGGTGAAGATGCGTGAGGAGCTGCGTAAGATGGAAGCGCTTTTCCCGGTGGCGACGCGCCAGACGGTGGCGATCCGCCATGCGATGATCGAGATGCTGAGCTTTGTGAATGCGGTCAAAGCGTCGCTGGCATCCTCAAAAATGGTGGGGAGCGTGGCGCAAGATCCAACGCCTGATCGCGTGGAAGACACGCCTTTGTTCGCGGGCCAGGCGACGCCGCTGCCTGCTGAATTTGCGCCTGCTGAAAAGTGGAAAGAGATCTGGACGGGGTCTCGCATCGCAGCGGTGCCGGTGAAGAAAATCACGGCCCAGGAAGAGCGGCGGATGCTGGCCTCACTGAGGCGCGCCGGAGATCACAGCCTGGATGCCCAGGAGCCCGATCACGACCGCCACGTGGCGGTCGAGCCAGAAGGAGGGAATCACTGATGGAATACACAAGTTACGCCGATTGGCAAAGAGCCGTGGATCAGAAGATCGCGGAAGTATGGGCGCTGAATGGCGGGGGTCTGGCCTTTGATCCGGTGAATCCGGAGATGGGGATCAGCCATGTCATGCATGATGATGACAGCCTGGAAGTGGAGATCCGCGAAGCGCGTGTGCGCACGTTTCAGGAGCTGATGGATTTCATTTGGGCCGGGGGGCCGAATCCAGTCGCGGCGCTGAAACGGCTGTTTGTGATCACGCGCTGTGGATCGCCGCAACATTTGGCGTTCATGAGCCAGACGGATGTAGCGGTGCTGCTGAATGAGACGCGCGCGGCCACTCAGAGCCGGGAGGAAAAGCACTGGGAGAAGTACCTTGAGGAGCTGGGATTCTTCGGCACTCGCACGCGGCTCAAAAAGAATGACGGAGCCCGAGAGACCTACAAGGAACTGAGGAAAGGCAATGTTTCCCGCCTGGGTGGCAAGGCGGCGCTCAAGAAATTTTCAGTGCTGCGGCAGAAGCACGGCACTCCCAAGAAAACGACAACGCAGAAAGCAAAACGGAAATGAACAGCATGAGCATGGCTATCCCAGCGGGCCTTATCGCGGGACAAACCTGGATGGACGGGCATCGCCACATGGTCGCGGTGCAACTGGACAACCAAAGCGGCCTTTCCCCTGTGGAGATGGTCAAAGAGATCGACCTGGATCTGATCGACGCGAGCCCCCTGAATCGGCAGCACTTTGACCCGATCAAGGCCAAGGAAATGGAGGATAGCCTGCGTGAGCATGGGCAGACGACCCCGGCGATTTTGCGGCCGAAACCCGATGGGCGTTATGAGCTCGTGGCAGGGGAGCGGCGCTTTCGCGGGTGCAAGGCGATCGGGCGGCCGCGCCTGCTGTGCATGGTGCGTGATTACACGGATTCCCAGGCGGCGGAGATCCTGCTGATCGAGAACCTGAAGCGGGAAGATCTGAGCGTGATCGAGGAAGCGCGGATTTATCAACGTTTGTTAGAACTGCGTGATGAAGATGGGGCCAAGGTTTACACGCTGCAGAAGATCGCCCTACGGGTGCATGATGATGAGAAGAAGACGGATCGAGTGGCGCGCGTGCTGACGCTTCTGGATCTGCCCGAGAAGGTTAGGGAGGCGCTGGATGCCGGCGTGATCCCGATGCGCGTGGCGTTCCTGGTGGGGCGGGTGGCCGATCCCAAAGATCGCGTGAAAGCCGGTGAGGCTGTGCTGAAAGGGCACTGGAGCCAGCGGCCGCTGACGGTGAAGGAAGCGGAGGCCCTGATCGCCAGTGAGTACCAGGTGAATCTGAAAGGCAAAGATCTGGATCGGGAGGATGCGGACATCCTGTCTCCGGAGCAGAAGAAAACCCTGGGCTTCACTGGGGCCTGTGGTGAGGCGAATGACGGAAGCTGTGAGCGGTGCCCCTGGCTGGCGAAGAATCACCCCGTTTTTTCCAATGAGCTGGCGACGGGGAATAACAAGGGGAAGGGTGAAACCGGCGTGGATCCGCTGACATGCACGCGCGCGCCCTGTTTCCAGCTGAAGATGGAAGCGCTGTGGCAGCAACGTGCGGCTGAACTGGCGGCGAAAAGTGGGGCAACGGAAGTGCTGCCGTTGGAAGCTGGCGGCGCAGATTTGCAGCGCTGGAACTCCCCCTGGGTGATGCTGGATGAGAGCCCGACTGGTGGTCACCTCAATGACTGGCAGAAAGCGGCCGAAGCACCGAAATGGAAGAAGATCCTGAAGGGCGTCAATGTCCCGTTGATGGTGGCTGCTGGCGAGAATGGTAAGCCTGTGTTGGTCGTCGATAAAGTGCTGGCCATCACGGCGGGCAAGCAGGTGCAGCCTGAGCTTTTCGCTAAGGCTGAGATTCCTGGCCAGAAAGGGGCTCAGGATAGTAGCTTGACTCCTGAGCAGAAAGCTGAGGCCCAGGAGGCGGAAAGATTGCGCCATGAAGAGGCCAAAATGCAAAAGGCCATCAAGGCCGAGACCGTCACCGAATGCCTGAAGGAGCTGCGCGAAAAAGTGGAAGCTGAGGGGCCGAGCGTGGATCTGCTCAAAGGGCTATTCAGCTCCATCACACGCGCCACGGATGGCATGGATGATCTGATGGCATTCTTCGACGGGGGCCCAGCTGAGGAGGAAGAGGATGGAGTCGGCATCGAGCAACGAATCAAAAATTACCTGGACCTCCTGACCCCGAATGGCCTCCTGGCGGCGTGCGTGGTGGCGTCTGTCTGGGATGATGTGAGCTACAGCGGGCTGGAAAGGGCGGAAGATTTCCAGACGATGGCGAAGGCTGTCGAAGTGGATTGCGGGGCGCTGGAGAAGTATGTCACAAAACGGCAGGAGCAGCTCTTTAAAGAGGCTGAGAAAGCGCGGGCGGAGAAGCTGAAACCCAAGCTGAAAAGTAAGGGAGCGAAGAGTGATCCCGCACGCGCCACGGAGCAGCTGAATGCGGATATCGTCACGGCGGGCATCTTAGCTGAAGGCGATGCGCAACGAGACGCAGCACCAAGTCGCACGGGGCCTCCGGGCCCAGGCATGCTAGGGCGCGGGCCTGAGCAGTCCTGCAGCGGTGATGCGGCAGCATTTGCGGAACTCTTTCCTGAGCTGCCGCGTGAGCTGAGTGAGGAACTCAAGGAACGCGGCCGGGAATGGCGTATGGCGAATCCGGAAGGCGACGAAATGCAGATGCGCGAAGATCTGGAGCTGACGCCTGAGGGGGCAAGCGAGCTGTGGAAAGTCATCGAGCAGGAAATCGAGGAAGATGTGCCAGCGCATCTGGAGCGGGTGCGTGAGTACAAGGCGCGTTTCCCTCAACACTCGGGAGGCAAGATTGCTGATGAGCTGGGGATTACCTCGGATGAAGCTTATGCCTGTGTCGATTTCCTGATCGACGAAAAGCACAATGCTGCCCAGGAGGCGAAAACCGAGAACTGGACGGTGGAACAGAAAGCGGCCGCGCTGAATGCCGGCACGCATGACATGGCGGCGCTTATCGGGGTGAAGCCTAACCGCAAGGATAAAGAGGCGGTGAAGGAATGGGACAAGCGCCGCAAGCAGGTGGAACGCAAAGCGGCCCAGCTGAGCGAGGGGAAGTGAAGCAACCTAACCAAATAGAAAGAGTGATAGTGATATGAGGCCAAAAATCGTTTGTTTGTGTGGAAGTACAAAGTTCTGGGAAACATTCCAGAAAGAGAGTTTGAGGCTGACGCTTGAGGGCGTCATCGTCCTTAGCATCGGGGCGGCAACTGCCAGTGATGATTCACACTTTGGTAGTCTTCCAAAGCCTGAGTATGATCGCGTGAAGGCGAGTCTTGACGAACTTCATAAGCGCAAGATCGACCTGGCTGATGAGGTTTTGGTTCTCAATGTGGGCGACTACATTGGAGAGAGTACGAGAAGCGAAATCGAGTATGCCATTCTCAACGGGAAGATGGTCCATTATGCTTATCCTCACGGGCCAAGAGGGCTTCTGCTTGAAGGCTTTTTGAAGACTAATGAAGCATGGGGCCCCGCTCCTCCTCAGCCTTTAACGTGCAGGCTCATGAAGTGGCTGTCGGAAGTGAAGTCCATGCATGATCAATTTGTCAGCCAGGGCAATGAGGAAGCATCCATGGCCGTGGCTGCTTGCCATGACAGCTTTAAGGAGGTGGTCAAGGGCTATGCCGATGACATGCAAGCCTATCGAGCGGGGCCTCAGATCAAGCGGGAAATTTCACCAAGCGGGAAGCCTGAGTGAAGGGAAGTAAACCTAACCAAATAGAAAGAATGAAGTAGTTATGTCAGAATTTAAATCAGCTTTTAGCCTCTTAGAGGGCTTCGAATTTGCCAGCTCGAAAGATCGTGAGAACGCACTGCAGGCGCAGTTGTGGTTTACGGAGGCGCTTATGAATCCGGCCTCAGAGCCTTTTCCGTTGGTGATCATCACGGGGCCAAGGGGGTGCGGGAAATCGACGCTACTGACGCGGATGAAAAGCGTGGTGAGGCATCGGGCTTGCTTCGAATCGTCCTCCATTGATGACTTGTCTTTTGCCGCTGCTGCGCAGTTGTCTGCCGCTCTGGTGGTCTTTGATGGCCCTCGAAGTGTGACGGCGGAACGCATCGAGCGGCTTCGTGAATTTACCTCTAAAAATAGCTGGGAATACCGGGCTCTAGGAACGGAGAAGTTAATCAGCCGAGGCAAGTGCTGCCTAGTGGTGGTGGCTGGAGAAGGGAAAGAGCTGAAAGGCCTGCTGAGCCATCCCGGCATTGAGGACTGGAGCATTCAGATCCGGATGAAAGCCCGTGCTGAACAGAAAGGAGGGCAATAGCCGTGGCTGAAAAAACATCGAAGTATCCGCGCCCGGATGTGGTGGTGAGATTCTACGGGCCTCCAGGCGGCGGTAAGACGGCGCTGATGGGGGAGATAGCCGCCATGCTCGCCGCGAAGGGGAGTGATGCGGTATGTCTGGAGGGCAAATCTGGGGAGCGGAAGCTACCGACGGTGACGCCTCCGGAGGGGCAATTCCGAAGGCCCCGGCGCGTGCTGCTGATCGAGCAGTGGGACTGATGGTCTAACGAATAGCGATACAACCCTTTGAGGAACTTTTTTATGCAGGTGGGAGATAACATTGATCTGGCGAATCTGCGGGATCAGATTCGCGGTCGGCTGACGATGGCGGATCTGTGCGCGAAAGATGGGCTGGAAGGCCGAAGGGAAGGGCATGCGCAGCGGGCACGCTGCCCTTTTCACGAAGAAAAGAGCGGGTCATTTCTAATCGGCGGCCGTGCTGCAGATCGAGCGCATTGTTTCGGGTGCGGATGGAGCGGGGATCTTTTTGCTTTTTGGGAAAAACGCAAAGGTGTCAGCCATGTGGAGGCAGTGAATCAGCTGGCCTCGCTGGTGGGGCTGGCTCCTGTCATTCCTGGGGTGAAATGGGAGCGGCCGAAAGCGAAGGCGCTGGCGGTGGCAAAAGGCACGCGGCGGATCGAGGCCGGGGAAAAGCCGGCGCTGCCAGGCATGCGGATGCTGCGAGAAGACGAGATGGAAACGCTGGCGAAACTGCGCGGGCTTTCTGTGGAGTCGGTGAGGATCGCCGCGACGGTGATGAAGCGTGTGGGCTACTGTGAGTGGCCGCTGTATCTGAATCGCCGGGAGAACCGCTGGTGTAGCCCATGTGATGCGCATTGGTTCAAGTGCGGCCGTGATACGGATGAGTGCGCGCCGGTGCCGAGGTTCCCCTCCTGGGTGGTGACCGATGATGCGCGGTGGGTGGCGCAGTTTCGGCGCCTGGATGGTGAACCCTACACTCCGCGCGGGGAAGGCGGTAAAGATCCCTTCAAATCCTGGACACTGGGAACGGCAACGTGGCCACTCGGCGCGGCCGAGCTGCGGAATCGAATGGGTGTGATCCTCGTGGAAGGTGGGGCGGATATGCTGGCGGGTTACCATTTCCTTCAGCGTTTCAGCCGACTGCGCGAGGTGGGGGTGGTGTGCATGCTGGGCGCGAGTGGTCGCATTGCCGAGGCGGCGCTGCCTTTCTTCAAGGGGAAGCGCGTGCGGATCATCTGCGATGCGGATGAGGAGCAAGTGAAGCGACATCCACAAAAGGATGGTACGGAAAGGATCGTGAAAACACGACCTGGCTGTGATGCGGCCGCGCGATGGACGGAGCAGCTGACGCACGCGGGTGCGGCGGTGAAGACATTCTACCTCGGGGACGTGCTGGATGGCGAGGGAGAGATCATCGTGCCTGGCCTGGTGAGAGCTGACGGGAAGCCGGTAAAGGATCTGAATGACCTGGCTTATTGCAGCGAAGTGATCCTGGATAGTGATGAAGTGCGCGATGCCTTCTGTGAATGGAAGGAGGGCTTCGGTGGCTAAGAAAGCAGCCACAAAAAAAGCGGCGAATCCACGTGATGGAAAGGCCAAAAAAGGTGCGAAGGATGAAGCGGCAACGTTTTCACCCGGCGATGCGGCCGCGCCCAAGATCTTCGACGTCGATCAGGTGTGCGACGAGCTGAATCTGTGGTGGGAGAATGACGGCGGCGATTCCTTCGTGGTGAAAACGGGTGGCGAATTGTGGTCGCGCTGGCCGGTGTCATCGATCAAGCAGCTGGCGCGGATGTTGCCCGGACGATTGATTGCCCTGAAGACGCGCGAGAACGAGCGGCTGAGTGAGATGGATCGCGTGCTTTTGCATGCGCGCCAGGCGCGGTGCGTGGAGAAGGTATTGCCGGCGCTGGCGGGCTACCGTGCGGGGGTGCGTGAGCTGAGTGACGGCCGTCGTGTGGTGGTGAGGATGTCGCCCAAATTGATCGAGCCCGAGAAGGGTGAATGGTCAACTGTGCGCGCGCTGATCGAGGACCGGCTGAACCTGGGGGCAGGGGATGTGGATCAGAGCGTGTACTTTCACGCGTGGTGCAAGATCGCCTATGAAAGCCTGATGTATGGGGAGCCGGGGAGCTACAAGCCTGGTCATGCGCTAGTGCTGAGTGGGCCGGTGGGCTGTGGGAAAAGCCGTCTGCAGGTGAACATCATCACGCCTTTGTTAGGTGGCCGTAAGGCTGACCCCACGGCCTTCCTGATGGGGGATGATAGCTTTAACGCTGACATGATGGGCAGCGAACATTTGATGATGGAAGAGCTTCTGACGAGCAGCTGGAGCGCGGCCGATCGCGTGAACCTGAGCGAGGCCATCAAACGCATCGTGGCGAACGAGAGCAAGCGCATGCGTTTGATGCGCACAGATCCGCTCACTGTGGATCCGTTTTGGCGGTTCACTTTGTCCATGAATAACGACCCGGATAAGCTCCGGGCCTTCCCTATGCTGACACCTGATTTTCGTGATAAAGTGATCATGCTGCTCGTGGCCAAAAAGCCGCTGCCAATGCCGACACGAACGGCGGCCGAACAAAAAGCGTTTAACGACCAGGTGAGGAAAGAACTGCCGGCGTATGCGTATTGGTTGCTCAATGAATTTGAGATACCGACCGCCATGCTGACGGTCGATGGGCAGGATGCGACGCGGTTTGGTTTTGGTTCTTTTCAACACACGCAACTGTCAGAACAGCTGTTTGATGAGTCGCCTGCAGCTCAGTTGCTGAGGCTGATTGATACGGCTGAGATCTGCCACATCGCGGGCACTCCGAAGAAGCTTTGGGAACTGAAGCATCCGCTGAATCACAGCGGCCGGAAGCCCCGTGGGCGGCCCTGGGAGAATACGCCCTGGGTCTGGGAAGGCAGTGCTGAGAAGCTGGAAGAGCTGCTGTGTGGCCACGTGGAGGGCTGGACTTCTTCTGTGGCCCGAGCCGCCTCCAGGCTTCTGGGGAAAGCGGGCGCGGCTACGATGCTGAGCCGACTTGCGGAAGACCGGATTGACAGGATCGCTAAGCGTGACAGGGCGGAGTTTAGGGGATGGGCCATTGCCGCGTCAGCGGACGAAATGGATGCGCCGAAGGCGGAAGATGAAGAAGGTGAGGACTGAGGGGGGGGCGGCGGAGTGAGGCGTCAGCGGTCGAAACCCTGACGCCGAAGGCGTGTATGACATGCTGTGATGTCAGGCTATAAGCCTACGGCCAGGCGGAATCGCGCCCTGTGGTGACGGTGTGGCGGGTTGTTTTTTTATTTATTAGGCGCGCTAGGTGTCAGCTTATCGGTTTAACTTTTTCGATCCTAACTGAGCTTTTGTGATGTCAGATTGTCAGATTAGAAGACTTTGCCTTGAAAGAGTAGGGGCATAAGATGACGGGCAAGAGTTGCGAGGTTGCACTTTCCGCCAGAATAAGGGGCAATTCCGTGCAAATGAGGGGCGATCCTGCCCCATCCCACCCCGGTAAGGAATCTCTTTGCCCCCTAGGGTGCCTAATGCGGGTCCTCCGTCCCCCAGTGAATTCGCAAATGGGGCGAAGAATTGCACTCTTGCCCCTGTCTTTTGACACTAGGCGAGGGGCATGGATTTAGACGTGGTCATGCAAATGGAAGGGCAAAAGTGCCCTGCTAGCTGCCTTAGTTGCTGCCTATCGCCCGTTCCTGCCCCTCTGCTGATCAAGGCGAACAAAAATTTTCGGAAGGGTAGGGCCTTGCCCAAAATTTTCGCGCGACGTAAAAATAAAACATCGGACAAAAAAACGGCCGGCGCTGCATCATGAACGCGCTAGAACAATCCGAGATCCCTCTCGCCGCCGAATCTGAAGCGCTGCAACTGCACGCGCCTGCCTGTATCGCGGTGCGGCCAAAGTTGGAGAGCGCCAAAAAGGAAACGTACAAGCATTACGAGTCCATCTATGGCAAAAAGACTCGAACGCTGAAGTGGTGGGTAGAGCAGGGGCGCTCGGCGGCGGGTGGGCCTGATCTACCCCCGTTAGATCGACCTGAGGAGATGCCAGCATGGTGGGAGAGGGTAATGACTCAATCATGCCCTAGATCAGTTCTGGAGGCCTCCAGAGCGGCAGCGGCGGCGCGTACCTCGTCTATGGTCGTGTCGGTGGTCTCACAAGCTCCTATCGCAAATGCGGCTAACGGGAGCTCTGCTACACCTGCATTTGAGGCTCCGGCCCTAACGAGCCAAGATGAAAACCTGAATCATTTAAAGGGGCAGCTAGCGCGGGTGCGTCTTGAGCTCCTAGAGGCGGAGACTGCAGAGCCGCGTGACCACGTCCTGATCGAGTCGAAAGAAAGGAAGTGGCGGGAATTGCGAACGGAGGTTGAAGAAGCTGAGGCGGCGATTTTTAAACTCCGAAAAATGCAGGGAAAGCTCGTGGATCTGGAGGCGGTCGAAGCCGCTCTTATGCCGCTGCTCTCAAACGTCGTGGATGCCGTGCGTTCCACCTACACCCGAGTGCGGCCGTCGCTGTCTGCGGCATCGACAGACGCTGAGCGTGAGGCCATCTGGAACCGTGGGATTGATGAGGCCTTTGAAGAGCTTGTCCGTGGTGGCTTTTTGAACCGTGAAACCATGAAGCTCGCTGCATGATTGATCTCACTGAATGGGGGCGTGGATTGTTGGGCCGGGTCATTCGACCACGGCCCAAAGGTGGGATCGCGAAGTGGGGCCATGAGAACATTGCGCTAAGCAGTGAGGAGAGCGCTGGAGCTCCGGGCCCTTACCGGGTCGAGCTAGAGCCTTGGACATCGATCGTCTTCAAATTCATCGAAGATCCGCGCTATGATCTCCTGTACGTGGCGAAAGCTTCCCGTATGGGCTTCACACTGGCTTTCTTCGTGGCCATGATGTGGTGGCTCACCCATTTTGGCACGAATATCATTTTCGCGATCGACAAATCGAAGGAGGTCAAAAGGATCGCTAGAAAGCGCATCATCCCATTGATCAAGAGCGTGCGCGCTTTGCGTGATGTGCTGCCTTCGAATGATCGCGCGCTAACGACTGAGACGCTTTACTTGAAGGGTAAGACAGTCTTTCTCGCGGGTGCTCAAAGCCTTAGCCAGGTGTTGAATAAAACGGCCTCGCTGATCTGCGCGGATGAGCTCGATCAGTTTGAAAACTTCAAGTCTGGGGAAATCAACGCCCATGGTCATTTGTTAGACCGAATGATGGACGTGCTGAATGCCAAGGGCATCTTTGGCGGAAAGCCGCGTAATGAGGAGGATATCACTTGGCAGGAATATCTCACCGGGACTCGTCACCAACTGTTTGTGCCTTGTCCTCACTGCGAGACCATGCAGGTCTTAGACCCGAAAAATATGCGGTATGATCACTGTCGCACCGAAGATGGGGATTATGATGGTGACCGGGTAGCGAATGATGCCTTTTGGCAGTGCATCAATCCAGAGTGCCGATTGGATCCAGCGCGTCACCACGGCCGCATTGATGAAAAGCACAAGCTGTGGATGCTGGAAATGAAAGACCATGAGTTTGTTAGGGCGGAGTTCCGCCAAACCAATTTTGGGCAGGATGATGATAAGCCTGAGCCGCGTAAAATGAGCGTGCAGATTGGGCAGCAATACAGTCTCCGGCCAAAGCTGACCTGGGGAGCGATCGCGTTGCATTGGATCAAGGCCAGCAAAAAGGGTGGAACCGAATTGGCGCACTTTTATCGCACGCGTTTTGGCATGCCTTATCGACAAAAGCAGACCATCATCAAAGGCGAGATGGTCAAAGCTCTGGCAAAGGGTAGCGTTTATCGGCATGGTGAATGCCCCGTCTTGCCTTGCTTCGTGGCCATGGCTGTGGACGTTCAAGAGCTCGTTAAAAAGTGGTCTAAGGTCGCCTTCCTGCCTTCCGGTGAGGCTTTCATCATTGATTACGGCGAGTGCTTGGCCTTTGAAGATCTTTATGAGATCGCAGAGAAGCCCATCAAGATCCTGGACTGGGGAGATATCCCTGAGTCCGAGCGGGATCCACACATCATGGTGAATTTCGTCTGGATTGATGAGGGTAACGGTGATGGGGATCAATCGACGAAGGATGTGCGAGACTTCTGTGCTCGCCCTCGCTCTCGAAATCACCCGCTGCACGGCGGCCATTGGATTTACCCGTGTAAAGGGGCAGGGGGCTTGCAAATCAAGGGTGTGGTCGATGAACGTGACCGCAAGGTCGATAGCTATGAGTTCAAATGCTACCACTTGAGCCATAATGAATTCGCCACTGAGTTGTACCTACAGCGAATTGGCCAGCACGAAGAGATTTGCGCGGCCATGGAGATCATGGCGCGAAGCCCTCACAAAAGGCTACCGCTTCCGGCCCCTCGCTTGTGGCTGATGAAAAATCCCGATGACGAATTCATCGCGGAATTGTGCGCGGAGAAACGGCAGCTCAAAAAGGTCCGTGGGCGGCTGCGTTGGGTATGGGTCGATCCGACCGAAAAAAACGACTATGGCGACACGGTGAAGTATTGCCTGGCCATGTGGTATTTCATTCGTGAATTGTATGGGTGGGAGGCACCTGATGATGAGCCAGAAACTGATGCATCGAAACCGGCCCAAAAGGAGCGCGAATACATCCTGCATCGGGATGAGGATTGACATCCTCTAGGCCCTTGAATGGCCTCCGATGTTGATCCCGATATCCTCACTGACGCAATCCTCCTGCATGTTGAGGACCTTGGCGAGGTGAATGGTAAAGCCTGGCTGCGCACGGAATTTGACCGCGTTTTTGGCCTCGTGATGGCTGGCGATGAATTTGTAACGGCTACGAGCTTCAAAGGTCAGAGCGGCAGCGCGGAGCGCAAAGTTTCCGGTGCCCAGTTGCTCGCTGTGCTCACTCAAGCTCGCAAGATGCTGAATGCTGAAGAAAACGGCAGCCCTGCGGCTGGGGCCATGCTTGTCCCTCGTCTCGCTGACTTTCCCCTTTCCTGATTTTTATGAGTCGTTCTAAAGCTCGATCCAAAGCTAAGCCCGCGCCCATTACAGCGGCCGTCTTGCCTCCAGCAATGCCGGCAATCAATAGCGGTGGTGGAATCCGCAGCACCCCCGTGGGCCAGACCTGGCGGAACTGGAGAGCCGAGACCAGCACTCAAGCTCGGGAGCGTGTTCTCACATCACGATTCCTCCAGGAGGCGCTTCCATTTGTGGGTTACCTGGTCTCGCAGCTGCCCGAGGAAGCTTTGGGTGATGGCCTAGTGCCGACCAGCGAAAGCAAGGATTTGGAGTTCAAGCGCGCGGCTACGGCATACTTTGATCAATGGGCTAGATCGCCCGCGATCGACATTCGTCGCCGATTCGATTTCTACGCATCGCAGCATATGATCGGCCAGACCATGATTGGCGATGGCCAAGTGTTTGCGCTGAAAATTCGTGATCCGCGCCCTGAGGCGCTAGCAAGGCCGTTAAGTGATAAGAAATTCCGCCGTTTACAGCTTCAATTTCTGACTCGTGATCAGCTCGGAAATGCAGGAGCTCGTGACATGGTGGCCAATGGAACTTCCCTTGTTTGGGATAACGGAATCCAGTTTGATAGCCTGGATGTGGCTCGCAAATACAGCATCATCAAGCAGACCTCTCCAGGCATCTTAGCAGGCAGTTCTTATGAGATTAAAGACGCGTCAGAGATGCTGCACATTTACGCCGATCGAATGTTCAATCAGCGCCATGGAACCCCATGGCTTTTCAGCGGCAACTCCAGTGCTCTTGATGCCTTAGACCGTAAATCGGTGCGTATGTATGCCTCCAAGATTCGCGCCTATTTCTTGGGTGCCATCAAGACACCGACGGGCGAAAATCCGGCAAGCATGCGCAGCGCGGTGAGGAAAGGCACCAAGCTGAACGAAGAAGGCGCTGCGGTCGATAACGGTGTACGATATGTCGAGCTGGCGGGTGGCGTCTCCATTCCCGTTTTGAAGGAAGGGGAATCCATCAACTTTTACCAGAATCAGGATCCTGTTACGGCTGATCAGCTTCTGCAGGAGCTCTGGACGGAGCTTGTGTTTTGCCTGAAATATCCGCCTGAATACCTGCTGAATTTGATGGGCCTCGGCTCTGGTGCTATCAGGATGGTGCTTCGCAAAGTCAAAAAAGCTCATGACAGAATCCGTCGCCCAGTGCGGCAGCAATACTGCCAGGAGGTGTGGGAATTTGTCATCGGGGATGCCATTCAGCAAAAGCTCCTCCCGCTCGTGGATGACTGGCGCGACGTGAATTGGAAAGGTGGAGTCGATCCAAGCATTGATGCCGGCCGAGATGAAAAAGCCGAGCAGGAAAAGCTGCGGAGTTTCACGGGCACGGTCGAGCAGTATTGCGATGCGTTAGGCCTGGATGGCGAATCGGTCCGGCATGCTCGCTTGGATGAGATAGCGGATAACATTGCTTACGGAGCTAAAAAAGGCCTGCCTTGGTTCATGTGCATCGATGCGCTTCAAGTGCAAGCCATGACAGGTTTGGCCTCCCAGTTAGGCGTTGATATCGGTGACCTGGTAGCCAAGCTAACAACGGTTAAGGAGTAGAATGAACGACCGCCACGTGGCGGTCGTCATTGACATCTAGCTGGCTGGGTATGACTCAGCCTCGGCCTTCTTTCATCACTGCCTCAGCCGTTCCTCCCAAGCAAAACGGATCCTGGTTTGCCATTACAGCGCTGGCTGACAAACCTGCAGCCGAGATTCGGCTCCGTGGTTACATTGGCATGGCCTCGGAGGGTTACGACTACTGGACTGGTGAGAGCTATGATACTGGCGGCGCTGGCACGGTGCAGGAATTCGAAGAAGCCTTGAAAGCGCTGGGCCCAGTTGACGTGATCAATGTTTATATCACCTCTGAGGGTGGGAACGTTACCGATGGCATTGC
Organism: Prosthecobacter dejongeii; assembly: GCF_014203045.1. Classification (NCBI taxonomy): domain Bacteria; kingdom Pseudomonadati; phylum Verrucomicrobiota; class Verrucomicrobiia; order Verrucomicrobiales; family Verrucomicrobiaceae; genus Prosthecobacter; species Prosthecobacter dejongeii. The sequence goes on from NZ_JACHIF010000004.1 coordinate 385,767, forward strand.
TATCCATAACATTCTGGCCCGCCAGAAGGCTAAAGTCGTTTGTACGATTGATGGTTATGCTTTTTCTATTGCCACCGTGATTGCCATGGCGGCCAATGAGCTGAGGATCGCTGCGAATGGCCTCATGATGATCCACGATGCGGAGTTTTGGGCAGCGGGCTCTGACGTCAAAGCATTGCAAGACGCTATCAACAGTCTCCAGGCCTGCAATGAAGCGATCGCAACGGCCTATCAGGCAAAAGCGGGTGGAACGCTCGCAGACTGGCATCTCAGAATGTCGCAAACGACCTGGCTAACGGGTCGCCAAGCGGCGGAACTGAGGTTGGCAGATACAATCCTGGATGATGTGGCTCTCACAGCATACGCGCCCGCGAATAAGGCCACCCTTGCTCGTCAAATGCCCGAGAGCATACGGGCTCTTTTTGACAATGCGTCACCACCGATCGCCACGCCGACACCTTCCACCACTCCTATGTTGAAGCCCCGCACTCCTCTCTTCACTGCCGCCACCGATACGCCGCCCGCTGGCGGGGGTGCGGCTCCTACAACTCCCCCCGCTGCAACGGCTACCCCGCCTGAGGCTGATCCTGTTGTTGTCCCTCCACCGGCAGCCGCTGCCGCGCCGGTCGCTGATTCGGTCGCTGCTGCGGTTACCGCTGCAATGGCTCCCATGCTAACGCAGATCACTGCATTAGCCGCTGAGGTGCAACACCTCAAAGGTCTCGATGCTCACGGCATTTCTCGCACAACAGCGGCCAGCGCTGGCCCAGTAGGAGGAGCAAAGGCTGATAAGCCCGACCTCACTGCCCTCTCTCCTCGCGAACGGGTCAAAGCTGCCCTGGCCGAACGTCGTTCCTAATCTCTCACCCTCACCCTTCTTTCTACCTACTCGTTTTATGACTCTTCGCCTTGCCGCTAAAATTGTTTTCTCGCTCCTTTGTGTGCTCTTGGCCGTTAATCACGGCTTCATCGTCGGTCTCAGCATCTGGTGTGTTGGTGGTCTCGCTCTGATTAAGCCCCAATACACGGGCGAATTTTGTGAGCGTCTGACCATGCTAGACCTGGTTCGTCCCGATCCGCTGATCGGTGGCCTGGTCGAAGAAAACATCATTCGCGCCCCCGAGCTGCAGGTATTTGAAATGGCGCAACTGGAGAGCGGAATCAGCTACAAGACTCTTCATCGTATCGGCTTGCCCACCACGGGTTTTCGCAAAATCAACCAAGGCGTTGATCCATCCAAAAGCCGCTACGAATCGCGGGAGCATAAGTGCTTTCTGTTCTCCGGCCGGGTTGAGTATGATCGTGCAGCCGGCCAGGCGGACAGCGGGGGCTTGGCAGCCATTGAAGCGCGCGAGTCTTCGGGTGTTATGCTTTCTTCCATGCAGGAGATCGGGAGTCAGATCTTTAATGGTGTGGCTAACGAAGCTGAGGGTTTCCCCGGCTTGAAAGCTTTCACGCCTTTCGGGGGTGCTTACACTCTCAATGCCACGGGTGCGGCGGCGAATACGGCAAGCTCCATTTATGGAGTGATCATGGGCGAAGATTACTGCCGCCTGATCGGTGGCGCGGGCGACATCTTTAACTTGGGTGACTTCCGCGACGAAACCTTGCGCGATGAAAACGATAAACCTTTCGCTGGCCGTGCTGCTGATCTGCTAGGCTGGGTCGGTTTGCAATGCAGTGCTAAATTTTGTGTGGTCCGAATCGCCAACGTCACGGCGGAGGTTGGCAAGGGTTGCACGGATAACCTTCTCGTGACAGCTAAGGAGCTTCTCCCGTCTGGATTTTCCCCGACGTTCTGGTTCATGAGTCGTCGCTCGCGTGCTCAGCTCCGCACCTCTCGCAGCGCTGTGACAATGGCGGCGTTGCAACGCACCGGTGACGGCGTGGAAGTCTCTGCGCCTGTGCCAACGGCAGACGTCGATGGTGTGCCAATCATCGCCACTGACAGCATCCCAAACACTGACGCAATCGAGGCTTAATGCCTCACCTAAACTTCACTCTTCACTTCTACTTTTATGGCTAAATTTGCTCAAGATCTCCTGCTGATTAAAACCAAGGCACTGCCGGCAGCGGCAGCGACCGCCTACACCGCCGCCATTGATTTGCGCGGCGATAGTCCCGGTGTCTCGCTTCAAAATGTCGAATTTGAATTCGGCGTTCCGGCTGTTCCTGCGCTGGCCGATACCAAGACCATCATCACCAAGTTGCAAGACTCGGCTGATGGTGTGAACTTTGCAGATATCGCGGCACTCAACAGCATCACTCAAACGGGTGCAGGGGGCGTAGGCGCGGCTGCGTTGTCGCGTAGTGTGGTGCTACCTGCGACTGTGCGGCGTTATCTGCGCGCGGCGGCCACTGTTTTGGCCGTGGGTGGCGACAACACTGCGGTGAGCTTCTTCCTCAAAGCGAAGTTTTAAGAGCTTCGGTCTAACAGAACCTTCAACCGCTTTTTTGTATGGCTACCAAAACAGTTCGTTATCATCAATTCAATCGCCCGGACGTGGAACTCCTCGTGATCGCAGAACACAAGGATGGCACCTTGGACATCGGCGATGAGGAGGGCAACATCATCGTCAGTCGCTGTCCTGTTGACGCTGGCAGGTTCGGTTGCTGTTCTTTGGTAGATTCAAGCGTTGCCGATGCGAAGGCCGCTGCCGATGCGAAGGCCGCTGCCGATGCGAAGGCCGCTGCCGATGCGAAAGCCGCTGCCGATGCGAAAGCCGCTGCCGATGCGAAAGCCGCTGCCGATGCGAAAGCCGCTGCCGATGCGAAGGCCGATAAAAAATAGTCTGCTACCGTGCATCTCCAAAACCCCTTACCGCTTTCGCTGGTAAGGTGTTTATTTTTTGACACCCCCCTGTGCACATGCCCGATATCAAAGAGCTGACGAATGATCTGGATCGAAAAAGCGGCCGTCGCCGCTTTATGATCACGGGGGTCAATGAAGAGGAAAGGGTCATTGTGGAGCTCCAATGGGAGTACAATCTCAGCCTTTATGATGAGGCAAAAAACTTCGCGGCCGTGGATCATCCTCCAGGCAATCAAGCAGCGGCTGAGCAGCTGCTTGACCTTGTGTGCGCGCTCCGCCAGAAGCTTTTCTCCCTGGATCTCACATGAGCCCTTCTGCTTTCCAACAGGCCATGATGCGAGGCATGGCTGCCAGCCCCTTCAAGGGTTCTGTAACGCTGATGATCGGGAATGCTGAGCACCCCGTTGAACACTGCGTGGTCGAGAGCGGAGACAATGCGGCCAAAGCCGAAGAATACGGCCTGCAGCACGTGAGAACGCTATCCGTTCAAATGCCGAAGAAAACACCCTTGGGGGTTTCGACACTGCCTGAGCGGCCAGAAACAAAACACAAGCTCAAGTATTTGGGCCGGATCTACAACCTGACCAGCATCGAGGGCGATGATGAGGCCTCCCCGGTGTGGGTATTGGAAGGGAACGCACCTCTATGACAACCCTGCCTGATATCTTCATGGCCCAGTTGGTTCTGGATTACCTATCAACGCCCGAGTCAGCCGCTAAAGGCGTCCCGAACATCCAGAAAATGTTGATGGATTCCTGCCAGGAATACCCGCGCCCATCGCTGATCATTGCCGCCCGTGAGGATCCCAAACAATCCTCGGGATCGAAACGCGTGGTGATGGTGACGCCTGTGCTAGCGACCTGGCTGAAAAGCACAGATGAAAATGCAGTGCCGGTGGGGCAGCAGACAACCCGCCCGGATGCGAGCGCCTGGCTGCATCTGATTGATAATCGTCTGCGAGATCTCGCGGCCTTTGCTGCCTTTGTTGCCGCTCTGCCGAGCGAGCGGAAGGCGGGCTATGCTTTCCTTTGCACCCGCTTTGGCGGCGCTGCTGTTCCTCTTCGTGGTGAGATCACTCAGGAGGTCAGTTACGCCACCTCAGTGAGTTACACCCTCGCGGTATCGCCGCTGATTTGACAATGAATCGGAGTCGTTAGGCACTCCTTACTCCTTGTCATGAATCATAAAAAACGCTTCTCGCTTCTTTCTTCGCTGGCTGCTTTTGCTGCCATTGGTCTCATTTCTTCCCGGCCTGCTCATGCGGCGGATGTGTCGGTAACGGCCGCCAACGTGCGGGTCAGCTCTCTGGCCGTCATCATGCCGGGGACATTCGGCGAAGCCGTGACTGCGGGTCAGCCGGTATATGTGGGCCCGGATAGCCGTTACTACCTCACCGATGTGAATGTGGCGGGGAAAACCGAGCTCGCTGGGATCGCCATCAATGGCGGTGCGGCCGGGCAACCCGCTTTAGTTTGCAGCGAAGATCCGGCATTCACGCCTGGCTTCACGCTCAGCACCTCGGCTCCCGTTTACGTGGCGAGTGCCACGGCTGGAGGTATTGCGCCTGTAGCGGATGTGACCACGGGCTGGTTCACGACCGTCATCATGGTTGCTCGCAGTACGACAACGGCCTCGTTTCGAGCGCGCGGGCATGCCTCAGGTGCGGCGGCGACGGCCCCTTAATCGTCTGGCGTTATCACTGGTTAGTCCATCCACCTTTCATTTCTCTTCCCATGCCTGCTCCAGTTCCAGCCGTTCAACTTTACGGCACTTTGCCAAACTTCGACCGTCAGGAATTTGCCGAGACGGGCTTTCTCACTCAGACCGTCAGCTTTACGCCTGAGCAGGAGATCAAAAAGAAAAAGAAACATTCACCCGGTGAACTGGGTCAGACTGGCCAGATCCAGATTTGGCGCGGCGATTTAGCCATCGAGCTCAAGGGCGATATCATCCCGAATGCGGATGGTTTGGTGCATGGCCTGCCTGCTAGCTACGTCGGCCAGGCGATCACAGCCTGTGCTCACTTCGCAGCAGCAACGGAAGGGCCAAATCCCATCCCAGCCCTGGAGCGTCATGGTTACACTCGCGATCCAAACAAGCTGCTGTTTATCAGCAGTGCCAAGACGGATCTGGGAGAGGATGCGCCCAACTGCACCATCGGCATGACTTACGTGCCGACTGTTAGCAAGGATCCCATCGCGCTTCTCGCCTAACCAAAACTTTGAAAAATCGAGCCTCGGCTCTTCACCCAATTCCCTAAGCCGCCATGAGTGCCTCTGCGAATACGATCTTGATCACAGAAACACGCCTGGCGGCTTGTTTTCGGGCTTTAGGATTTCCATATCAAGCCGAAGTCATCATCCATGAGCGCCGGGATGAAATGCGCGTTCAGTTCCTTTTCCAGCCTCAGAGTTTGCGCTTTCCTTCGCTCTTTGCATCGGCGCTGTTAGCCCAGTGGCAAAGCGGAGAACTGGCTCAACGTGAGCCCTTGCACTTGCTGTGCGTCATGATGAATGCCCAGCATAATTATGACCAGCTTCTCAAAGCTCAGAAACAAGGATCTGCTCTGCGAGTGGTGAGCGTGGCGGGTGGGTTGATGACACGCTACGTGCTTGGTCAGGAGCCTGCGACGGTGGCATTTTCGCCAGAGCGTGTGAGCATTGATGATTTACGCCTGGCGGCCTGCCTGGGCATGCTGGGGGTGCCTTTGCTGCGCATTACGGGTTCGTCTCCCCGTCATGTCTTCGAGATGGCCCGCACAGGGTATCCGGTGCTCCTTAGCGACGGTCAGAGGCATGTGCATGATGCGCAAGTGCTCTCCAGACGCTCCCCGACAGAAGCCGATCCTCTGAGGTTATGGCTGGAGATTCAGCAGCCGCTTCATCCGCTCTGCATTGGCTACGATGCGCTGTATTCCAGGACACAGCTCAAGCGTGAGCTGGAGACTCAAAAGAAGCTCCTGATGATTGATGAGGCCTCGCACCGGGTCACCGGCGATGGAGCCTCTACGGAGATCCTGGCGGCCAAGCAGGCGCTTGTGAGCGTCGATGCCGCTGGTCACGTGATGGATCACGTGACGAGACACATGAAAAGCCCCCCTATTTTTTGGACGAAATGACTGCAAACTCTGAACTCCCCTTGGCACCTTTGGAAGCTGAGATCCCTGCTGAGGCCTTAGCTCCAGCTCCCATCCTTCCTGCACCTGAAACGCCCCCACCGGGCCCCCAGGAAGATGAAGTCTTTGCAGCGCGGGCGGCTGAGGCGCGCGAGCTTGCTTGGGATCTCGCTGCAGAGCCTTTCTTTGGCGAGGATATGCCCCTCAAACCTTGGTCTCGTGAGCGGCATTTGCTGGCCATGCGGCTGATTGCTATGGATGTCCCTGGACCTCCGTTGGAAGAATTGGGAAGGCTTCAGCTTCGGGGCGCTGAATGGGCCAAAGCCAGGGGAATCGACACCCCGCCTTTGACTGACTTTGTAGATATTCTGCCGTATGTTCCAGCGGCAGAAAAGATCCTCTTCATCGCCGCTCATGATCCCCAGGAGCTGGCGCATCTTCGGGGCCCGCGTGTCGAGCGGTTCTTTTCAGCGATCGCCAAATGGAGTGAGGCAAACATTCGTCCGGATCAATTCGAGCTCGCCTGCCTCACGGCCCTACAGCTGACCACTCAGCACGAACAGATGATGGCCATGCCTCAGCCGGGAAAAAAGGGAAGGGCTGACTCGGGAAACTAGCCCTGCCCGTGCGCAGCGCGGATTTCTATGCGCTGCTGTCTCGGGCCTATCTAGGCGGAGTCACTCGTGATGAGATGCGATGGGAAATCAGCCTCACTGAAGCATACGGGATGATTCTGGCCAGCGGCATCCTGCATGGCGGGGCCTTCGTCTGGCCGGATCCACGCCTGAGCCGTAGCGGCCGGCAGATGCTCAAGCTACGCGACAAGTTAGAGCGCTGGAAAACCGAGGGCTTCGCTTCCATGATCGATCTTTGACCGACCGCCACGTGGCGGTCGTCACTTTGACATGAGCGCTTTGGCGAAAGCTGCCCCATCTCATGTCCTCCGGAATCATCGTACAATCACAAAGCCACCAGGCGGCTTTTGAGCGTTTCGCTTCCGGGAGCAAAAAAAGCATGGTGGCATTGGTTAAGGGCGAATTCGGCATCGTGCTGGACAAGGTAGCCCGCTACACGCCGCCAGCTTCCGAAGGTGTCACGGGGCTCAAAGCTGAGCGACAGGGGAAAGCGAAGGTTGCTGCCGATATCCGCAGCATCTACGGCACTCCTGGGGATGCCTATGACGCGATCAAAGGCACTTCCGCCGCCTCAGCTTCCGCCTTTTGGTTTCTTCACAAACAGGGGAATGACGATGATGCCAGCAAGATCGTCCGTGCTGCCACGGGAAAGAGCTTTTCTAGTTTTGATGGTGGCACCTTGCATCAACGGGTGAGCCCTGCCCAACGTCGCAAGCGCCGGAAAGAGATCGTCTTTTTCGTTCGAAATCCGCAGTCGCTCGAAAGCTACATTCAGCAGGAAGAGAGTCACGTGTGGTGGCTTGCTTCCGGCTGGGCTCCGGCGCTTCGTGCCCTCGGTCGCAAGTTGCCCTACGGTGTCGGTAAAGCCAATGGCCCTGGCAACTTTCGCGCCATCATCAATGATCGTCGCATCGAGCTCATTGCGACGGATGAAGTCGGCTACGCCAGCAATGTGCGAGACATCAATCGCCGCATCGCCTGGGCCATGCAGGTCCGCACCCAGGATCTGAATGATATGTGGGATAAATACCTCGCCACTCTCGCGCGAGAAACGGGCTTCAAATCTGCCAAAAAATGAGTGCCATTGTTTCTGCGCTGCGACTTGAGATTGCCGAATACCAGCAAAACCTGGCAAAGGCTCGTGGCGACGCTGCGAAGCTGAAAGAGGATCTAATGCGTCAGTCTGCCGGTATTGAGCAGGCTATTCTCGGAAAAACTGAGAGATACCAAGCCATCATTAACAAGGTTCGCACGGATGCGATGGCCCTGAAACGGGAACTGTCACAGGCGCAGTCTCAATTGCTCGCGAAGGAAGCTCTACGCGTGCAAAATCCTGATTTCAGGAGCTTCCATCGGCATGTGGAAACGGAGGGTCGTAAAGCTGGAGCCAGCCTTGCGGCCAGCATGCGTGGGGGCTTGAACTCAGCAGGAGGACTGGTGGCGGGTGGTATTGCGACGACCTTAGCGGCTGTCGGTTCAGTGGGCAGTCGAGGCGGAAATTTCAATCTTACGCTCGATAATGCTGAGGTGGGTATCGCTAACGTGTTACGTCGTTTCGATGGGCTCAATGCAGCGGCTGCGAAGAACGAGGCCGCTAAGGCTTTGGAGCGCATCATTGAGCTGGAGCCGATCACAGCGGGCGGCCTGGAAGATCTGACGTTAGGCTTCATGAAGACTTTGGCCACGGCTAAGGGAATCGGCCTAACCACGATGCAAAACGTCGAGTTGACTGCAAAATTCGCCAACGCGGTGGCGAATGCCGGCTTGCCCTTGGATCAGCTCACTCAGGAATACCGCTCCATCCTCAGCGGCAACATCACCAAAGATTCCCAGATTGCGAAGATCCTTGGCATCACGAATGAGGAAGTGAACCGGATCAAGTCTTCCGGGGGTGACATGTTCGCCTTCCTCACGGATAAGCTTGGGGAATTTGGCGAGGCAGGTGATGGTGCTCAGGTGGCCTTTAGCTCGTTCGGGAGCGCCGTTTCCAAGACTTTCGGAAATCTCACCCAGGGCGGATTTGATGAGGCGGTGAGCAGCGCTCGCGAGCTTGCTGAATGGTTGGAGGGCAATGCTGATGCGTCTCGGGAAGCTGGGGATGCCATCGGTGATTATCTCTACGTCTTTCGTGATGGCTTTAAAAATCTGTCCTCCGAGATTCTAAATGATCCCAAAATCAAGCAGCTGGCAAAGCTGAACCCCTTTGCCGGCGTGATGCCGAGTAAGGACGATATTGATACCGCCAGGTTAGCTGATGAGCAGGCGCGACGAAACAGCAAAGCGGACACACTACAGCGGCATGCTGATGATCCAAATCTAACGGAAGAGCAGCGCGCCAAGATCCTGGAAAAGATCGCAGTTATGCGGCAGCAAGATCTCGATGTGGAGACTGAGGCAGCTAAGATCCGGGAGGAAACGGGGGTTAGCTTTGTTGAGTCACTTCGGCAAGCGCGCGAATTGGTAGAGCTGCGCGAGTCGTCCCGTGCTTCGGAGCAGCAATCCGCCAATCAGAATTCAGAAGAAGCCAGTGAGGCATCAATCAAGGCCAAAGAGAAAGTGGTCGAGCTGCAGCAGCGCATTGCTGAAGAGGAAATGAAAGCTTTGCCGCCTGCGGAACGCTACCGCGCGGCAGCTGAGGCCCAGGCTGCAATCTTCGAAGAAATGCAGAAGACAGGCGGCCTATTCTTCGAGGCATCGATCGAAGGTATGAAAGAGCTTGTGAGCCTGCGGTTTACTCGTGGAAACTTCGAAGGGGCTTTGCAAGCCATGGAGCAGCTCAATCGCGCTCAAGACTTGGCCAAGGTGATGTCTGAGGCGGATCAGCAGGCCGAAGACAGCACCTCGAAAACCGACAAAGAGCGTGACCAGGCGCGCGAGAAAAAAGAGCGAGAGGAAAAAAGCACCGCCGCTAAACTATTAGCCGAGAACAAACTTCGCCAGAAACGCGCAGAAGCCCTGGCGGACTTTCATGCCGAGATGGATATCCTCAAAGCTCAAGCCGATGGCCGCAAGGAACTGGCTGAGCAGCTACAGCGGGATCTCGATGTGCAAGAGCTCAAGCGTCGCATCATCGAACAAACGAATGTCAGCGAAGCTGAGGCCCTCCGGATGGCTCGTGAGCGTATTGACCTTCAGCAGAGGATCAAAGAGCAGCAGAGCAGCTCGAAAGATTCCCGCTACGATGAAAACGGCCGGCGCGTTACCGATGGCCGCAAGCGCATCGATGCGCACATCCGCACGCCAGAAGAGGGCGGGCCGGATCGTGGCCCTAGCGGCCTAAGTGACTTTTACCGGGATCAGACCGACCCGTCACGAGGCAAGGTGAATACGCCAGGCCTGGATGCGTACGACACGATGCAAAAGACTCGGCTGAAGGATACCTTCAAAACGCCTGGCCTGGATGCCTACGATGAACTGCAGCGGAAGAAGAACCGCGATCAGAGCCAGGTCACAGATCAGGCGAAGAAGAACGAAGCGGCCGCCAATGCCACCCCTCAGGACTCCACGGCTCAAGTGACTCAAATCATCATCCAAACCCTTCCTGAAATCCTGGCCCGCCTTAGCTTATGAGCGCCCCACGTGTCATCGTTTATGGAGAAAAATGCTTTCGGCTGGAGCCTGATAAGCGTTCGGAGCGGCTTCGGGGTCTGGATGCCGTTTATGGTCATTGGCAGACTGACAGCCCGCGAAGCTTTCGCAAAGGATCCGTGCCGCCTGGTTACCCTCACATGCGAATTAAGAGCTGTGACACCATCGACTGGATCGACGGCCTGGATCACGAGCACCGCTGGGAGGCCGATGGCCTGCTTGATGGGGCTGACAAGCTAGACGCCGACCGGATGAGTCAGCCAGAAGAAGGCTGGGACGTGGGGACGCTCGCCTTTTTAACGGTGAGGCCTGAGGCTTACGTGCAACACTCTTCGCACCCGCTTTACCCCTCGTTGGTGATTCAAGATCTGGAGAAAGAAAATCTCAATGGTTATGTCTCACGGGTGAGCTGCAGCTGCCGAGGAATTTACATTCCGAAAGCAGTGAAACGTCGCTATTCGACGAACAGCAAAGAGATCACGGTGGGGGCTACCATTCCGACGATCAGTGAGTATCCGCAATCCTATCGAGTGCCTCAGCAGCGGCTGCAGATGACGGAGCGCTTTTTGATCGACGGGGATCCACCGACAGACAAAGTAGGGCAGGTGCTCTTAGGTGCAGATGTGCCCACGGATACTCCGACCATCTTCTCCAGTGCTCTGACGGCTTTTGTGACGAGCTTTCAATTCAATTACCCTTACCTGTGGAGGATCGACAACCTCACGGCAGAGCGACTGCTGGCCGGCCGATCTGAGCACGATGTGACTGTGCAATATAGCTACTGGGAAGCGGTGGAACCTAACGGCGCTGCCTAACCATGGATCTTGAATTACCAGATCCCTTCTTTTTTAGACAGCACAGCGGTCCCTTGCCGATGTGGATGCTACGCAGTTACATGGAGTGGATCACGCGGTATTTAAAAAAGCGCTGGCAACCCAAGATTGCTTTCAGGACTGCTTTCGATCTGGAGTTGTGGGGCACGCGCTACGTTCCTGGACTGCCAGGGGATAACCCCGTGAAGGAAGCTTACCGATTTGAACGCTCTGCGGGTTTTTGCTTTGCTCGCGATTTTCGTTCTTTTGGAGATTACATTCTCGCTGGAGTGGTTCCGCAGTCGCAAATTGTCGCGCAGTACTACAGGTTTGATGGCGAATTCGACGATGGGATTGTGAAAGGTGCCTGGAAGGCCGAAGAAGAAACGGATCTTTATAAATATCCGGACGGAATTGCGCTGCATTTTGTTAGGCATCTGAAAGATTTTGACCGGCATGTTTACCGCCTTCTTCAGGAGCGGAGAAAGCCGATCGAGATCCCAACTGTGCGAGATACATCGCAGTACTAATTGATTAAGATCATGAAAATCATCTTTGAGACGACCACAAACACTCTTGTTCTAAGCTCTGGCCTGGATTCGCCAATCACTCGTTTGCAGGCCATCCGTGGCAGTGGAGAAACGATCACTTTGGAACTCCTGCGTGATGGGGTTCGTTGGCAGGCTCCCAGTGAGGATTTCATCTTCGCGGCCAAGCCGCCAGGGGTTTACAGTGGCGCTGCTCTCGCTTCTGCGGATACCTGGGTTTACGATGTGGCTACCGGATATTATGAGGCCGCTATCACCTATGAGGAGGCAGCACTGAATGAGCTTTTACTGGTGGGGGCCTCTGCCGAAAATGCCGCCGTGAAACTGCAGGCTCAGTTTGCCTGGAAACGCCCAGGCCTGGGAGATTGGCGGCGCTCGCAAAAGGTCGAGCTGGAAATTCAAAACAATGTTTGGCGTGGGGATGAAGATGCTTCGGCTTTACCTTCGGCCAGTCTGCTGCGCCCGAGCGTGCGTAGCATCACGACCGATGTGATCAACAACAACGCTGTGGCCAATACTTTGGCCAATGTGACCGGGTTATCCTTTCCTGTGCAGGCCGGGAAAAGATACAAATTTGAATTCCTGATTCCATACACGGCGGCCGCCACTTCAACGGGGAGCCGTTGGTCGATCAATGGTCCAACGAATAACCTCTTGGCTTATCGTAGCACCTATGCACTCACGGCCGCTAGTGATACGGTGAATTTTGCCAGCGCCTATGATCTGCCCGCTGCCTGCAATGCTACGAGCTTGGCTGCTGGAAATGTGGCCATCATTGCCGGTGTGATTTCCGCCACGGCTGATGGTGATGTGATCGCTCGTTTTGCATCCGAAATCTCAGGCAGTGCCATCACCGCTAAAGCGGGGGCATCGGTGACCTTCTGCGAGCTGCCTTGATGGACATTCCGTTGATTTGACATCCTTGGCGGAGAGTGGATCCACAAACCCTCTTTATCGACATCGCTACAGGCCAGGTGCAGGCCGGGAATGTGGACACGAGTGCGCCCAGCGTGCGGGCCATCGTAGGCACGGCGCTGGCGCTTCGGGTGGGGTTTGTGAGTGGCGCGGTTCCGCAAGAGCTGGATGTGGCGGTGTCGGGGATGATCGTTTTCAAAAAACCGCTTCAGCACGCATCTCTCGCTCTGTTTGTGGATGCTGAATGGACGCAGCAAGGGGCCGGGGCGGCGACACGTTACCTCTTCTCGGCGCTGGTGGCCAGTGAGGGCCTTGCGGCTTGGATGGAAGGCAAAGACCAGTCCGTCGTGATGGCCCAGATTGAGTTCACGCTGGCGACTGAGGATGCGCCTCGGCGGTCGCTGCCCTTTCCGGTGACGATCTGCAATAGCTATATCACCGGCGAGGAGTCTGCGTCACCTGGGCCTGCGATGGCTAAGACGCTGAGGCATTACCTATCGATCACCGCTCTCACGGGTGGAGAGCCCACGGACTTCGATAGCGTGGTCACAGCTATTCTGCCAGCAGGCACCGTGGCGGTTTTGTTCATCGGTGAGGAGCTGCAGTTTTGGGTTTTACGGTCTGGCACCACGGCCACGGACGGCATCGGTTACGTGCGCGGCACGGACTACGCAGGCGGCACAAATGAGAAATTTTGGGAGAGAAAAGCATGATGAAAACACTGTTACACCTTTGGTTAGGCGCGATGCTTTGCGGATGCGCCATGGGCGCTGAAGAAACGCTCAAAAAGAATACCCAGTCAGATGCGCTCACTGAGAATTTCAACGTGCCCACCGGCAAGACGATCACGATTGGCGCTGGCGGCACTCTGGTGATTGCCAGCGGTGCGACGATCCAGGCCCTGGAAGGTAGCACGTTGATTGGCCTCGGGAGCGGCGGGGGCGGGGGGCTCAGCAACGTGGCAAGCACGATCACGGGTGCCACCCTGACCTTCACGGGCGCATTGACCACGGGCCGCACGATCACCTGGCGGGATCTCGCGGGCACGGTGGCCTTGTTGAGTGACCTTTCAAGTTATCAGCCTTCAAACTCCAATCTCACGAGCATCGCCGCTCTAACGACCACCAGCTTCGGGAGAGGCTTTTTGACGCTTGCAGATGAACCAACGGCTCGCAGCTACTTGCAACTCGGCACAGCAGCCGGGGCCAATACCACGTCTTTAGAAGGCTCGCCCTCGGCGGTGAGTCTAGCGAGCCACACGCATAGCTTGGCTGGCTCTTACATCACAGGCACGCTCCCGACTAGCAAAGGGGGCACGGGGGTCTCGGGCTCGCCGACTAATGGGCAGCTTTTGATCGGGGTGACAAGCGGTGGCATTTATGCTAGATCAACCTTAACGGGTGGTACAGGAATCACAGTCACAAACGGAGCTGGTACCATTACCCTCGCTGTAGATCAGAGCGCGCTGAGTCTGACCAGCATTGGGGGCACTTTGAGCGTGGCCAAAGGAGGGACAGGAATCACAAATTTCGGGAGTGGAATAGCGACCTTTCTAGGGACGCCATCTTCTAGCAATCTGCGCAGTGCATTGACGGATAAGACCGGCACCGGTGCGGCAGTGTTTGCAAATACACCCGCTTTAGTCACCCCCGACATTGGTGAGGCTACGGGCACGAGTCTGACTCTAGGTAGTGGAGCTGCGAGACTGAATGCTAATTATGTTGTCGTTGCGGATGCTATCTCTTTGCACTCCGTTTTTGGGGTCAATGTGGGAAACCAATTTGGCATTGGATTCACCGCTGATGGCTTTTGGTTTAGCAGCCCAGATACCATCTTGAGGCGTGATGCTGCTGGCGCGATGGGCCTGCGGAATTCATCAAATGCGCAGGCTTTTAGCGTGTATCGCACAACGGACTCAGACCCGACCACAAACACCAATTACGAGCGTATTGCCATCCGATGGAGTGGCACCGTTGGGCAGATTATCCCCCAGGCTGGAGGCACGGGAACAGCCCGTAAAATGGAATATCACACGACTGCTGACGGCGTCAGTTTGTCGTCAGGTTTTGGCAGTCCAGAGTCGGTCGTCACAGCAAAGGTAGGTTCAATTTACACCCGCCTGGATGGGGGCGCGGGAACGACTCTCTACATCAAGGAGTCAGGCACCGGCAACACAGGCTGGGTGGCTAAATAAGTACCATCATTGTTCAACCATTCGTTAGACCATGCTCCCTCAATTCTCCGACCTCGCCTTTGAGATCAAGCTTATGCTCGCCTCGGCTCTCGGCTTTAGTGCCATCCTCGCCGATATCTCCGGCGACTACAAAGGCTGGGAAGATCTTTCGATGAAGGTTGTGCTCCTGATTGCCGTCGTTTTCATCGGCAAGCTCTACCTTCAGCAAGGCATCGATCACAAAAAGGAAATGGCCGAGACTTGGGCCGAGCATAAAAAGGAGATGGCTGAGACCTGGGCCGAGCACAAAAAAGACGTGGAGGCACGCGAGGAAAAGATGAATGACGCCCTTCGGGGCAACCGCGAAGACATGGCGGTCTTGATAGGCCTCACCAAAGAGCAAACCGACCATTATAAGTCGGTCACGCGAAAGCTCATTGAGGATCGGATTGGGAAGCCGAATCTGCCATAAAGGACTGGGAGTATTCGATCCACTCGTTCAAAGTTTGCCTCATTATTGGTAGCAGTGGCACTAAGGATTTGTTTTTCTTTAATATCCAGTGTTCGTCTGGTGTGACCAAGCCAGTCTTGGTAAGTGTGTTGTAGAGGCGGCCGCTTAAGCCTGCCAAGACCAAAAGCTCTTTTGGTGCATTCAGATTTGAACTCAAATGGCAGATCAGATCGTCGATCTTATCAAGCTCTTTAGTTGAATACGCTTTTGATCCATTTTCATTGTCGTGGTATCGGCCGTTGTAATTAGCTTCAAGGCCATTGATTGTTGCGTTATATGGAGTTAGGTCAATAATCTGCTGATGGAATAGTTTTTCCTGCATAATTCGTAGATTATGAGAGAGTTTCTTTGGCTTTATCGGCGTTTTGAACAAGAGCATAGCCTTCATGAACTTCTCGCATGTTGTCGCTCCAAGCTGCAGTCCGGCTGGGAGCCCGTTTAACATACAGCAACGGAACATTGCATAATCGGTAGCTGCCCCATAGAGGAAGTTTGTTGCATCTCGATGCTGAGAGGCAAACTCCCGAACTTGCTCTGGTGTGAGATCAAAATCCATATAGGGCTATACTGGTAAAATTGCGCGGAGAAACCTTTTTGACACCTCCGCGCAGTTGCCATGAAAGCACTTAAGCTCCTCAGCCTCCTCACCTTCGCAGCGGCCCTTAGCTCTTGCGAGCTCGCCAAACAGTTCGACTACGCCGCTGGCACCAGCGGCAGCGGATACTTCCTCACCGTTTCGCCGAAGCCTCAGCCGCCTCCCCTGGCCACGAGCGCCAAGCAAGTGACCAACGTGCGACCGTGATGGTCGGGATCCAAGTTAGGTCTCAAGCCCTGCCTTCGCGAGATGGCAGGGCTTTTTTTGTCACCACTGCAACTCAAGCTGCTCAGTCGGATCGGGCTTCTCGATTGGCCGGGGCGGGGAGAGAGTAGGTTGATCTTTGGTTACAAGCTCGCCCTGCCAGGGGCGCATGAGGGGCGCTAGCTGCTCTAAGGTGCTGATGGGATCCAGCCAAGTTTGCCAGGCCTCCTCAGGCAGAATGAGCGGCATGCGGTCATTATAGGGCTGCACCGCTGGCGTAGCGGGGGCACTGAGCATGGTAAAACCGTGGCTTGGCGTGTCGCGGCCCTCATACCAGCTATCGTAGATCCCTGCGATGACCATGGGTTGATCAGGGCTCTCAAAGTAGCGCGTCTCCCAGAAGCCGGTGGCTAGCACCAGGCAGCGACGCATCCGGTAGGCCATGCGAAAGCTCTGCTTGATCGCGGCCGTCTCGAATCGAGCAAAGAGCAGCAAGGAGCGTTGCCAGTCCGGCTGGATGCCCCAGGGCATCATCTCGATGGCCGCGTGATGATCGTGGCGCTGCAACAACACCGGCGCGGGTTTGCTGGGCCAGATGTCAGTCGGCTCCTGGGCTATGGGATAGACGCGGAGCCTCTCCACGATGCGGGAAATGTCACGGCCTGAGTAATGGTAACGGTTGCACATGGGGGTATCAGGATACGATTTTCAGCCGCCGATCACGGGCCACGTAAAGCGTGCGGCCGTGAGATTGCATGCCCACCTGGATGGCTCCAAAGAACCACGGGCCTAGCTTGGCGCAATAATCGGTGTGGAGGAGGCAGCTACGCCGAAGCACCTGGCCGAGATCGGGCAGGCGGGGCCGGGGCCCCTGGATCTGCCGAAGAGGCAGGGGATAAGTAACGCCATCGAGATCCAGGCACCACATCCACCCCTCTGGTTCTTCCTCGGCTTCAATAGGATACACCTGGGCCAATTTCACCCCAGCGCCGCAGGTCTGCGGCAAAAAGAAGTGCCACGTGGTGTGGATGACCATGAGCCAGGCGCGGCCTTTCAGCCGCTCACCTGAGCTGAAGTAGTCCGTGCTGCGCACTTCGCCGCCATCGGTTTTGAAATCCATAATACTGAACGTATGAACAGTACTCTTTTACGGGTCAAGTACGAAGAGGGAAGGGAGTGCGGGTGAGCGAAGGGAGCTTTGGGTCAGGTGAAATACCTCGAGGCCCAAGTCAAAATGAGGCGTGTCTAATCAACCAACTCCACAAGCCAAGCGGCCGAAAAGGCGGGAACATAATCTAAATCCAAGCCGAGCCGTGCACCAACGGCACCAAGGGTCCTGTGATTAAACCGAAAAACCCACTCAGAATATTCCCATGAATCCCACTAAATCAGAATCAGATGGCCCGGAACTCTGGCACCACCGGCACTTGGACCTCCAGAAGGCAACGAGCGAGGGTGATTTTGGAACAGATGCTAACCACCAACTGCCCAAGACAAATTTTCCGCTGTGCAGAACCTCAAAAATTTCATCCCACGCCGCCGCCAGTCCTCCCGAGAAAAAGTGTAAATCCAGGAACGATATGAAACCGAAACCCAAAGCCAAGCCCCGCGCTAGTAAGAGAAAAAAAGCCAAAAGTAAAAAGCATTGGATGGAGATGATGACTTCGGGCCTACAGGCCGCAAGGTTGATTGTCGATCTTGTGGCAATCCTTACAAAATTGACATGCCCTTAGCGGCATGGACGCAATCATCACCCTTTTTCTCCAGGCTGTGCATTCTCGGATCGGCATGCTTGTTCAGTGGCTCGTCGGTGGAGCGCTTGGCGCTCTTGTGACGTGGCTAGCGACCCTCGGGATCGAGATCCCGAGTGATGTGCTGGAGAAGCTTACTTTTGGCCTGGTGGCTACGGGCGTGTGGCTGGTCACCTCCAGGATCCAGGCTTACCAGACCCGCCGAGCTGCGCAGCTACAGGCTGCGATTGGAGCGAAGCAAGACGGCTGGATCGGCCCAGTCACCCTGCGCATCGCTGAGGAGGCCGCCAAGCGAGTCGAGGCCGCTCGCAAGCTGTGATGCTGGGCCTTACGGGGTGCGCTGGATACGAGTGCGGAAAAAACGCTTTTCGGTGCTTCCTCCATAGGTGCCTGGAAGGGCAGCAGTCCAAGTGATCATATCGGTGCTGGATTCCAGAATCACCTGGAATTGCCCCGTTGCGTCATTGGGAATGACGACCGCGTTGGAAGGAACTGCATTTTCAGCAGTCAAGGCGCGGGTGATTCCCAGTGTGACCAACCCGGCAGCTGGTGAGAATGGAGAGTTTTTTTTAAGTCGTAGAGTTGCTGGGCCTGCTATGACCAGCGTGGCTGTAGCCCCACTTAATGGATAACCGAAGACAGACTGGCCGATGGTCACTTCAACAGTGACCCCACTGGACGTAACCCCTTCAGTATCATAGCCCGTGTAGAGGATGCGAGAGCAGTCGCCTGCTTTTAAAATCACCGACTCGCTGAAGGAATTTACTGGCGTGGCGGGAGCCATCAAAGTGACGAATTCCTCTGCATTCGTTGAGCTGATGAGGACACTGAAAACAGCGAGTAAGATTAAGCGCATCAGAAAAACTAGCATGCCAGTTGAGGAAGCTCACCTCATTTCTCCTGCGCTGGATTGACATGGCAAAGGAAGCATGAGCACTTCGCCTCCCTCTTCCTCTGCCCGTCTCTTTGCCGCCGCCCTCAGATATCTCGGCACGAAAGAAGTGCCAGGAGCTGGGAGCAACCCAAAGATCAAAGCCTGGATCAAGGAAGCAGCGACCTGGCTAAATGGCGATGACAGTAAGACCGCCTGGTGTGGATGCTTCAGAGGGGGCGTGGGCCTTGAGACCGCCACCGGCGTGCCACCTGAGCACTACCGCGCTGCCGAATGGGGTACCTGGGGAAAAGCTGTGGATCTGAAAAAGCCCCAGACATGGCAGAGAGGGGACACCATCGTGATGACCAGGCCTGGGGGAAATCACGTCTGCCTTCTGGACCGCATCGAGGGCCGCACCGCTTACTGTTTGGGTGGCAACCAGGCGGACAGCGTGAGCATCGCACCTTTCCCGATTTCACGGATTACGCATGTCAGGAGGCTGAGTTAAAGCCTGAAACTATCTGCTAAAAAGGTCTGGTAAACGTTGATATACTTCATTGTTAGACCATAGTGTTTTCACAATGAAGACAGCCCAAAACGCCCCCGAAGAACTGCTCAACGAACTTGTGATTTTGGGTTTTGC